>JAODMR010000156.1 GCA_025465475.1 Micrococcaceae bacterium
TGGAAGTGCGGTTTTGCACGCTGGCCACCGAGCCAGCCCCCAGCCGCACCATCGCCACAGCCTCCGCGGCGGTGGCCAGCGCGTTGCCCGCGCGGGAAAGAGCGCGGTGAAGTTCGTTCAGGTACCCGCCGGGGCTGCCGGGAATGTCCAGTCCGTTGCTGGGCCCGATGGCCTGGGCGGCTGCACAGATGGTGCGGACCCGCGGCTGCAGGTCGGCAAGGCCGTTGGCCAGGGGCACCAGGTCCGCGTAGAGCTGCTGGTCCTCGACGCCCTCCAGCATCTGGTGGAACCGGTCCAGGCCGCGGTGGAACCGGTCATGGGCGCGCCGCCAAACCCCCTGGCCCAATTCGGCGTCGTCCCGGCGGCCCTGCCGGGCAGCAGCGAAAAACCTCACCGACGTGGGCTACAGGTACTGGCCCGGGCCGTGGCCGCGGTCCCGATCCTGGTCGTGGAGCCCCGGACCGCCCGAGGGCATGCCGTCCGCGCGCTGCGGTTCACCGTTTTCACCGATAACCACACCAGGGGCGATGACCGTGCCCGGCGGAAGCTGCCGGAGCTGCTGCTGGACGGCATTGTGCTGGTTGGCGAGCTGTTGGGCCGCCATGGCCGTCTGGATGCCGTGGAACAAGCCCTCCAGCCAGCCGACCAGCTGCGCTTGGGCGATCCTCAGTTCAGCGTCGGACGGGGCTTCCTGGTCGAAGGGAAGATGGATGCGGCGCAGTTCCGCGACGAGTTCCGGCGACAGCCCATCCTCCAGTTCCCGGATGGACCGTTCATGGATCTCAGCCAGCCGCTCACGGGCTGCTTCATCCAGCGGAGCCGCCTTCACCTCTTCAAGAAGCTGCCGGATCATGGTGCCGATCCGCATGACCTTTGCCGGTTCGTCCACCAGGTCCCGCAGGGCCGTGTGCCTCGGCTTTCCGGCGGATGCCCCGTCCCCGGCCGGTGCGGATCCTTCCGGGGCCAGGTCCGGTGCGCCGACGCCGCTGGTCGGGTCCGGTGCGGTCAGTCCCGGTAGGGATCCGGAGCCAGGCAGGGAACCGGGCTCGACGGGCGTGCCTTCTACGGGAACGTCGGAATCGTTGCTCATTTTGTCATCGTCTCATGCCGGAACGGGCGCCCGCAGAAATGCGGACGCCCGTGCCGTAGGCCGGTTCCGATGGCGGAACCTGCTCTGCCGTTCAGCAGCAGCGTCCTTGGGGATTATGGTCCTGGCGGTCCATGCGGTCCCGCCAGAACTCCCGTTCGGTCAGCAGCGGCTCGTCGCAGTGCGTTGCTTCCCGATGCTGCAGGTATTTCCGGTAGGCGTCCTCGCCGAGCACGCCCTGGACGTAGGCGGTGAAGGCGCGCGCGCCGGCCGCCAGCGTGGCTGCGGCGTCCATCTCAGTGACCTGACCGTGCGGGAGTGCGTCCCGCCGGGCGGCCGGCCCACTGGGCACGGATGGCTTTTTCCTCCGCGGTGGCCAGGAAGCCTGCGGGAGCGAAAATGCGCGACGGCACTGCCGGGTCTTCATTGCTGGTCCCGCCACCATTGCGGAACGCCCGCCAGGTGACCAGCAGGGCGGCGATGATGACGACAATGGAGAGCACCACGAAGATGATGGACAGGGTTCCCTGCACCGTGGTGTTGCGGACCACCGCTTCCATGGCCGCGGTGGTCTTGGCGGTTCCGAACTCTGTCTTGCCTGCGTCCAGCGCTCCCTGGAAGGCGTTGTGCTGTGCCCAGTACCCCACGGCCGGGACCGGGGAGAAGATCTTCTGGAACGAGGCCGTGATGGTTACCACGGCCACGAACGCCAGCGGCAGCGCCACCATCCACAGGTACTTGAAGGAGCCCCGCTTGGCCACGATGGCCAGGCAGACGGCCAAGGCGATGGAAGCCAGCAGCTGGTTGGCGATGCCGAACAGGGGGAACAGGGTGTTGATGCCTCCCAGCGGGTCGGTGACGCCCATGATCAGGATGGCACCCCAGCCGGCCACCATGACGGCGGTGCAGAGCCAGGAGCCAACGCGCCAGGACGTGTCCTTGAACCGGGGCACAAAGTTCCCGATCGAGTCCTGCAGCATGAAGCGCGCCACCCGGGTGCCGGCGTCGACGGCGGTCAGGATGAACAGCGCCTCGAACATGATCGCGAAGTGGTACCAGAAGCTCATCATGGCCGTGCCGCCGATGAGCTGGTGCATGATGTGGGACAGGCCGACGGCCAGGGTCGGTGCACCACCGGTGCGGGAAACGACGGTTGTTTCACCGACGTCGCTGGCTGTTTGCGCCAGGGTGGACGGATCGAGGTGCACGCCGGTGAGCCCCAGGGAGTTGACGAACGCCGCGGCCCCCTCGATGGTGCCGCCGGTCGAAGCCGCGGAGGCGTTCATGGCGAAGTAGATGCCCCGGTCGATGGAGACCGCAGCGACCAGCGCCATGATCGCCACGAAGGATTCCATCAGCATGCCGCCGTACCCGATGAAGCGGGTCTGGCGTTCCTTCTCGATGAGCTTGGGGGTGGTGCCCGAGGAGATCAGGGCGTGGAAGCCGGACAAGGCTCCGCAGGCGATGGTGACGAAGAGGAACGGGAAGAGTGCCCCGGCGAAAACCGGACCGTTTTCCTTACCGGCGAACTCGCTGAAGGCCGGAACGGTGATTTCGGGGCGGACCACGATGATCGCCACGGCGAGCATCACGATGGTGCCGATCTTCATGAAGGTCGAGAGGTAGTCGCGGGGGGCGAGGAGCAGCCAGACCGGCAGGACAGCGGCGATGAAGCCGTAGATGATGATGCCCCAGGCGATCGTGGTCCGGTCGAGGTGGAAGAAGGCGGAGCCCCAGTCAGTGCCGGCCACCATGCCGCCGCCGATGATGGCCGCGATCAGCAGCACGAAGCCGATGATGGAGACTTCGGTGACCTTGCCCGGGCGCCAGAAGCGCAGGTAGCAGCCCATGAAGAGGGCGATCGGAATGGTCATGGAGACGGAGAAGACGCCCCAGGCGCTCTCACCGAGGGCGTTCACCACCACCAGGGCCAGGATGGCCACGATGATGATCATGATGAGCAGGGTCGCAACCAGGGCAGCGGTGCCGCCGATCACGCCGAGCTCTTCGCGGGCCATCTGGCCCAGGGAACGGCCGCCGCGGCGCATGGAGAAGAACAGCACCAGGTAGTCCTGCACGGCTCCCGCCAGCACGACGCCGACGATGATCCAGATGGTGCCGGGGAGGTAGCCCATCTGGGCGGCGAGCACGGGTCCAACCAATGGTCCGGCTCCGGCGATGGCGGCGAAGTGGTGGCCGAACAGCACGTTACGGTCCGTGGCGACGTAATCCTTGCCGTCGGCCTTGTACTCAGCGGGGGTGGCGCGGACGTCGTTGGGCTTGAGCAGGAACTTCTCGATCACCTTGGAATAGAACCGGTAACCGATCAGGTAGGTGCATACCGCGGCAAAGACGAACCAGACCGCGTTGACCGTCTCGCCGCGGACCACTGCCAGCACCACCCACGCAACACCGCCCAGCAGGGCGATGGCCACCCAGAGCGCTATTTTGGCCGGTGTCCAGCGGCCCGCCCGCTCGACAGCTGCCGGCTCGACTGCAACCGGCGGCAACTGCGGATCCTGCACCAGGACGTCGGTCCCGGTCGTATTGTTTCTGCGTTTCTGGTTCATGTCTCTTCCTTGAGCTGATGTTTCTGCGCGGTGCGGCCGGGTCCGCTTCGACGCACGGCTGCCCACTCTTTGACGATAGCAATGGAAGGCCGTCCCGGAGAGGTTAGAGCAGGAGCAGGACCTTGCCCATGTGTTCGCCTGAGTCAAAGTATTCATGGGCCTTGGCCGCCTCGGCGAGCGGAAAGGCCTTGTCGACGAGGGCGCGAACCTTGCCTTCGGTGAGCAACGGCCAGACGTGTTCGCGGACCTCGCTCATGATGGCTCCCTTTTCGGACACGGGCCGGGCGCGCAGCGTGGTGCCGATAATGGCGGCCCGCTTGCTGACCAGTTGGCCCAGGTTGAGTTCGGCCGTCGTGCCGCCCTGCATGCCGATGATGACCAGCCGACCGTAGTTGGCCAGCGCATCGACGTTGCGTTGCAGGTATTTGGCACCGACGACGTCGAGGATCACGTCAGCGCCATGCCCTCCGGTGTGCCGGCGCAGTTCCTCGACGAAGTCCTGCTCGTTGTAGTTGATGGCGATATCTGCTCCGAGGAAGGCCTTCAGCGTGGCGATCTTCTCGGCGTTGCCGCTGGTCGCGGCGACCGTCGCGCCAAGCGCCTTGGCCAGCTGCACGGCCATCGCCCCGATGCCACCGGTCCCGCCGTGGATCAGGACGGTCTCACCGGGCTGCAGCTGCGCGGTCATGAACAGGTTGGAGTAGACGGTGGCGGCGACTTCGGGCAGGCTGGCCGCGGTGACCAGGTCGATGCCGTCCGGGATGCGCAGCACCTGTTCGGCGGGTACCGCCACTTGCTGGGCGTAACCGCCGCCGGACAGCAGGGCCACCACCTTGTCGCCCTTGGCGAAGGGCCGGGCGACATTGCTGCCGAAGCCGGAGATCCGGCCCGAGACTTCCAGGCCCGGAATGTCCGAGGCGCCGGGGGGCGGCGGGTACAGTCCGCGGCGCTGCTGCACGTCCGCGCGGTTGATGCCGGCCGCGACGACGTCGATGACGACCTCACCCGGTCCAGGTACGGGCGGAGGAACTTCCTGCAATTCCAGCATCTGCGGGCCGCCTGCCGCCCGAATACCGATCGCCTTCATCGCACCCTCTCCCGCCTTACCTCGCCTGCCGCCTTTTTTGTGGCAGTCCGGACCATATGAAAGACTACAAGCGTCAGGAAGGTTGTCCGAGCGGCCGATGGAGCTGGTCTTGAAAACCAGTGTGCGGTAACCCCGTACCAAGAGTTCGAATCTCTTACCTTCCGCACCCAGTGCCCCCGCCAGCGGCGGGGGCACTTTTGCGTTCTGGCCGGGCTGAAGCCGACCGCAGGGCAACTCCTATCCGGGCGCTGCTGCGAGGATGTCGCGGGCGATCCGGTCGGCGTCGAGCAGCGTCCGGTAACCGCTGGGGTACTCGGCTGCAGCCTGCGCGGCGATGGCCGTCCCCCACTGCACGGAGGATAACTGCAGGCCCAGGACGTAGAGTCCGGCCTGGACCGAGCCGTCCCGGTGCACGGCCCGGTAGGGCGGCAGGGTGACATCCACGCCACTGGTGGGAACTGCCGCACCATCGGCAGCGAGCATGGTTCGTGGCCGCACCAGCCCCTCGGCGAGCAGCTGGCCCAGCAGCGGTGAGCCTGCCTGCAGCAGCCGGTTGGCCGGCGCCATGGCCTCGATCAGGTGCCGGGCCCGCCACGGCGGGGCCTCCACCCAGGGGGACGCGGCGGTGAAGGTTCCGCGGTCCTCGTCCACACCGAAGACCGGGTCGGGGCCGACGAACTGCACGACACCGGCCCGCACCAAGGCAGCCAACTGCTCCATGCGGAGGGCCGGCGGCCCGCTGGCCAGCCCCTCCACAAAACCTTCAAACCAGCCGCGGAGCTCCCCCAGCCAGGATTCGTCCGGAATGCCGCCGTCGGCCACGGCCTCCTTGATCACGGCGCGGCCGGCGTTCAGGGCACCGATGGCCATCTTCAACGGGTCCCGCTCGCCCGCGGCAGAGCTGCGGGCGTCCGACTGCAGATACTCCTGCACAGCCTGGGCCACGTGGTTCGGGCTTTCAAAATGCCGCCCGGCGAGGGGCCGCGCCAGTCCCTCCAGATCCAACTGGAGGGCCGGCGTCACGGCGTCCCGCGTCAGGTTCCGCACCCGGTCCGGCCAGTCGGGCGCATCCGAGGCCAGCACCTCGTCCAGGCGGTCCAGGAAGGCCGGGTCCCGGACGTGCTCGGGCTGAAACCGGACCAGGGTGGAGTAGTAAGCCCACAAGGCATCACGCCGCAACAGTGGCCACAGGTCGTGGTCGAAACCAGGCCGGTCGGTGCCGGCGATCAGCTCAGCCACCCTGTCCCGGGTGAGGAACCGCAGCCGAACCGAGCGTGGATAGTAGCTGTCCAGCTCCGCTTTGGCGCGGTAGGGCACCCCGCGGCGGGACGCCGCGACCACGAGCGGTTCCCGGCCGGAGGGCAGATACCGGAAAGCTTCGCCTAGCGACCCGCCGGTGGTTTCGAAGCGGCCGCCACGGCCCTCCGTCAGTTGGCCCAGGACGTCAAAGAAGTTCAATCCCATGCCCCGGATCAGGACCGGTTCACCGGCCGGCACCCTGGTCCAATCCACGTCGTTGGGAACCGCCGGCGGCCAATAACCCAGATCCAGCAGGGCCGCCGCATCGGCGAGCCGCTGCTGCTCGCTGCTGAGGACCGAGTCCACGTGGCCAAGGGCCAGCACTGCCCGATCCACGCTGAGGACCGTTCCGTCGGCCAGCGACACCTCGTAGCCGCCGTCAGGCCCGGGTCGGAGTTGGTGCGCTTCCGTCCGGTGCTGGTGCACGGTCATTCCGTCCGGCAACCGGTCCATCAGCTGCTCGAAGGTCCAGCGAAGGTAGCGTCCATACAGCGCTCGGCTGGGGAATCCGGTGGCCCCCAGGGCTGCCAGTTCCGAGCGCTCCTCCCTGGACAGGCCGCCGTCGGGCGTGGCGCGCTGCAATTGCCGCCATTGTTCAAAGCTCAGTCCGGTCGCCGAGGGGGCGGGCAGTTCGCCATCGGGGACGAGGGTCGGGTAAAAGGACTGCGTGTTCATGAGGTACAGCCGGGACTGGTCGGTGCGCCACACATGCCCGGGCCCGGCCGGATAGGGGTCCACCAGGTGCACGTCAAGCTGTGGGGCGCCGCCGTCTTCTGCCACGACATTCGCGATCAGCCGCTCCAGTACCGAGGTTCCGCGTGGGCCCGCACCCAGGATTGCCACTCGCACGGAGCCCCTATTCGCCATACCCTGAGCCTATCCGAGCCGTCGCCGTGCCTAGGATGGACGGATGACGCCCAACGCCCCGGATGCTGCCGGAATCGTGCCCGAAACCCTGCCGGACACCGAAGGCCGGGACGAGTTCCTGTGGCTGGAGGACATCTCCGGTGCAGCACCGCTGGAGTGGGTCAGCGAACATAACGCCCGCAGTGACGCCCTGCTGGTCACCCCCGATTACTCCGCGCTGGAGAGCCGGGTATTGGAGGTGCTGGATTCCACCGACCGGATTCCCATGGTGACCAAGCGCGGAAGCTGGTACTACAACTTCTGGCGGGACCAGGAGCACCCGCGCGGCTTGTGGCGTCGAACCGACTGGGAGAGCTACCGATCGAATCATCCCGACTGGGACGTGCTGTTGGACCTGGACGGCCTCAGCGCCGGGGAGGGCGTGCCGTGGGTGTGGGCCGGCGCAGCACTCCTGCGGCCCATCGACCCGGATGCTCCCTACGAGCGTGCCATGGTGGCCCTCTCCCCCGACGGAGGTGACGCTGTCACCTACCGCGAATTCGCCCTGGAGGACAGGCGTTTCGTGGACCCGGAGGCCGGAGGCTTCGTCCTGCCCACTGCCAAGACCCGGCTGAGCTGGCTGGACGCGGACACCCTGTATGTGGGAACCGATTTTGGCCCCGGCTCGCTGACAACCTCAAGCTACCCGCGCAGTTCCCGCATTCTGCGCCGGGGTGGCACGCTATCGGAAGCGGAGCTGTACTTTGAGGTGCCGCCGGAGCATCTGACCGGCTCCGTCGCCCACGATCCGACGCCGGGCTTCGAACGGGACCTGGCCTTCGACGTCGTCGACTTCTTTTCCAGCCGCACGTATCTGCGCCGCGGGGACGACTGGGTGCGCGTCGAGGTGCCGGACACGGTCAACGTGTCGCTGCACCGGCAGTGGCTGTTGCTGCGGCCCCGGGAGGACTGGCAGGTCGGCCAGACCCTGCATCCGGGAGGATCGCTGCTGGCCATCGAGCTGGAAGCCTTCCTTGCCGGTGACCGGAACCTGGTACAGGCGTTCCTCCCTGACGCGCGCACGTCACTGCAGTCCTGGTCCTGGACAGAGAATTTCCTGCTGCTGAATCTGCTGGCCGATGTGTCCTCGCAGGTTCGGGTGGTGGAACCCGGAACCTGGTCCGACAGGCCGCTGGAGGGCTGCCCGCCGCTGCAGACCGTGGACGTTTCCGCCGTCGACGACGAGGACGGGGATGACTACTGGCAGGTTTCCTCGGGCTTCCTGACGCCCAGCACCCTGAGCCGCGGCACGCTGGGGCATCCCGACCCGGGAAGCGGCGCGGGGACGGCTGCGGGAAGCGGCGCGGGCGTGGGATCCGGCGCGACGCCGGTCCGGGCGGCGCCGTCGTTTTTCCCGGAGGACGATTATGAGGTGCAGCAGCACTTCGCGGTGTCGCTGGATGGTACCCGGGTGCCGTATTTTCAGGTCGCGTCGCGGCAACTGGCGCTCGACGGCGGTAATCCGACCCTGCTGAGCGGGTACGGCGGATTCGAAATCTCCCGCACCCCGGCCTACAGCGGTGCCGTGGGACGGACCTGGCTGGACAGGCGTGCACTGGTGGCCGGGAGGGAACGGGGCGGCGTTTACGTCGTGGCCAACATTCGGGGTGGCGGCGAGTACGGGCCCGGCTGGCACCGGGCAGCTCTGCAGGAAAACCGGCACCGAGCCTACGAGGACTTTGCGGCGGTGGCGGAGGATTTGGTGCGCCGCGGAGTCACGTCCCGCGAACGCCTGGGCTGTGAGGGGCGCAGCAATGGCGGGCTGTTGGTGGGGAACATGCTCACCCGGTATCCGCAGCTCTTCGGTGCGGTGTCCTGCGGTGTGCCGCTGCTGGACATGCGCCGCTACACCAAGCTCTCCGCAGGGTATTCGTGGATCGCCGAGTACGGTAATCCGGACCTGCCGGAGCAATGGGAGTTTATCCGGACCTTCTCGCCGTACCACCTGCTGCAGGCCGGAACGGACTATCCGCCGGCGTTCATCTGGACGGCAACCTCGGACGACCGTGTAGGACCCGTGCAGGCCCGCAAGATGGTCGCCCGGATGGAAGACCTGGGCGTGCCGGATGTCTGGTTTTACGAGTCACTCGAGGGCGGCCACGCCGGAGCCAGCGACAACCGGCAGGCGGCCAGGCTGCACACGGCCAGCCACGAGTTCCTGTGGCGGGCGTTGACGGGTTCGCTTCGGCAACCGCTGTAGCGCCGTCGTTCCGACGGCTCAGTCGTCGGCGTTCCGAAGGGTCGGCCGTCGAACCGTCAGCGTTCCGGCAGCGCGCCCAAGGCGACGGCGATCGGAACGGCGGAGGCCGCGGCCCAGGCCTGCGGCCGGCATGACGCCGGATAGGGAACGGGAGGCCCCTGCGCCGCGGGGGCTCCCGAGAACAGTTCGGGCAGGCGCCAGTCGAAGGCTTCGGCGGCGTCCAGCAGAGCGGTGGCCAGCTCCGCTGCCTCCGCGGTGAAGCCGGCCTGGCGCATGCCAAGCAGGATCAGGGCGGTGTCATGGGTCCAAACGGATCCACCGTGGTACCGGGTGGGCCAGTAGGCGCCGTTACTGTGCGACAAGGTCCGGATGCCGTAACCGGAAAACAGGTCGGCGTCCATCAGCCGGCGCACCACAAGGGTTTCCTCCTTGGGGTTCAGCAATCCGGTGCCCAGCAGGTGGCCCATGTTGCTGGCGATTCCGTCCACCCTGTTCTTGCCGGCGTCCAGGGCGAGTGCCGGATAGGGGCCGGAAGCGTCGGCGCACCAGAACTGGGCGCGGAAGCGTTCGTTGAGCCGCCGGGCGTAGTCGCGCCAGAACCCGGCGCCCTCCTGGCCGAAATGGTCCAACAGGGCGGCACCGGCGAGCGCCGCCCGGTGCGCGTAGCCTTGCACCTCGGCGAGCGCGATCGGGCCCGGAGCCAGGGAACCGTTCTGCCGGCGGATGGCGTCGGCCGAGTCCTTCCATCCCTGGTTCGCCAGCCCGGAGCCGGACGCGTCCAGGTATTCCAGAAAGCCGTCCCCGTCAGGGTCGGCCCAATCGCGCAACCATCCCAACGCCCGCTTCAACGGCTCGAGTTGCTGGGCCACCTCCCCGTCCGGCAGTCCGGCGCGCCAGGCTTCGTGCAGCAGGACGATCCATAGCAGGGTTGCGTCGATGGTCCCGTAGTACACCGGGGGCAGCGTGATGGTGGTGCCCCCCTCGCCGAAACTGTTGGCCTCCCGCCGCAGCTCGTGCAGGATCTTTCCGGGCTGCTCTGCCGTGGACACATCCGCCTGGGTGCCCTGCCGGGCAGCCAGGGCGCGGAGGGTTCCGCCCGCCAGGCTCAGGTCAATGGGCAGCAGCATCAGGGCCGATATCAGGGCGTCCCTGCCGAACAGGGTGAAGTACCAGGGCGCGCCGGCGGCCAGGAATCCGTCGCCGGGCGCGTCGACCGGTGCCATCCGCAACGCGTTGACGTCCTGGATGGCCCGGTCCAGCAGGCGCTGCACCCGCGGTTGGTTGACCGGGGGCACGTCCAGGGGCGCCGTCCGGCAGCCCATCAAGGGGGCGCCGGCGTCGGTAAGGTGAAGGCGCCAGAACAGCTCCACCGGCTCCCCGGGCGGCAACAGCACCTCCCAGCGCAGATAAACGACGTCGCCGTCGTCCGTCACCGTCGCGGAGCCCGGCTCAATCCTGGCGGCTGTTCCGTCGTCACGCCACCGCCAGTGCAGGGCCGCAGCACGTTGCGGCGGCTCGCCGGCAACATTGCGGCCGGACTTGATGTCCGCCATGGTGCGGTGATTGCGTCGCAGCTGCATCTGCAGGTGCACTGTGGTGGCCCCGTCAAGGGCTGACTCCAGCCGGAGGACTTCACGCACACCGTCACTGGTCACCCTCCGGGTGTGGAGGAGCTGCACCAGCGGGTCGGCCACCGGGCTGTCGACGCGCAGGAAGTACAGATGCTCGACGGTTCCGGCGTCCTGGGTCCGCGTGGAGATCCACTCGGGTTCGTTTCCGTTCACGGTCAGCAGCACCTGGTCCAGGACCCGGTCGTCGCCGCAGTAGACGCCCTCGGCGCCGTTCCCGGTGACCTGCCCGTCCGGCGCTGCCCAGGCCTGGACGGGGGCGGCCAGCACCGCTGTCAGGTGGTGCAGATAGGGCTGCTGCGGTGCCATGGAAAGCTCCTTCGCGGAATTGTTTCCTCGACCCTAGCCGGACCCTGTCCGTCGGGAAAACGCGGAAGGGCCGCGGCCCGGCAGGCCGCGGCCCTTCCCTGCGCCGCTGGCGGCGGCGCATCCCCCTCGCCCGGGAATCCCGGGTTAGACGTTGGCGAAGTACGCCTCGATGGCGTCAATGTCCACGCTGCTGTCTGGCGTGTAGCCCAGATTGGCGTAGTGCTTGCGGCGCGAGGCCATGTCCGCCAGCAGGATGGCCCGGGCGTGCACCGCGACTTCCTGGGCGACGTGGGCGGGCACGACCACGACGCCGTCATCGTCGGCTCCAACAATGTCGCCGGGGTTCACCTGGACACCGCCGCAGGCGATGGTGGTCTGCGTTTCGATGGCCTGGATGCGGCCGGGGATGATGGTGCGGCCCCGGTGGCGCGCTACGACAGGGCTGCGCTGGGCGGCGATTTCTGCCGTGTCGCGGCAGTAGCCGTCAGTGATGATGCCGACGGCGCCGCCCAGGACGGTGGCCATGGCGTTCTCGGAACCCCAGAAGCCCACCTCGGGTCCGCCACCGGCGTCCATGACGACGACGTGGCCGGGGTTCAGGTTTTCCGGCAACCGGGCGTGGCTGGTCTCAGCGAACCAGCGGCCGTGGGCGGCGACAATGTCCTCAGTGGTTTCCAGCTTCCACATGGGCTTGTTTGAGGGGACGCAACGGATCGTTGCCGCTTCTCCCCAGAAGTTCATGCCCAGCCACAGCGGCCGGACTTCAGGGTCCATCAGCCCGATGTTGAAGTAGCCGATGCCATCAAGGGCATCCACCACGTCGCAGACGCGAAGGTGCTGGTAGAGGCTGCCCAAAATGGCCGGATCGGCCTGGCTGTAGGAGACCTGCTTGGAGGAGGTGGTGATCGTCATTGCGGAAAAACTCCTTGTTATTGGTGATCATTCGGTGCTGTTGTGCAGCGTGCCGTGTGCTGCCTTATGGTTTCCGGCTTAGGGGTCAGATTCCGATGGCGGAAGAGTTCGCTGTTGCGGCCTGCACCTCCTTGAAAACGCTGGCGGTGCCGCCGGTCAGGCGGTACCAGTTCTCGGCCGTCCCGCCCCGGACCAGGGACCGGTCCTGCGGGTCGGAAAACACCTCCGCCACGACGGCGGAAAGATCAGACCAGGCCTGGCCGTACCTGCTCTTGAGCAGCACAACCGGCCAGTTGCTCGCGAGCATGAGCCGGGAGGCGCCGAAACGGGCACCAACCCATTCCACGTAGGGAAGCAGGTCCGGCCCGCGCCACGAATCCCAGGAGGTGAGGACATCAATTCCCACGGAGACCTTGACCGCCACCGACGGGTTCCCTGCCAACTCCGCGAGGTGACCGGCCCAGGGTTGCCAGGCTCCGGTGTCCAGTGGAGGCCGGCCCAGGTGGTCAATGACCATGCGCAGTTCCGGTACGGCGTCGGCCAGCTTTCCGACGGCGGTGATCTGTTCGCTGGTGACCGGGACAACGTCCCACGCCAGTCCCCGTCGGGCGATTTCCCGAAAGAGGTCCAGGGATTCCGGCCGCACCAGCCAGTCCAGTGGGTCGCGGGCGATCAGGGTGCGGACGCCGCTGAGCTTGGGAATGGACATCCGGTCGAGTTCGGCGAGCGCCGCAGCCGGATCCGCCAGGGGCAACCAGGCGACCACGCCGGCCACCAGGTCACTCTGCGCGTACGCCGCGAGCCGGTCATTCTCGGCCGGTTCGTCGACGGACTGGATGAGGACGGTGGCGTCGATTCCTGCAGCGGCCAGTTCCGGACCGAGGTCCTCCGGCCCGAAGTCCTCCGCGAGGGCCTGGTGGGAACTGTCCCGCCAAGGCTGGTCCTGGGCAGCGGTGCGCCAAAAATGGTGATGGGCGTCGATGGTTCGGGTCACGCGGTCAGCGTCCTTTCCAGATGGGGTGTCGGTGTTCCAGGAAGGCTGCGACGCCTTCCCGAAAGTCTTCGCTGCCATAACAGCTCCTGAGCAGGTCATCGGAGTCCACGGGCGGGGCCGCGGCCTCCACGCGCCTGCCGGTTTCCTTCAGCGCGGCAAGCGTTAGCGGCGCTCCGGTGCGGACACGCTTCAGCAGCAGGGCTAGTTCGTCGGACAGGTCCTCCGGGGCGAAGACCTTGTGGACAAAGCCGGCAACGGCGGCCTCCTCGGCCGGTACCAGCGTGGCGGTGAGCAGCATTGCGGTGGTCCGTCCCACGCCCAGCCGGGCGTGCAGCCGGGCGACGACGGCGGCCGGCAGGCAGTTTCCCAGCGTCCGCGCGATGGGGGCACCGAACACGGCGTCGGGGGTGGCCAGGACGATGTCGCAGCTTGCGGCCACCGCGAGTCCGGCCCCGACGGCGGGGCCGGACACCACGGCGATGGTGGGGATCGCCAGATCAATCAGGCCCTGCAGCACTGCCGCCACCCGATGTTCATAGGCCAGTCCCTGTTCCGGGGTGGAGAACCGGGTGAACTGGCTGATGTCGGTTCCGGCGGCGAAAGCACCGCCGGTACCCTGCAGGACCACTGCCCGGACGGCTGGCCGTTGCCGCAAATAGCCGGGCAGGCCTTCCAGCTCGTCGTACATGCGCCAGGTGAAGGCGTTGAGCCGGCCGGGATTCGTCAGGGTCACCCACGCCACGTCGTCCTGCTCGATGATGGTCACCGAACCGGGGTCGGCAGCTGCTCCCTCGCCCGCCGTGGCGTCGGCTACCGTCGTGCCTGCCGCCGTCGTGCCTGCCGCCGGTTTTCCCGCCGGTTTTTCCGCCGTCATGCTGATTGATCTGCGGCGGCCGGGAGCGGCCGTCGCGCTTCGGCGAGCACCTGCTGCGTGTCGGCGCCCAACAGGGGTGGTGCCTTGCGGATGACGGGCGGGGTCCGGTGCAGCCGTATGGGTGAGGACAGCACCGGAACCCTCCCTTCCACCGGATGGTCGACGGCGGAGACCATGCCCCGTGCCTTGACGTGCGGGTCGCCGTCGAGGACCTGGGCGTAGTTCCGGATGGGTCCGGCCGGAACGCCCGCCTCGAGCAGGGCTGCGACCCACTCGTCCGTGTTTCTGCGGGTGAAGATGGGCTGCAATTCCCCGATGAGCTCCGCCCTGTTCGCCATCCGCCGGTTGTTGTCCAGAAACCGTTCGTCACTGAGCAGGTCCCCGGCGTCAAGCACGGCACAGAGTTTGCGCCACAGCTTTTCGTTGTTCGCCCCGATGGTGATGTAACCGTCCCGCGTGGCGATGGCCTGGTAGGGCGCCGACATGCGGTTGGCTGACCCCAACGGCTGGGGAACTTCCCCCGTGGCCCAGTATTCGGTGGATTCCCACACGGACAGGGCCAGGGCCGTCTCGAACAGGGAAGTTTCGAGGTACTGGCCCAGCCCGTCCTTGGATCGGGCGATGACAGCCGAAAGGATTCCCACCGCACAGAACAGCCCGGCGCCCAGGTCGGCGACCGGGAGGCCGCACTTGACCGGCGCTCCCCCCGGTTCCCCGGTGATGCTCATGACGCCCGTCATGGCCTGGGCAACCAGGTCGTAGCCAGGGTAATTCGCGTAGGGCCCGGTCTGGCCGAACCCGGAGATGCTGGCGTAAATCAGGCCCGGATTCAGGTCCTTGAGGGTGTCGTAGTCGATTCCCAGCCGGGCGGTCACTCCGGGCCGGAAGTTCTCAATCACCACGTCAGCCGTTCGGACCAGGGCGTAGAATTCCGCGCGGTCCGCCTCGTCCTTGAGGTCGAGACAGACGCTGCGCTTGTTCCGGTTCAGGGACAGGAAGGCACGGCTGTCCTCGCCTTTAACCGCGTAACCCCAGGACTTGCGGGTCTGGTCGCCGGATTCCGGGTTTTCGATCTTGACGACGTCGGCGCCAAGGTCTCCCAGCATCATGGTGCAGAAGGGGCCCGACATGACCTGCGTCAGGTCCAGGACGCGGATTCCGGTGAGGGCACCGGGAGGTCCCGGCGGCTGGTTGATAGGGCTTGTCATGGTGAAGTCTCCCTGCTGGTGGTGGTAACTACTGGCCGAGCTTGGCGTTGGCCTCGGTGAAGAACTTGTCCACCGCCTGATCGATGCTCATGCGGCCATAGGAAACTTCCTGGTAGGCCCGCTTGAAGGAGTCCTCAAAGACGGACTGGTAGCCCGCGGGGAAGACAATGGTGGGCGGGTTCTTGGCGATGATCTGCTTGTACAGCTCCAGCTCGTGCTTCTTGGTGGCAGAGAGTGCCGGATCGGCCAGCTGTGCGTCGAGCACCTTCGTGTTCGTGGCGGCACCGTTATCCGAGGCGAAGCTCTTGCCAGCTTCCAAATCGTTGGTGAAGAAGTTGACGAAGGCGGCGGCTGTCGGAATGTTGTTGCAGTTCGCGGAGATGGCGAAACCGGAGGGGTAGAGCGCGTTGCCCGAGCCCTTGGGTCCGCTGGGGAACGGGATGGTGGTCATTTCCTGGCCGGGCTTGGCGCCGGTGAGGGTTTTGGTGGCCGGGGTGAGGGCGTTGCCGGGCAGCGTGTCAGTCATGCTCTCGCCGTGGGCCAGGTAGCTCTGGTCGGGGGCGGTCGGTTCCTCAGCACTCTTTTGCGCCGAGATGGTGACACCCTTTTGCCGCAGGTCATCCCACATGGCCCAGTACTGCTTCAGGTCGTCCTTGCTGAAGCCCAGCTTGCCGTCCTTGTCGAACAGGGTCTTGCCATTGGCCTGGGTCCAGCCGATGAAGTAGTTGGGCCGGCCGCCACCAATGTTGGCCGCCGTGACGCCCTCCGGAAGCTTTGCCTGAGCGGTGGTCAGGTACTGGGTGAAGTCGGACCAGTTGTAGCCGTCCGCCGGCAGGCCTACTCCCGCCTGGTCGGCCAAGGTGGTGTTGACTCCGACGGCGTCGTAGGCGGCACCGTACGGCAGGAAGTAGAGTTTCCCGTCGGTTCCGCGGCCGGCGTCCACCACGGCCTTGGGGATGTCGCTGATGTCGATGGCGCCGGAGTCGACCATGCCGTCCAGCGGCAGGAGCACGTTGCGCTTGGTGTAGTCGTTGATCTGGCGGCCCTGCAGCTGTACCACGCACGGGAGGTTCTTGCTGGCGGCCTGGACGTTGAGCTTGTCGAAGTACTTGGCGAAGTCGGCGGACTGGCGGTCTACGGTGACCCCCGCGTTCTTTCCGGTGAACATGTCGATCACGGCGTTGGTCTTTTGGTTGCGGGAATCCCCGCCCCACCAGGACACCTGGATATCGCCCTTGACGTCTCCCTTACCGTCCGGAGCGGAGGTGCCAGCCTGGTTGGCGGTGACGGAGGTTCCACCGCCGCAGCCGGCCAGCAGGATGGCCGTTGCAGCAGCGCCGGCGAGGAGGGTGAATCGTGTGCTTTTCACGTGTTGTGCCTTTCGCATTTTATTTGAGTCCGGTGGTGGCGACGCCTTCAAGAAGGAGCCGTTGGGAGACGATGAAGAACCCGACGATCGGTGCCAGGGACAGCACCGACATGGCGAACAGCGCGCCGTAGGAGCTTTCGCCGGTGGCGTCGAGGAAGGAGTTGAGGCCCAACGGCACTGTCCACAGATCGGTGCGGTTCAGGTACAGCAAGGGGCCCAGGAAGTCATTCCACGTGTTGATGAACGTGAACATGGCCGTCGTGCCGATGGCGGGCATGGCCAGCGGCATGATGATGCGGCTGAAGATCCGGAAGTGTCCGCAACCGTCCAGTCGGGCGGATTCATCCAATTCCCGCGGCAGGCTACGAATGAACTGGACCATCAGGAAGATGAAGAAGGCGTCCACGCCGAACCAGTGCGGCACAACGAGCGGAAGGTAGGTGTTGATCCATTCCAGCTTGTTGAACAGGATGTACTGCGGCACCAGGGTCACCTGGGAAGGCAGCAGCATGGTGCCCAGCAGCAGCGCGAACAGGAATTTCTTACCCGGAAAGGACAACCGGGCAAACGCGTAGGCGGTGACGGAGCAGGCCAGCAGGTTGCCGGCGATCGAGAGCACGGTGACCAGGAACGAATTCAGGAAGTAGCGGGAAAAGTTCAGGCTGCCGGAGGTCCACCCGTTGACGTAGTTGTCCAGGGTGAAGTTGGGCGAGAACAGGCCGAGTCCGTTGAAGATCTCGTTCTCGGGCCGGAACGAGGCTGAAACCATCCAGATCACCGGGTAAAGCATGATGACCAGGGCGCAGATGATCAGGGCGTGCCGGATCACGGCGGCCAGGACGGGGTTGGTGGTTTTCCGGCGGGGATAGATCTGCAGGGGTGCTTTGGGCAGGGTGGTGGTAGTCATCAGGACTCGTCTCCGTAATGGACCCAGAAGCGGGCCGTCCAGAAAAAGAAGGCTGAAAAGGCAGCCAGGACAGCGAGCAGGAGCCAGGCCATCGCGGAGGCGTACCCCATGTCGAGCTGGGCGAAGCCACGCTGGTACAGGTAGAGGGTGTAAAAGAGGGTGGAGTCGGCTGGTCCGCCCGTTCCGCCGCTCACCACGTAAGCGCCGGTGAAGGACTGGAATGCGTGAATGGTGCCCATGAGGGCGTTGAAGAAGATCAGCGGAGTCATCAGGGGCAGGGTGACGCTGAAGAAGCGTCGCAGGGTGCCCGCCCCATCCATCGCCGCTGCTTCCGAGAGTTCCTTGGGGATCTGCTTCAAGCCGGCCAGGAAGATGATCATCGTTGATCCGAAGGCCCACAGGGTCAGGGTGATGATGGTGGTTAAGGCGTCATCGGGGTTACCCACCCAGCTCCCGTGCTGAATGCCGAACACGGCCAGTGCCTTGTTCAGGATGCCGTCGGCCCCGAACACCAGTCGCCACAGCGCGGCAATGGCGACACTGGCGCCGAGCAGGGAGGGGACGTAGAACAGCGCCCGATACCCGGTCAGGAACTTCATGCTCTTGTTCAGCAGCAACGCCAGCAGCATGGACACGATCAGCAGCAGCGGCACGGACACGACAACGTAGATGAGCGTGACGGAGACCGACTTCAGGTAGCGCGGGTCCGCCGTGAACATTTGGACGTAGTTCCGGAATCCGACCCAGCGCGGGTCACTGAGCAGGTCGTAGCTGGTGAAGGACAGGTAGAGGGAGTAGATCATCGGGCCCAGAGTGAACCCGGCCAGGCCGAGCAGCCAGGGAATCAGGAACACGTAGGCCGCGATGGCCTCGCGGGTCTTGCTTTTCATGTTTCGGGTTCCGCGGGCGCCGTGGGCCGGCCGGGCGCCGCCGTCGGACTTGTCCGCCAGCACCTCCGGTCGGACGGCGTTGGTAAGGGGCCGGGCCACAGGGGCATCACTCATCGGTGTTGCCTTTCATCGGGTGTTCGGATGCTGTCGCATCGGCGTGCTGTTCGACCACCTCTGGAAGGAGCTGGGCGAGCAACGCGGCGAAGGGAACCTCGACGCCGGCGGAACGGGCCGCCATGGTTACTTCCCACAGGTCCTTGCTCCAGGGGCGCTGCCGTACCGGTGTGCCCAGCCGGTTGTAATCGGCTG
The DNA here is from genome assembly GCA_025465475.1 of Micrococcaceae bacterium. Taxonomy (GTDB): domain Bacteria; phylum Actinomycetota; class Actinomycetes; order Actinomycetales; family Micrococcaceae; genus Arthrobacter_M. The sequence goes on from JAODMR010000156.1 coordinate 18,550, forward strand.
CCACGTCGTCAAAGAACCCCCAGTTCCGTGCCACCCAGGTGTCTCCGGTGCTGCTCTTCACCGCCTCAAGGACCTTGTTGTCGGGGACCCCGTAGGCGGCCGTCAGGCGCAAAGCTTCATGGGTTCCGGCGAGGGCGGCGAACATCATCAACTGGTTCGCGAGCTTGGTGGCGGAGCCGCTGCCCGGGGCGCCCAGGTGCAGGACCGAGGACGCCATATCGTCCAGAAGGGGACGTACCTGCTCCAGAACGTCGGCGGATCCCCCCACCATCAGGGTCAGATCGCCTGTCCTGGCCCGGCCGGCGCCGCCGCTGACCGGCGCGTCGAGGAATCCGACCCCCGCGGCCTCGCACTCGGCGGCAAGGTTCTTGGCGGTGGCCGGGAGGATGGTGCTGTGGATGATCACGTGCTGGTCCGCTGACAGCTTCGGCAGCAGACCCTCGGTGCCCAGCAGCAGGGCTGTCACCGCGTCGTCGTCGGGAACCGCGAGGCAGATGATGCCGCAGCGGGCCAGGTCCAGGGGCTCGGCGGCTATGTCGGCGCCGGCATCGGCCAGGGCGGTCAGGCGCTCGACCTGGGTGTCATAGACCGTCACCTGCCACTCGTGTTCCAACAGATTCAGTGCCATGCCCTGGCCCAGGTTGCCCACGCCGATGAAGCCGATACTTCGGCCCTCACCACTCTGCTTCACTGTCCACCTCCTCGTAGTCGTCAAAGCGTTTCCAGCGGTGAATGAACCGTTTGGGCGTTTCATCCTGAGTACGCTGTGTGACGTTGCTAACAAAAAGAACGTCCTGATATTGTCTACAGCATCTTGTAGACAATAAGCAATAGACTTTTTGGAGAAGTTTCGGGCAGACTGCCCGAAGGACAGCGAAAGGGATCAACCCATGATCGACAACACCGCCAGCGGCCCCGCGGCAGGTGGAGGCGCCAGCCCGCTGTCCTCCCTGGTGCATCCGCCCAGCCTCGTCACCCTGGCCGCTGACGCCATCCGCAAGAAAATCCTTTCGGGCGAATACGAACCCGGCGAGCGGCTCCTGGAGGAACGGCTGACCGAGGAACTGAGCATCAGCAGGCCTCCACTGCGGGAAGCGTTCCGCACCCTGGAAAATGAGGGGCTTATCGTTACCCGCCCGCGGCGTGGGTCGTTCGTCTCGACGCTGACTGACAAGGATGTGTACGAGATCCTCACCCTGCGTTCCGTGCTGGAGCGGATGGCTTTCGAGTTGGGCATTCCGGTCAAGAACCCCGCCCTGCTTGAGCCCGCACGGTCCGCCCTGCTGGAAATGGAGCGCTGCGCCGCGGAGAAGGATCGTGGGGCCCTGGTCCTGGCCGGCTACAACTTCCACTACGCCCTGGTGGGCATCGCTGATCACCAGCGGCTCAACCATGCCTACGCTTCGGTCCAGCGGCAGCTGCTGCTCTGCATGGCCCGTAACCTGATCGCCCGGGAAACGTTCTACGAAGACCTCGACCACCATGCGGCCCGGCACCGGCACCTGCTGGAGCTCGTGGAATCAGGGGACCGGGACGCGGCCTTGGCCGAATTGGCCGTGCACGGCGAGCGCTCGTTTGAAAGCATGGCCAACAACAGCGCCGAAACCGGTTAGCTCCCTGCTCGTTCCCCACCCTCAAACCCTGAAAGGCACCCCCTTGATATCCTCTGTTCCTCCCTCCGCCCTGCTTCCCGATGACCCGCGGGCGCTCCTGGTCGGGCGCATCTTCGACCCGGCCGAGGACGGACCCAGCGTCGTCGCCGTCCGCGGCGCCGAACTGGTGGACCTGACCGCCGTCGAGCCGACGGTTTCCGCCCTGCTGGAACGGTCCGACCTGCTCGAACTGGTCCGGACCGCCACACCGCGCAAGACCTGGCCGCTGCAGGAAGTACTGGAGGCGACCCTGGAGCAGGACCCGCAGCGGCCCCGACTCCTGGCGCCGGTGGACCTGCAGGTGCTCAAGGCCGCAGGCGTCACCTTCGTGCACAGCATGCTCGAGCGCGTGATCGAGGAGCGGGCGGCCGGCAACCGCGACCGGGCCGAGCAGATCCGCGCAGAACTGGACCAGGTCATCGGCGGCGCCATCGGCAACGTCCGCCCCGGCAGCCCCGAGGCCGCTGCGGTCAAGGACGTGCTGATCCGGGAAGGACTGTGGTCCCAGTACCTGGAAGTAGGCATCGGACCCGACCCGGAGATCTTCACCAAGGCACCGGTGCTCTCAGCTGTCGGTACGGGTGCAGGCATCGGCGTGTTGTCCCGTTCCACCTGGAACAACCCCGAGCCGGAGCTCGCCCTGGCTGTCACCGCAGCCGGGCAGCCGGTCGGTGCCATGCTGGCCAACGACGTGAACCTGCGCGACTTCGAGGGCCGCAGCGCCCTGCTTCTGACCGAGGCCAAGGACAACAACGCCTCCTGTGCCCTGGGTCCGTTCATCAGGCTGTTCGACGAACACTTCACCCTGGATTCCGCCCGGCAGCTGGACATTCACCTGCAGGTCCATGGGACCGACGGTTTCGAACTGACCGGGGCCAGTTCCATGTCCGCGATCAGCCGTGACCTTATCGAGCTGGTCCAGCACGCCTGGGGTCCGCATCACCAGTACCCCGACGGCTTTGTGCTGTTGACCGGAACACTGTTCGCGCCCACGCAGGACCGCGGGGAGCCCGGCGCCGGTTTCACGCATTCCGACGGCGACACGGTATCGATCGCGACGCCCGCCCTGGGCACCCTGGTCAACACGGTCAGCTCCTCCGAATCGGCGCCGCCCTGGACCTTCGGCATCGGCGCGCTGATGCGCAACCTCGCGCTGCGCGGACTGCTGACCGCCGGCCAGGAAGCAACAGTATGAGGGTCGTCGTCACCGATCAGGCCTTCGGAAACGTGGACCGGGAGCACGCCACCGCCCGGGAGCACGGCGCCTCGTTCGCCCACCACCAGTGCAGCACCGAAGCGGACACCCGCCAGGCGGTGCAGGGAGCCGACGTCGTGCTCGTCAACTTCGCTCCGATTACCGCTGCAGTGCTGCAGGAAATGTCGCCAGGTGGCGTGGTCATCCGGTACGGCATCGGCTACGACAACGTGGATCTGGACGCCGCCCGGGAGGCTGGCATCGCGGTGTGCAATGTCCCCGATTACGGGCCTGACACCGTGGCTGACCATGCCGTCAGTTGCCTGCTGGCCCTGCTACGCAAGCTCAAGGAACTCGACGCGAGGGTCCGCAGCGATGGCTGGCTGCGGCCCAACGACCTGGGTCCACTGCCCGGCTTCGCGCAAACCACCGTGGGCCTGATCGGAACCGGCCGGATTGGCCGCGCCGTTGCCGCCCGGCTGCGTCCCTTTGGCTTCACCGTGCTGGCCCACGACCCGTTCGTTCCGGCGGAGGCACTGGAACCCCTGGGCATCGAAGCGGTCAGCCTTGATGAGCTGTTGAGCCGGTCCCACGCCGTATCCCTGCACGCGCCCCTGACGGAGGGGAACCACCAACTCATCAATGCCGCCACCATCGCAACGATGAAGCCGCGGGCCGTGCTGGTGAACACCTCCCGTGGCGGCCTGGTCGACCAGGAGGCGCTCGCCGACGCGCTGGAAGGCGGACGGCTGGGTGCTGCCGCATTGGACGTCTTCGACCCGGAGCCCCTGGCGCCAGACTCCCGGCTCCGCGCCCTGTCCAACGTGCTGCTGACACCTCACGCGGCCTTCTTCTCGGACGATTCCCTGGCCAACCTGCAGCGGCTCGCCGCGGAGGAGGCAGGGCGCCACCTGACCGGCCAGCCGCTGCGCTGCCGGGTGAATTAGCCCCCCAGAATCGCGATGATGGCCCCGTTGGCGTTCCCTTGACCGGGACCGGCAACGGGGCCATACTTCGGCCATGGGTGAGCGAATTCCCATCATCTACGTGCGGGGCTTCGCCGGCGGCCAGAAGGCCATTGAGTCGGCGGTGGATGACCCGTTTTATGGCTTCAACGAAGGGTCCAGCCACATCCGGGTGGGAATCAACGGGCTACCGCGCTTCTACCAGTTCGAAGGGAACCTGCTGCGGCTGATCCGCGAGCACTCGTACGAACTGGTGGTGGGCGGAAGCCAGCAACAGGTCCTGCTGGACGCCGCCCCGGGCTCACTCCAGCCCGACTGCGTCTGGATTTACCGGTTCTACGACGAAAGCAGCGGCACGTTCGGCCGGGAACCCAAGCCCTATGACATTGAGCAGGCCGCGGCCGGCCTGGCAGCCTTCATCGCGTTGGTCCGCGAAAAGACGGCCGGCAACCCCCGGGTGAATCTGGTGGCGCACTCCATGGGCGGACTGATCTGCCGCAGCGTCCTGCAAAAACAGCTCGCGGAACCCGAAACGGTGGTGTCCAAACTGTGCACCATGGGCACTCCGCACGGTGGCATCGACGTCGAACTGGGCGGGAACGTCGGCGACTGGATCCTGGAAACCTTTGGACCGCAGGGCTCGGACATTTTCACCCGTCCCCGGATGCAGGAGTACCTGCTACCGGCGGCTGCCGCCGAACAGGCCCGGGCCGAGGAAAACTGGGACCCGAGGCGCATGGTGGGCACCTTTCCTCCCCGGCGGGCGCTGAGCATCGTCGGCACCAACGCCAGGGACTACGACGTCGCCGGCGGCTGGTCCACGCGCGCCATGGGCGTGCAAAGTGACGGGCTGGTGGCCATCCGCAACGCGTACGTCTTCGGCTCCCCCCGCGCGTACGTGCATCGCTCACACTCGGGCCGCTATGGCCTGGTCAACTCGGAAGAGGCGTATCAGAACCTGCGCCGGTTCTTCTTCGGCGGCCTCCGGGTGGAGCTGGGACTGAGCGGCATCGACTTTCGCGGCGAGGACGACAGGGTGTGGCAGGCCGAAACCAGCCTGGCCATCCGCGGACTGCCGGTGGCCATGCATGAGCAACGCGCGGACCACTACTGCCCCATCGACCTCAATGCCGAGGCACGCGCCCAGCCCACTCCAATGTCGCCGGTTCCCTTGGTGACCACGTACCTGCTGGCACGTCCGGACGGCAAGCCCTCCCGCTATGCCCTGCACCTAAAGGTCCTGTCCCTGGAGGAACGTGGCGGCGTATTCGGTCTCTTTGACCACCTGGAACAAATCGCCGACTGGGAAGACAGCCTGATCGTGGACGTCGCCATGGGTAACGACTCCTCGGTTCAGGAACTGCGGTACTCCTGGAACACCGAGATCCCCCGACGCATCGCTGAAGTATCCGAACTGGAGCATTTGCTGCAATGGGAGCAACAGAACGACGGCATCTGGCAGGCACCCATTCCGCTCACCCCCGCCGGTAAGAACCTGCTGGGCGCCGATGCGGCGCTCCTGGCCAGCGTCAGCGTCTGGGACTAGGAGATCCGGCGGCAATCGGACGCCGGTTGGGGTCCCGGGTATGGGTTACTTGACCCGTTTTGCGTCTGCCCCCGGTCTCTGGGTACCCTTGGTTGGCTAGCAATAGCCGATGGAGACGTGCCAGAGCGGCCGAATGGGCTTCACTGCTAATGAAGTGTGGGGCACAACTCCACCGGGGGTTCAAATCCCCCCGTCTCCGCGTTTGGCCCCCTCAATGAGGGGGCCTTTTGCGTTTCCGGGGCCGGACCCAGGGCCCCCGCGTCGGCACCCTACGCCGTCGGTGTCGCGCCGCCGGTCAGCCGGCCTGGGCCAGGACCAGCGGCAGGACGGCGCCAGCGCCAGCGGAACGCACGGCCTTGCCGGCGATTGTGACCGTCCACCGGCTGTCCACCAGGTCATCGATCAGGAGCACGCTCCGGCCTGCGGCAGGAGCGAGGGCCGCGGCAAGCTCGGGACCCACCACCAGGCGCTCCCAGACCCCTGCCAGCCGGTAGGCGCTGTTTCCGCCGCGGCCTCCCGTGGGACCACCATGCGCCAGCGACAGTTCCCCCGCGTACGGAATCCGGCCGATCTCCGAAATGCCCTGCGCCAGGGACTGCACCAGGCGGGGCTTGCTTCGGCTCGGCAGGGAGACGACGGCTGCCGGCCGGCCTTGCCCGGACCACCCTGCCTGCCCCCAGTCCCGCAGCACGCCAACGCAGGCCTGCAGCAACGCCTGGGTTATTTCGGTGTCCTCCGCTCCGGCAGCGAACACTTCACGCAGGGTCCCGCCCCAGCCCAGGTCTGTCAGCCGGGCCAGGGCACGCCCCTCAGAGTTCAGGTCCCCGGCGGACAATTTGCCTTTCACCGGCACCCCCAGCCGGTCCATGCCGCTGGGCCATTGCAACCGCGGCTCCAGGGGGATGCCTGCCCGTTCCAGGGTGGCGCCTGCGGACTGCACGGCACCGGGATCGATGGACTCCTCAAACCACCGGCCGGCGCAGTTGTCGCAGCGGCCGCAGGGAGCGGCCGTCTCATCATCCAGGGCGGAGGTCAGATACTCCATCCGGCAGCCGCCGGTCTGTTCGTAGACCACCATGGAGTCCTGCTCCTCGACCCTGGCCGCGGCAATGCGTGCGTACCGCTCCGAGTCGTAGGACCAGGGCTGGCCGGTGGCCCGCCACCCGCCACCGACCCGTTCCACCGCGCCGTCAACGGCGAGCACCTTCAGCAGCAGCTCCAAGGGCGTCCGGCGCAGGTCCACCCGTGCTTCCAGTGCGACAGTGGAGAGCGCGCCTCCGGCCTCGGCCAACGCTGTGAGGACCGCTGAAGCCTTCTCTTCGGATGGCATTGACGCGGTGGCAAAGTACTGCCAGATGTCGCGGTCTTCGCTGCCCGGCAGAAGCAGCACATCAGCGTTGGCGGAGCCACGGCCGGCACGGCCCACCTGCTGGTAGTAGGCCACCGGTGAGGACGGCGCTCCCAGGTGCAGCACAAAGCCCAAATCCGGCTTATCGAAGCCCATGCCAAGCGCCGAGGTGGCAACCAACGCCTTGACCTCGTTGTCCTTGAGCTGCTGCTCCGCCCGTTCCCGGTCGGCCGGGTCGGTGCGCCCGGTGTAGGCCAGCACGCGGTGTCCGGCGTCGGCCAGCAGGCGCGCCGTATCCTCGGCGGCGGACACGGTGAGTGTGTAGATGATGCCACTGCCGGGCAGGTCGGCCAGGTGCGTCAGCAACCAGCCCAGCCGGCCCCGGGAATCAGGCAGCCGGAGCACGCCCAGACGCAGGGAGGCCCTCGCCAGCGGTCCGCGGATGGTGAATACGCCTTCCCCGAGTTGTTCCTCGATGTCCGCGACCACCCGGGAGTTGGCGGTCGCCGTCGTAGCAAGCACCGGCACGGTTTCCGGCAACTGCGCGATCAGGTCGGCAATGCGCCGGTAGTCAGGCCGGAAGTCGTGTCCCCAGTCGGAAATGCAGTGCGCCTCGTCGATCACCAGCAATCCGGTCCGTCGGATCAGTTCCGGCAGCTGGGTCTCGCGGAACGACGGATTGGTCAGTCGCTCGGGCGAGACCAGCAGCACGTCCACCTCGTTCGCTGCGAGCGCGGCGTGGATGGTGTCCCACTCGGTGGCGTTTGCCGAGTTGATGGCCATGGCCCGCACCCCCGCGCGCTCGGCGGCAGCGACCTGGTCACGCATCAGGGCCAGCAGCGGGGAGACGATCAGCGTCGGGCCGGCACCCCGCGCGCGCAGCAACAGGGACGCCACGAAGTACACAGCCGACTTGCCCCACCCGGTGCGCTGGACCACCAGGGCACGCCGTCCACCGTCAACCAGCGCCTCGATCGCTTCGTACTGGCCGTCGTGAAACTGGGCGTCGGGGGATCCGACCAGGTCCTGCAGCATTCCCCGCGCCTGCTCGTAGGTGCTGCTGGCGGCAGGGGAAACGGCATTTGAGAGCTGGGGGGATGTCATGGTTCCAGTATCCCAGCCTCCCCGACAGCCCATCGGAGCGGAGCTGCACTGTGGAAAAGCGGACCGCGGCGCCGCTTATCCCTCCGCTGCCAAGCGGGTTCCGCACGTTAGGCTAGGTCCCGTGAACAACGCAGCGGAATCGACCATAGACCTGTCGCCCTCCTTCAAGGCCTACGACGTGCGCGGTATCGTCGGGGAATCCATCACGGCTGACATCGTGCAGGCAGTTGGCGCGGCCTTTGTGGACGTGCTGTCGTTGTCGGGCCAGCGGGTGCTGGTGGGCGGGGATATGCGACCGTCGTCGCCGGAGTTCCTGCAGGCTTTCGCGCGCGGTGCCACCGCCCGGGGGGCTGACGTGGTGCTCCTGAACCTGATTTCCACCGATGAGCTGTACTTCGCCTGCGGGTCGATGAATGCTGCCGGCGCCATGTTCACCGCAAGCCATAACCCGGCCCAATACAACGGCATCAAGATGGCCAAAGCCGGAGCCGTTCCCGTGTCCTCCGAAACGGGGTTGGAGGAGATCCGGATCCAGGCCCAAAAGTACCTGGCCGAAGGCATCCCGGAGGCCGCTCCTAACGGCACCATCAGCAACCACGACGTGCTCGGCGACTACGCCAGCTACCTTCGTTCGCTGGTGGACCTGACCGGCTCCCGGCCGCTGAAGGTCGTCGTCGACGCCGGAAACGGCATGGCGGGCTTGACCACTCCCGCGGTACTCGGGGACCAGCTCCTGCCGGCCCTGCCGTTCGAGATCGTTCCGCTGTATTTCGAACTTGACGGGTCCTTTCCCAACCATCCGGCCAACCCACTGGAGCCGGAGAACCTGCGGGACCTGCAGGCCGCCGTCGTCGAGCACGGTGCCGATATTGGGCTGGCCTTCGACGGAGACGCCGACCGGTGCTTCGTCATCGACGAAAAGGGCGATCCGGTCTCCCCCTCCGCGATCACCGCGCTGGTTGCGCGCCGGGAAATCGCCCGCGTTCGCGCCGCCGGAGAACAAAGTCCCGTGATCATCCACAACCTGATCACCTCCCGCGCCGTGCCGGAACTGGTGGAGCACGACGGCGGACGGCCGGTCCGCACCCGCGTGGGCCACTCCTTCATCAAGGCTGTGATGGCCAAGGAAGGCGCCGTCTTTGGAGGCGAGCACTCAGCCCACTACTACTTCCGCGACTTCTACAATGCCGATACGGGCATGCTGGCTGCCATGCACGTGCTGGCCGCCCTCGGGGAACAGAGCAGGCCGCTATCCGACCTTGGGCGCGAGTACGAGCCCTATTCGTCCTCCGGCGAGATCAACTCCCGCATCCAGGACGTGCCCGCCGCCGTGGCCCGGGTCCGTGCCTCCTATGATCGCGCCGGCGTGCAGGTGGACGAACTCGACGGGCTTACGTTCCTGGCCGAGGACGGAACCTGGTGGTTCAACCTCCGTGCGTCCAACACCGAACCCTTCCTGCGCCTGAACGCCGAGGCCGTCGACCGGCGGACCATGGAGCGGGTCCGCGACGACGTCCTGGCCCTGGTCCGGCAGCAGTGACAGACGAGGCACCGGGCACCGACGCTTCCGAAGACGCGGAGGGCGCCGACGCTGCCGGGGACGCACAGCACGCCGAGGCACCCGAACAGCCGCTGGACCGACAGGCGGTTCAAGCGGACCTGAATCGGCTGGTGGGAACGGCACTGGGTGTAGCCCAGGAACAGTTGGAGGCGTACGGAGCATTCCTTCCGGTCGCCGTCGTGCTGGGCAGGAACGGCGAGGATGAGGTTCGATTGCTGGCCGTATCCCCCGACTCTGGTTCGCAGAACCCTGACGATTCTTCCGCTGGGCAGGAACCGGACGCGGATTCGATGATCGCCGACCTCTATGAAGCCCTACGCCAGCAGCGAGACCAGCACCGGGCGGCCGCCGTTCTGGTTGATGTCACGCTGCCGGACGAGGGAACCGATGCGGTTCACGTGGTTGCTGAGCACTGGAAGGGCGTCGCGGTGGCCGCGGTCCAGCCCTACGCCCAAGGAGCGGAGGGCTGGACCTTCCAGGATCCGTTCTGGGAAGCCGGCCAGCGCCTGATCTGGGACTAGGACAGGCGGGCTTTCAAGCCTTCCAGTTCCGCGGTCAGTTCCTCGGGAAGGGAGTCCCCGAACCGGTCGTACCACTGGCCGATGCTCTCAAGCTCGGCAGCCCACTCATCCGGGTCCACACGCACAGCAGCAGCGACGTCGTCGGCAGTGAGGTCCAGTCCTGCCACGTCGAGCGAATCAGGGGCGGGAACAAACCCAATCGGGGTCTCGACGGCCCCTGCCTTGCCCTCGATGCGTTCGATGGCCCACTTCAACACGCGGGCGTTGTCACCGAAGCCAGGCCAGGCGAAGCCGCCGTCGGCACGGCGGCGGAACCAATTGACCAGGAAAATCTTGGGCAGCTTCGCGGGGTCACCGGTCTTGGACAGCGTCACCCAATGCTTCAGGTAGTCCCCCGCGTCGTAGCCGATGAACGGCAGCATCGCCATCGGATCGCGCCGGACCACGCCGACCTGACCGGCAGCGGCGGCAGTGGTCTCCGAGGAAAGGGTGGAGCCCATGAAGATGCCGTTGGTCCAGTCACGGGCCTCCACCACCAGGGGAATGGTGGTCTTGCGCCGACCACCGAACAAGATCGCGGAGACCGGAACCCCATTGGGTTCGGAGTACTCGGGTGCCAGCATGTCGATCTGGTCGATGGGTGTGCAGAAGCGCGAGTTGGGGTGCGCTGCCGGGTGGTCCGCTTCCGGAGTCCAGGAGTTGCCCTGCCAGTCCGTCAGGTGCGCCGGGGTTTCCTCGGTCATACCCTCCCACCAGACGCCGCCGTCGTCGGTCAGTGCGACGTTCGTGAAGATGGAGTTGCCCTTGGCGATGGCCCGCATGGCATTGGGATTGGTCCCCCAACCGGTGCCGGGCGCGACGCCGAACAGGCCGGCCTCTGGGTTAACTGCCCGCAGTTGCCCATCCGCGCCAAACCGCATCCAGGTGATGTCATCCCCCAGGGTTTCCACCTTCCAGCCCTTGATCGTGGGATCAAGGAGGGCCAGGTTGGTCTTGCCGCAGGCGGAGGGAAAGGCCGCAGCAACGTAGTAGGTCTTTTGCTCGGGGGAGGTCAATTTCAGGATCAGCATGTGTTCGGCCAACCAGCCCTCGTCGTGGGCCATGACCGAGGCGATGCGCAGGGCGTAGCACTTCTTGCCCAGCAGGGCGTTGCCGCCGTAGCCGGAACCGTAGGACCAAATGGACCGCTCCTCGGGGAAGTGCACAATCCACTTATCCGCGTTGCAGGGCCACGCCACGTCCTGCTGTCCCGGTTCCAGCGGGGCGCCGAGGGAATGCAGCGCCGGAACGAAGAACGCGTCGAGCTCCTCCATCTTGCGCAGGACGTCGGTGCCGATCCGGGCCATGATGCGCATCGAGGCCACCACGTAGGCGCTGTCGGTGATTTCGACGCCGAACTTCGGATCGTCTGCTTCGAGGTGGCCCATGACGAAGGGAATGATGTACATCGTGCGGCCCCGCATGGAGCCGGAGAAGAGACCGCGGAGCTTCTCCTTCATCTCCGTCGGTTCCATCCAGTTGTTGGTGAAACCGGCGTCGTGCTTGTTGCGGGAACAGATGAAGGTTTGCTCCTCCACCCGGGCGACGTCCTTGGGGTCGGAGAACGCTGCGAAGGAGTGTGGGAAGAGGTCCTGGTTAAGGCGCACCAAGGTTCCTGCCTCAACCAGTTCTCCGGTGAGGCGCTCGTTTTCCTCCTCCGAGCCGTCCACCCAGTAGATGCTCTCGGGCTGGGTCAGCGCCGCAACCTCGGCAACCCATTCGTTCAGGCGGCGGTGGGTGGTGGGGGTGGGTTCAACAACAAGCTGGTCCGGCATAACGCCCATGACTCGTCCCTTCGTGGGTCAACGGTGTGCCTAAATGGTAGGGGGACGCCGGGAACGGCGATTTGCCCCTGACCTGCGGTTACTTGCGGGTAAGGAATGGTAAAAGACCGGGAACAATGGGCAAAGACTAGACCGGTCTATCCACTGATAGTGATTGACGTCACATAGACCGGTATAGTGGCTGACGACACGTAGGCGGCAATTTGGAGCCGGAGGCGGCAATTTGGAGCCGGAGGCCTGTTAAGGCTAGAGTTATTCACGGCCCGAGGGCCGGGAAAATGCGTGCGTAGCTCAACGGATAGAGCATCTGACTACGGATCAGAAGGTTGGGGGTTCGAATCCCTTCGCGCGCACCAGCGGAAGTCCCGCTGCACAAAGTGCAGCGGGACTTTTTCTTTGTGCCCTGTACAGCGGCCCCGCACCCGCAACCGGCTCCTGTCCGACCGGCGCCCGGGCTTCACCGTCGTCCAGCTGTCACCCCCTCCCCTGTCGTCCCCTCGCAGGGGACGGAAGCGGACACGTAAGCTCGCCTCATGAGCGAGCAGAAGATCGTGGACGTAATTGTTATTGGCGCTGGGGCCGTCGGTGAAAACGTGGCCGACCGGGCAGCCCAGGGCGGCCTGTCGGTCGTGCTGGTGGAAGCCGAACTGGTCGGCGGCGAATGTTCCTATTGGGCATGCATGCCTTCCAAGGCCCTGCTGCGGCCAGGCACCGCGCTGTTGGCGGCCCAGTCCGTGGCAGGAGCACGCGAGGCCGTTACCCGCACCCTGGACGCCGCAGCAGTGCTCAAGCGCCGGAACTCGTTCACGTCCAACTGGCAGGACGACAGCCAGGCCAAATGGGTGGCCGACGCCGGCATCGAGCTGGTGCGCGGGCACGCCTGGCTGACCGGTCCCCGGGAAGTTGAGGTGGCGGAGACTGGTGGCTCCTCCGTCCACCTCCAGGCCACACACGCCGTCGTACTGGCGACGGGCTCAATGCCGACCCTGCCGCCGCTCCCCGGCTTGGAGGACACGGCGCACTGGGGCACCCGGGAAGCCACCTCAGCCCAATCCGTGCCGGACCGGCTGGCCGTGCTGGGCGGAGGGGTCGCCGGAGCCGAACTCGCCCAGGCCTTCGCCCGCCTCGGGTCCACTGTCACCCTCGTGGCCCGCGGTGACCTGCTCTCCATGTATCCCGAGGAAGCACGCCGCCTGGTGGCCGCGGGACTCCGGGCCGACGGCGTGGACCTGCGCCTCAATACCGGCACCACCAGCGTGTCCCGCAACGACGACGGCGACGTGGAGCTGGTGCTGGAGGGCGGTTACACAGTCGTGGCGGACGAACTGCTGGTCTCCACCGGACGTCACCCGGCGCTGGAAGGACTGGGCCTGGAAAGCGTCGGGCTGGAACCGAAGAAGCTGCCCACCGATGACAGCGGCCAGGTGCAGGGGCACGAATGGCTGTACACCGTCGGGGACGCCGGCGGGCGGGTCATGCTGACCCACCAGGGCAAGTACGAGGCACGGGCCACCGGTGATGCGATTGTGGCCCGCGCCAACGGTGACCTGCAGGGCAACCCCGCGCCGTGGAGCAAGTACGCGCACACGTCCGACGAGCGGGCTGTCCCGAACGTCGTGTTCACCGATCCCGAGGTCGCGATGGTCGGCCTGACCGTGGAGAAGGCGCAGAAAGCCGGCATGTCCGTGCGCGAGGTCTCGCTGCCGATCGCCGTCGCCGGATCCTCCCTGTATGCCGACGACTACAAGGGGTGGGCGCAACTGGTGATCAATGAGGAAAGCCGGACCGTGGTGGGGGCCACCTTTGCCGGACCCGACGTTGCCGAAATGCTGCACGCGGCCACCATTGCCATTGTGGGTGAGGTGCCGATGGAACGGCTCTGGCACGCGGTGCCTTCCTACCCGACCGTGAGCGAGGTATGGCTGAGGCTGCTGGAGAAGTACGGCCTGTAGGAGAAACGCCTATTTGAACTGACTGGTCAGTTTTGTTAGTGTGGTGAGTACACCTTCTACCGATGGGTCTTGCCATGCTCTCCGCCGTTGATCTCTCCGTCGCCGGCCGTTCCGGTCAGCTGCTTCCGCCCACCTCGCTCGAGCTGCTGCCGGGGAATTTGCTGCTGGTGCAGGCTGACAGCCAGGACATCCGAACGGTCCTGGCACTGACCCTCTCGGGCCGGATGCGGCCCACCTCCGGATCCGTGCAGTGGGGGCACGACGGCGATATCGCCAGGCTCCGCCGACGCAGCGCCCTGCTGGATGCACCCGGAGTGAACGAGCCTGAACGGCATCTGCGCGTGGTGGACGTGGTCGCCGAGGACCTGGCGCTGCTCCCCCGCGCGGCGCGGACCCGCCCGCAGCAGTGGCTGGAACAGCATGGCTTCCTGGACCTGGCACGCGCCTGGGTTCAGGAGATCCCCCCGGAAACGCGATTGGTCCTGCTCACGGAGTTGGCGCTTGCGGATCCCGGCGTCGAACTCCTCATTGTCGATTCGCCCGACCGGCACACCTCCGATCCCGACAACTGGCTGCCGTTCCTGCAGGACGTAACCGACCGGGGCAGGCACGGCGTGGCCGTTGTCGCCGTCGTCACCCGCGTTCCGGCTGACCATGCCGGCAGCATCGTCGTCACACCTTCCACCGCAGAATCGCAGGAACTTCCATGACCGTCCTTCGACTGGCCCTGTCCGAGCTCAAGCGCATGACCGGCGGCTTGCTGCCGAAACTGACCATCCTTGCCCTGACCCTGGTTCCGTTGCTCTACGGCGCCGTCTATCTGTACGCCAACTGGGACCCGTACGGCCACCTGGACGAGCTCAAGGCCGCCCTGGTGGTGGACGATCAGGGCGCCACCGCCAAGGACGGCAGCCGTTTGGACGTCGGACACCAAGTCGCCGACACACTGGTCAACGGTCACAGCTTCGATTGGGTACAGGTAGCCACGGCGGACCAGGCAGATGCCGGAGTCGCTTCGGGCGACTACGCCTTTGCCCTCAAAATCCCCTCGGACTTCTCAGCAAATCTGGTCTCCCCCGAAAACTTCGACGCCGCCCGGCAGGCCATCCTTAACGTCACCACCAATGACGCGAACAACTATCTGCTCACTTCGATCGTGGACCGCGTGACCACCCAGGTGCACGCCTCCGTGGCGCAGCAAGTGGGACAGGCCACAGCCGACACCCTGCTGACCGGCTACGGCACCATCCACGGCCAGATCAGCCAGGCAGCCGGCGGAGCCCAGCAATTGGCCAGCGGCGCCGCGACCGTGCGGGACGGTGCCGCGAGCCTGCACAGCGGCAGCGGCGAGCTGCTGACGGGAGCCAATGCACTGGTCAACGGTCAGCAGCAGCTCGTTTCCGGCGCCACGAGCCTCAGCTCCGGTGCCGCAGCGCTGCAGGGCGGTCTTTCCCAGCTGCAGCAGCAAACCAGCACCCTCCCGGCTGACACGCAGGCCCTGTCCACGGGCGCAGCGCAGGTCGCCGCCGGGGAGGCGGCCCTGAACGCGAAGGTCCAGAGCGCGGCGGGCACCCTGGATCAGCTCGACGCGGCCGGACAGGGTTTGGTAACTGACAAAGCACGGCCCGGCTTGGATCAGCTGGTGCAACAGGGCGTCCTGACGCAGGCACAGGAAGACTCAGTGCTGCAGAACCTGCAAAGCTTGCCCTCCAGCCCCGCACTGGACCAGGCCCGCACCCAGTTGCACACCGACGCAGCGCAGGCGCAACAGCTCTCGACGGGATCAGCGACCGTAGCGGCGGGTGCTGCAAAGCTCGCGGCCGCCGCCCCCACCCTGAACAACGCCATCGTCCAGGCCGAATCCGGCGCGGCACAGCTGGCTGGCGGCGCCGGCAACCTGGCCGCGGGTCAGCAGGCGGCCCTCGACGGCGCCACCAGTGTGGCTTCCGGTGCCGCGAGCCTGAATGCTGGAGCGGCTCAGCTAGACGACGGGACGGCGCGTCTGGCTGATGGGGCCACTGCCCTGGCCGATCAGTTAACAGCCGGGGCCGGCCAGGTGCCGAACCCCAATGACGATCAGAAGACCGCTGCGGCCAAGGTCATTTCGGACCCCGTCGCCGTCAACACACTGTCCCAGGCCAAGGCTGCCACCTACGGAGCCGGATTGGCCCCGTTCTTCCTGGTGCTCGCCCTGTGGATCGGCGCCTTCATGCTGGTTCAGGCGATGCGGCCCATCACCCAGCGCGCCCTGGCCTCCAACGCGCCGTCCTGGAAGATCGCCGTCGGCGGTTGGTTGCCCTTCCTCACCGTTTCCGTCGCGCAGACCCTGGTGCTGTACGCCGTCGTCCTGTTTGGATTGCGGCTGGAACCGGCGCATCCGGTATTGACCCTGGGACTGCTCCTGCTCGCGTCCATGGCGTTCACGGCCCTCATCCAGGGCATCGTGGCTCTGCTCGGAACTCCGGGCAAGTTTGTGGTTCTGGTGCTGCTGGTCCTGCAGTTGGTCAGCTCGGGCGGCACCTTTCCGTGGCAGACCACGCCCGGCCCGTTGCACGTGATGCATGCGGCGCTGCCGATGGGGCACGTGGTGGAGGGCATGCGCCGCCTGGTCTACGGCACCGACCTGGCCGCGCTTGCTCCCGTCGTCGTGGGCCTGATCGGTTACACACTGCTGGGCCTGCTGTTGTCCCTGCTCGCGGTACGGAAGGGCAAACTATGGACCATGAAGACTCTGCACCCGGAGATCGCGGTATGAGCGCCGCCCAGCCTCCCGCCGGGCCGTCCCCCGCCGGCCCGTCGCCCGCCGGCCCGTCCTCCCCCGGCCCGTCCTCCGCCGGCCAGTCGCCAGACGGGCAGTCTCCCGCCACACGTCGACCGGTCCGAACAAACGCCACCCGGCAGAAGCTTTTCGACGCCTCCATGCTGCTCCTGGGTGAACGTGGCCCGGCCAGCGTGACAGTCGATGAGATTGCCGCCGCCGCAGGGGTCTCCAAGGGCACGGTGTACTACAACTTCGGCAGCAAGTCCGAGCTCATCGGGCAGCTGCTGGAGCATGGCGTGGACATTCTGGAGACGCGGTTGACCGCCGGTGACGCCGCCGGAATGGCGGACGGTGACGACGTCGCCCGGGACGGGGACGCCGATACCCGGCTGGAGGGGGATGCCGTGGCCCGGCTGGAGGGGATCCTTGGCGCGATGCTCGATTTCTTCGCCGACTATCCCTCGTTCGCCCAGCTGCTTGTGAGCGAAATGTGGCGTACTCCGAGTGAATGGCGCGGCACGTTGACCCTGCTCCGGGAACGGCTCGTCAGTATCGTCGGAGCCGCCGTCGAACGCGTGGGCCAGGAGCGGGACGTCGACCCCGATGTTGCCCCGGCCGGAGTGGCCGGAGCCATCTTCGGGGCGACCTTCATCATCGGCCTGGACCGGCAGGTCTTTCACCCCGAACGCACCCGCGATCAGGCACTGGCAGCCATCATGACCGTTATGCGCGGCTACCTCCGCTAACCGCCGAGTGTCGACATAAGCACCCCTGATCCCCCCGAGTGTCGACATAAGCACCCCAGGACGCGCGACACACGTGCGTACCTTGACACTCGACAGGGGAAGAACCTCCACGCCACCTCGAGTGTCGACATAAGCACCCCAGGGGCGCTGTGGCCCACGTGCTTATCTCGACACTCGGCAGGAAAACGGCCAGCGGCACACGTGCTTATCTCGACACTCGGCGGGAAAGGGGTGGGTAGGGGTTAGGCGGCGCGGGGGACGGCGAAGTCGACGACCCGGGCGTCCTGCCCATCCAGGGTCGCCCAGTCGGCGGTGTGTTCGAACACGGCCAGGCCGCTGGTCGGAAAGCTCATGGCCAGATGCGTGTATGCCTCCTCCTCGGAGTCACGGGATGCGAGCCGAAGCCCCACGTCCTGCAGCCCCGGCAGGTGTCCAACGACCAGCAGCGTCCGCACCGTATCGGGCACGTTGTTGATGACCGAAAGAATTTCCGTGGCCGTGGCAGCGTAGAGCCGGTCCTCGAGCTTGGGGGTGGGCGCCTTGTCCCCCAGTTGCTGGCAGACCCACGTGCAGGTCTGGCGGGCCCGAAGCGCCGTGGAGCAGGCAATGAAGTCAGGAACGACGTCGTGCTCCCGCAGCCACTTTCCGGCGACCGGCGCATCCGAGTGCCCCCGTTTGGCCAGGGGACGGTCGGAGTCGGGAACGCCAAGTGGGTATGCCGCCTTGGCATGGCGCATCAGCACCAGCCGCTTGGTGGAGGAGTTGGTCATGCGCCCAGTCTAGTGAGGGACCCCAACCAGACACGGGCAACTGGCGGCCGTTCAAAGCGAAAGCTGAAGCAGCGATCTAGATGGAGTATTCCGGCGCCGTCCAGACAACGACCTCGGGGTGCTCATAGAACCGGTAGCCTTCGCCCCGGACGGTCCGCACGGTGTTGGCAAGCCGCCCCAGCTTTGAACGGAGTCGGCGGATGTGCACGTCGATGGTGCGCTCATTGGGCACCTCGTCGGCATGGCGCCACAGTCCGTCGAGCAGTTCATCGCGCCCGACGGTGCGGCTGCCGTTTTCCACCAGGTAGTTCAGCAACTCGAATTCCTTGAACGTCAGGTTCAACGTCTCGCCATCCAAGAGCACCTCGCGCCGCGCCAGGTCGATCAGCACGCCGGTGGGCCGAACCTCCTGCGGAGCCTGGGCACGGGTCGCTTCCGGGCGGGGCCGTCCGGGCACGGTCGGGTCACCGAAGGTTGAACGCACGACGTCGAGGGCCGTTCCGGGCGCATCAGCCGGAGCGATGGCGACGGCCGCGTAGCTCTGTGCCTGCGGCACCAGACCCTGTGCGTACGCCCGGATGTCCTGCGCCAGCCGGGCCAGGGAGGTTCCGGCGGCCGCTGCCGTGTCCTCATCCACGCCCACGTACAGCACGAAGCCTCGGGCTGCATTGTCGGACCCGACGCCACGGACACCATCACCGGCGAGCACCGGCGTCGGCGCGGTGGCCGGAGCCGCAGACCCGGTGGGAACCGTGTGCAACTGGCCGTAGGAGGTGGCGCCGGCGGACGGCGCGAAACCGTAACCGGAAGAAGAACCCGGGGCGGTCGCGGAGGCGACCTTCTGGACGGCCTGCTGCTGCTGAACCGGCTGCTGCTGTTGCTGCACCGGCTGCTGCTGCGGGGAGTACGGCGACTGCCCATAGGACGAGGGACCGTAGACAGGCCTGGCACCGACGTTCTGGCGGATCCCCCCGCCATTGGTGTTGGCGGCGGCCTTGGTGGCGTTCCGTACGGAGATGTGGACGTATCCGGATGCTACTGACATGGTCTACCTCGGTTGTGAATAGCCGCATGACGCGGCGCGAATGCTCAAGATGGCCCCGGAAATATCGGGGTCTAATGCCCTTCCGGGCGGGCCTGATGGCCGAGAGTGCCTGGTGCTTCGGGGTATTAAGTCAGGCCTGCATTCGACAACAACACATGAATGCGCCAGCGGGTGCGCTGACAGAGTTCGCTGCGGCTGCAGATGCTGTGGTGTTGGTGTTCACATCTGAAGTGTGCAACGTAACAAACCGAACCCGCAAGTAACAAAGGGGCTAATCGTCCGTATCCTGAGACGACGCAGCGCAAAGTGATCCAAATCACTCGAACGAATGGCTGATGAGACCGCCCAGCAGCGGTCCTGCTGCGCGCATAGTCCACGAGAACTCTCAAAAAACTCTGTTTCGTTCGCCGGGCGGCTCCAGTGGCGGCACATACACTGCCTGAGCCGACGTCCACCAACCGGACTCCTCTGCTGCCCGGCGCTACGGCCTTAAGCTTGAATTCGGGCTGCACCTATCCGCTCACTTCACAGCTTCGGCACAGGTATCGCCCAGTCCCGTCCTAACTGGTTCCCAGAGAGTTGAAGCATGGCATCCTCGCGTTCCTTCAATGACAACCTCCCGCAGCTCAGCCACCCGGACGGATCACCGATCCGTGCCCTGGTGGTCGACGACGAGCCCAGCCTGGCTGACCTGATGCGAATGGGGCTGCAAATGGCGGGCTGGGACGTCCGCGTTGCACACGAGGGAAATGCGGCTGTCCGGGTTGCCCGGGAGTTCCGGCCGGACGTGCTGGTGCTGGACGTTATGTTGCCGGGGTTCGACGGCGTCGAACTGCTGGGCAAGATCCGCACCTTTGATCCCACCGTCCCCGCCCTGTTTCTGACCGCCAAGGATGCGGTCGAGGACCGCGTCACGGGCCTGGCAGCGGGCGGTGACGACTACGTAACGAAACCGTTCAGCATGGAAGAAGTACTGTTGCGCCTCCATCGCATCGTCCAGCGGTCGGGTGTGGCCACCGCTGACAGTGCAGAACTTGTGGTCGGCGATCTGACGCTGAACCAGGACACCCGCGAAGTGACGCGTGGCGGCGAGGACATCAACCTCACGGCCACGCAATTCGAACTGCTTCGGTACCTGATGGAGAATCCGCGCCGCGTCGTCAGCAAGTCGCAGATCCTGGACCGGGTGTGGAACTACGACTTCGGCGGGCAAGCGAACATCGTCGAGTTGTACATCTCTTATCTGCGCAAGAAAATCGAGGCAAACCACCCGCCCATGATTCACACCATCCGGGGCGCGGGTTACGTCCTGAAACCGGCTGACCAATGACTAGGGCCGCCGGCGCGCCCTGGCGCAACAGGCTGCGTATGCCGGACCCGGGACGCTGGCACCTGAGGACGAAACTAGTGCTGGCCACCATGGTCCTGCTCACCGCCATCTGCTTCATTGTTGGCCTGGTCAGCTACACGGCCATGAGCGTTTCCCTGAACACGCAACTCGATGCCACTCTGGCTCAGGCAAGCCACCGGACCAATGAGTTCAGCAACGACCAACCGCCGCAGGGCTCCGGCGGCAACCGGCCCGACCCCCTCAACGCGCGCGGCACCGGTGTCGGACAGCTAAACGCCCGCATTGCGAACGGCGCCGTCGTCAGCGGCGGCCTGCTGGCCCAGGACCTGACCCGGACCCAGCTCAATGCCGCCGATGCTGCGATTCTTACCGCCATACCGACGACAGGCACACCCGTGGACCGGGATCTGTCACTGGGCGGCTACCGCCTGGTTGCCGTCACTGCCCCTGATGGCGACGTCATCATCACCGGCCTGCCGCTGACGGAGAAGAACAGCACCCTGGCGGCGCTGGTGTGGACGATCGTGCTGGTGTCCGCAGCCGGACTGCTGATCCTGGGCCTGGCGGGCACGGTACTGATCCGACGGACCATGCGGCCGCTCGAGCAACTCTCGGATGTCGCCACCCGGGTTGCCGAATTGCCCCTCGACGCCGGCGAGGTGGCGCTGGCCGTACGGGTACCGGCCCGCTCTGCCCAGTCGGGCACCGAGGTGGGGAACGTGGGCGTTGCCCTGAACAAGATGCTGGATAACGTTTCCAGCGCCCTGGAGTCGCGGCAGCGCAGCGAGACCAAGGTCAGGCGGTTCGTGGCGGATGCCAGCCATGAACTGCGCACTCCCCTCACTGCGATCCGCGGCTACACCGAGCTGATGCGCCTGACCGAACACCTCAGCCCCGACGGCGAAAATTCGTTGGACCGGGTGGAGTCCCAGGCCAAGCGGATGGGTGCGCTGGTCGAGGACCTACTCCTGCTGGCCCGGCTGGACGAGGGCAGGGAGCTGCAGCTGGAGGAACTGGACGTATCCGAAATTGTGGTTGAAAGCGTCGGAGATATCCGGGTCACGGCCCCTGATCACCGCTGGCAGTTGCAGGTACCCGACGAACCGATCCAGGTCCGTGGCGACAAGGACCAGCTGCGCCAGGTGATGATCAACCTGTTGACCAACGCCTGCAAGCACACCGAGGCGGGTACTACCGTGACCGCCATCGTGCGCCGGGCAGCCGACGGCGCCGCCCTGGTGACGGTGGCCGACGACGGACCCGGCATTGATCCGGATTTCCAGGACCGCATTTTTGATCGGTTCGCCCGTGCGGATGCCGCCCGCTCCGGGACCGCCGGAACCACGGGCCTGGGGCTCTCGATCGTGGACGCGATCATCCAAGCCCACGGAGGACGCGTCGAACTGTCCAGCCAGCCCGGCCGAACAGAGTTCACCATTCGGTTACCGGCCATCGCCGCAGCACCATTCGTGCCGCAGGGCAGCTCCGCCATCCGCGGCTGATTCCAGCCGTGAAGACGGCGCTGCGTCGGCGGTTGCAGGAGCCGACGCGGCTTCCCGGGTGCCTTCAACGGGAGGCGATCCTGCCGATGAGTGGAACGTTTAGCTTGCCCAACTGCTGCCGCAACGTCACCGAGTTTCGCCGGTTGAGCAGCATCAGCGCGGCCATGCCGGCGCCAAGGGCGATGACGGCGCCGATCCCGACGGACCAGCGGGGTCCAAAGGCGGTGCCGATCCAGCCAATCAGCGGGGCGCCGAAGGGTGTGCCGCCCTGCAGCACCACCATGTACACGGCGAGCACCCGCCCGCGCATCACCGGGTCCGTGGACAGCTGGACGGTCGTGTTGCAGGCATTCATGAACGTCAGGGACGCCAGGCCCACCGGCACCAGAGCCGCGGCGTAGAGCCAGTAGTTGGGCATTACCGCGGCGAGCGCGGCGAACACGCCGAATGCCAGCACACCACCAATGACGTAGAGCATGCGCGTGCCCTTGCGCCTGGCGGCCAGGAGTGCGGCGGCCAACGTGCCGATCGCCATGATGGAACCCAGCAGGCCGTACTCGCCGGGGCCCTTGCCAAACTCCGCACTGGCCATGAGCGCGTTGGTGATCTGGAAGTTCATTCCGAAGGTTCCCACCAACGCCACCAGCACCATGATGGTCATCAGGTCGGGCCGTTGGCGGATGTAGTGCAGGCCCTCACGAATCTGCCCCTTGCCGCGGGCGGCTCGGGCTGAGGGATGCAGTTCGGCGGTCCTCATGTTGAGCAGGGAGATCAGGACAGCAGCAAAGCTGGCCGCGTTGAGCAGGAAGGCGGGACCGGTGCCCAGCCAGGCAATCAGCAACCCGGCGATACCGGGGCCGGCCAGCCGGGCCAGGTTGAAGGAGGCACTGTTCAGCGCGACGGCGTTGGGCACGTCCTGCTGGTCCACCACCTCCGAGACGAAGGCCTGGCGGGCAGGGGCGTCGAGGGCGCTTGCCACCCCGAGGGCCAGAGCCAGAGCGTAGACGTGCCACAGCTGCACCATGTTCGTGACAACCAGCAATCCCAGCAGCAGTGCACAGAATCCCATGGCCGTTTGGGTGCAGAGCAACAGCTTGCGCTTTGATACCCGGTCGGCGAGGACTCCGGCGTATGGTCCCAGGAAAAGGATGGGAAGGAACTGCAGGCCGGTGGTGATGCCGACGGCGGTTCCCGAGGCGGCGGTCAGGACGGTCAGAACCAGCCAGTCTTGGGCTACCCGCTGCATCCAGGTGCCGATGTTGGACACCAGCGCCCCGGTGACCCACAACCGGTAGTTATAGACGCTGAGCGCGCGGAACATGTTCTTCATTTGGCGCTCATTTCCAGCAGCAGCTGTGCTGCCTGGTGGAGCACGTCCTGGTCCTTGGGCGGAAGGGCCGCCAGCCGTACGGCGAGCCACTCGGTACGGCGGCTGCGGGCTGCGGCCAGAACGTCCAGGCCGTCGGACGTAATCTCCACCAGGACCTGGCGGCCGTCGGTCGGGTGCTCGCGCCGGATGACCAGGTCCATTTCCTCAAGGGCATTCACGATCCGGGTCATCGAGGGCGCCTGAATGTGTTCCCGGTCGGCCAACTGGCGGAGCGTCAGGGATTGGTGCTGGATACCGGCCAGGACGGAGAACTGGCCGGGGGAAACGGCGTCACCGCTGGCTTCGGTGCGCAGCCGCCGGGACGTCCGCATGATGGCCATCCGGAGTTCAACGGGCAGCGGAGGCGCAGTCGGCCCTGGAGTGAGGTCACCCGACGGAGTGCTGGTCGTCGTGGTCGTCGTCGTGTTCTCAGTCATTGTTCCTGCCACCTGGCATGCGTCTTGGGATGTTTCCTGCGGGCGCCGGCCCCGGGATGGTAGACCTCCCGCAGACCAGCCTGCTTATTAGCCTAAGTCATTACCTTTGCTAAAGAAAACCCAACGGCACGACACGGGTCCCGTTACCCAAATGTGACTTTCGCGGGATGAGCCGGTACCGTTGACCGGGGCCGGTCCGCCATTGAGGCGGCGGCTCTTCATCGGTGGGGCACGTGTCGCCTTGGTGCGACCGCCGGCCGGTGACCACGCCGGAGTGCAATGTGAACTTTCCGGCATGCCGTCGGGAACATTCCGACGGACCGGTGCCGGCTAGGCGCCTCAAAGCTACTTAGGCGGAACTCGTGGGGAGTCCGCCAATCGACCTCGCATGCCTGAGGAGAGGGTTCCGCATGTCCACGAACGCCAAACACGGCCGCCGAAGCGCCGCACCTGCCCGCCGTTCCGCGGCACACGTCCTGGCCGCGCACCTGTCTGCGCCGTTCACCATCCGCCGTCGGATCGCCGTCGTCGGAGTGGCCGCCGCCATTCTGGCCGGTGGCAGCCTGTCCGCCTCGGCGTTGCCTCTTGAAGCGGCAGCGGACGTGAGCGCCGCCGGGCCCGTTTCCGTATCCCCTGATGCGCCGCTGACCTTTGTGCGCTCCGCGGTCAGCTCGACGGCGGGAGCCCCCGCCGCGCCGACCGGAGCAAACGGCGGAGCAGTTGATGATCCAGCCGGCGCCCAGGCGTACGCCGCCGGAGAGCTGGCTTCCTTCGGTTGGGGCCAGGACCAGATGAGCTGCCTGGTGCCGCTGTGGAACCGCGAGTCCGACTGGCGGACGACGGCGGAAAATCCTTCCAGCCTTGCCTACGGCATCGTCCAGTCACTTCCGGCGGAGAAGATGGACAGCGTCGGCACTGACTGGAAGACGAATTACCAGACCCAGGTCAAGTGGGGGCTGAAGTACATCCAGGACCGGTACGGCTCCCCCTGCGGCGCCTGGCAGCACGAACTCTCCGTCGACTGGTACTAAGTCGCACGGCGAGTTCGCCGTTATTGCCACGACATGACGGGGGAGAACGGCCTGAGGCTAGCCGACGACGCCGTAGAGGCGGTCTCCGGCGTCTCCAAGGCCCGGCACGATGTAGGACTTTTCGTTCAGGCGCTCATCGATGGAAGCCAGCACGATGGTGACGTTCCGGCCCTCAAGTTCCGCTCGGAGGGTCTCGAGCCCCTCGGGCGCGGCCAGCAGGCAAATGCAGGTGATGTCAGCGGCCCCGCGGTCGAACAGGAACTTGATGGCTTCCCGCAGGGTGCCGCCGGTGGCGAGCATCGGGTCCAGCACGTACACCTGGCGACCGGTCAGGTCGTCGGGCAGCCGTTCCGCGTAGGTGATGGCCTCCAGCGTTTCCTCGTTCCGGGCCATGCCCAGGAATCCAACCTCCGCCGTGGGGAGCAGACGCGTCATGCCTTCCAGCATGCCCAAGCCGGCGCGCAGGATCGGCACCACGAGTGGGGTCGGCTTCACGAGCCCAGTGCCCACAGTCTTGGTGACAGGCGTCTCAATATTGACCGGCTCGACGCGCACCTCACGGGTGGCTTCGTATGCCAGCAGTGTCACCAGTTCCTCCGTGAGCAGCCGGAAGACCGGAGACGGAGTGTTTTTGTCCCGCAGAACGGTGAGTTTGTGGGCAACGAGCGGGTGGTCCGCAACAAGTACGCGCATAGGTAAAAGTTACCATTGAGCATGCTTCCCCCCGCCCGAGCCGGCATGCCCGGACCCCTTCCCAGCGCCCGCCATGAAGCCTGGATGGATGCTGCGTTGCGGGAGGCCGAGCGGGCGCTCGCGACGGCTGATGTGCCCATAGGCGCCGTCATCGTAGGTCCCAACGGCCAGTTGCTCGCGACCGGACGGAATGAGCGTGAGGCCGTAGGTGATCCCACCGCCCATGCCGAAGTGGTGGCGATCCGCGCGGCGGCTGCGGCCTTGGGGAGTTGGCGGCTGGATGGTTGCACACTGGTGGTCACGCTGGAGCCCTGCGCGATGTGCGCCGGCGCCATTGTGCTGGCCCGTATCCCCCGGGTGGTCTTCGGAGCCTGGGATGAGAAGGCGGGCGCGGCCGGGTCGGTTTTCGATGTCCTGCGCGAGCGCCGTCTGAACCATTGGGTGGAGGTGTTCCCCGGCGTGCGGCAGGTAGAGTCGGCGGCCCTGCTGCAGCGGTTCTTTAGCGCGCAGCGGGCCTGAACCGGTCGTTCCTTCCGGGGCTCTTGCGCTGCTGCACGGGGCCATTTTGGGGAACATGCCGTCTTGCCGGTAAAGTAGCGGCGTTGGTGACGTGTCCGAGCGGCCGAAGGTGCAACACTCGAAATGTTGTTTAGGTGAGAGCCTAACGTGGGTTCAAATCCCACCGTCACCGCCAAAGAACACCCCCGGGATTCCGGGGGTTTTCTGCATTGTTAGGACCTTCGTGGTGCATTTTCGGTGCATTTTCTCGAGGACTGCCGCCGGAACAGGATGCCAATGCACGCGCATGAGGCGCGGCGACTGTCCCAGCGGAGGCGCCCAGATCCCTCACGTCAGGGATGGAAGCTCTATCTGGGCCAGCCTCGTCACGGCTTCGGTAGTCACCCAGCCCCGTTCCTTGTCCGAGGCCACCCTCAACTGCGCGGCCAGAATGTTGCGGCGCACATGCAAAGCCAGTTCTATGCGAGCCTCCGGATTTCTCCGGAGCTTCCCGTCCGGCGTTCTCAACGTGACGAAGGGTGACGGCAACTCCGGGGGCGTTAGCAGCCGCACCACCGCCTCCGGCATCTGACGTAGCTGGACCTCGTCCAGGGTAATCCGAAGCTGGGCCGCCCGGATTCCGCGCCGTATACGCAGAATTGTTCCCATTTGGGCGCTCCGGCTTCTAGGTCCGCATAAGACATTCCCTCACCCCTTTCAATCCGCTGCAATCATCATTTCTGGGCGGCCCACAACGGCCAAGGGCTTCGCGGCTACGACGCAGATGAAGGCTAACGGCCGCCGTCGAGGAGCGCATAGGGCTAGAACCCCGATCCTCAGCCCGCCGTTCTCACGTGTGAGGATCTCAGGCATTCCGAGTTCTACCAAGTTCTGGGTGGTTCTACGCTTTTTCCTAGAACCACCCGGAACTTGGTAGAACTTCCCAGATCAGTCCCTCACGCTGCCGCCGGGCTTATTCGACAACATAACCAAAGTCAACGGGCCAGCCACCGATCGCGCATAATGAACCTGTGATTTCGCACGTGCCATGGGCAGATTTCCTCAGCAATGTAGTGGCCCCTTCCGTCGCAATCGTCGCAACTCTTGTGGGACTCGTGGTGGCCCTCAGCCAGCTGACGGCTGAGGCGCGTCTTCGCAAGCAAGCAGACTACTGGAAGCAGGAATATCTCGAGGCTGATCTGGCGCAAGACAAGCGTGTCTACCAAAGCATGCACAGACTTGTCGTGGGAAAAATAGTCGCCCGGAATGGTGTGCCGTTTCGGAGGATTGCCGTCGCAGCCTTCGTACTGATTCCGACTGTGTTTATTCTGGCGGCTGGGACCCAACACCTGGTCTTCCATCCGGGGATCGACGGCTGGATCGTGTTTGCCATTGGCGCGGTTGGAGGCCTGATCGGCTTCTTCATCGCCATAGGCGAATATTCTGTACTCAATTTCGCTAGGCGAGATGTGCTTGTCTCATTCCTCGACGGAAACCGCATAATGTTTGACTTCAGCGTTTGGCCGGACAGGAGGCGTGCATTCCGGGTGCTTGGCCGGCGTGGCGTGATGGAGGTCTTGATCGTCTCCCTCTCTGCTTGTGCAGTTGTTGTGGTCGCCACTGTACAAGTGGTTGCACTATCGAACGACGGCGCAGCGGTTCCGGATTGGGTGACCCCAATTGACTACTTGGCTTATCCATCGGTCATCTATTTGCTTTTCGCCTTCGCTGGCTCCAGCAATTTCAGACGATCAGAAGTATGGATACATCCTCGGCCAATTACTGAGGCGGCAGGGGTCCTTGCCGAAAAGTCGTCTAAGCAGGCTGACAAGGAAGTCCTTGCGAGCTCCTAAGCAGGGTCGCCGACTGCTTGGTGAGGCAGCCCGCACTAGCCCCTCTCAACCCCACGGGGCCTGGCGCGCGTCTTTCGGGTCTTGGCGGCGCCCACCTGCCATGGTGACGCCGCCGGGATGTGCGCCCTCGCCGCGGGCTGCCGTCAGGCAGG
>JAODMR010000171.1 GCA_025465475.1 Micrococcaceae bacterium
AGCATTTCGGCAAGGAAGCCGGGCTCCGTTTCTGGAGCCCGGCTTTCCTGGCATCTGCAGCATCACCAGAATTCCCATCGCAAACAGTAGAGAGCTAAAGAGGTTCCCGGTGACAGCCACCAAGCCCGTTGTACTCCTCGCAGAGGAACTTTCCCCCGCCACCGTTGAGGCCCTCGGTCCCGACTTTGAGATTCGCCAGTGCGATGGTGCTGACCGGTCCCAACTGCTCTCTGCCATTGCCGACGTCGACGCCATCCTGGTGCGTTCGGCCACCCAGGTTGACGCTGAGGCCATCGCCGCAGCCAAAAACCTGAAGGTCATCGCCCGTGCGGGAGTCGGCCTGGACAACGTCGACATCAAGAGCGCCACCCAGGCGGGAGTCATGGTGGTCAACGCGCCGACGTCGAACATCGTCTCCGCAGCGGAACTGACCATCGGACACATCCTCAGCCTGGCCCGCCACATCCCGGCGGCCAGCTCGGCGCTAAAGAACGGCGAATGGAAGCGTTCCAAGTACACCGGCACCGAACTGTTCGAAAAGAAGCTCGGCATCATCGGCCTGGGCCGCATCGGCGCGCTCATCGCTGCCCGTGCCCAGGGCTTTGAGATGGAAATCCTGGCCTACGACCCGTACGTCACCTCGGCCCGGGCCGCCCAGCTCGGCGTGCAGTTGGTCACCCTGGATGAATTGCTGGAGCAAAGCGACTTCATCACCATCCACATGCCCAAGACCCCCGAAACAGTCGGCATGATCAGCACCGAAGCGTTCGCGAAGATGAAGGACACCGCCTACATCATCAACGTCGCCCGCGGCGGGCTGGTTGACGAAACGGCCCTGCACGAGGCGCTGGAAGCGGGGGAAATCGCCGGCGCCGGCATCGACGTGTTCGTTCAGGAACCCAGCACGGACCTGCCGTTCTTCGGCCGTGACAACGTGGTTGTCACACCGCACCTGGGCGCGTCCACGGATGAGGCACAGGAGAAGGCTGGCGTCTCCGTAGCCCGGTCGGTTCGGCTTGCCCTGGCCGGGGAATTGGTGCCCGACGCCGTCAACGTCGCCGGTGGTGTCATCGCTCCGGATGTTCGCCCCGGCATTCCCTTGATCGAGAAGCTGGGCCGCATCTTCACGGCCCTCACCCACGCCTCCGTCACCCAGATTGACGTCGAGGTGGCCGGTGAAATCGCGTCCCTTGACGTCAAGGCACTGGAACTGGCAGCGCTCAAGGGCGTTTTCAAGGACATCGTTTCCGAGCAGGTGTCCTACGTGAACGCCCCGATCCTGGCCGAGCAGCGCGGCATCAACACCCGCCTTATTACGACGCCGGAAGCCACCGACTACCGCAACGTGCTGACCATCCGCGGCGCCCTCTCCGACGGAGCGCAGATCTCGGTGGCCGGAACACTGACCGGACCCAAGCAGATCGAAAAGCTGGTCGCCGTGAACGGCTACGACATTGAAATCCCCATCAGCGACCACCTGCTGGTGATTTCCTACCAGGACCGCCCGGGTGTCATCGGCAGCCTCGGTCGGATCCTGGGCGAGAACGGGACCAACATCGCCGGCATGCAGGTCTCCCGCAACGTTCAGGGCGGCCAGGCGCTGTCACTGCTCACCGTCGACACGTCCGTACCGCAGCAGGTGCTGGACGTCATCAAGGCTGAGATCGGCGCGTCAATGGCCCGCGAGGTTGACCTGGAGGACTGACGGCCCACCGGTGCCGGGTCCCGTCCGGCGCCGGGCCGACGTCGTTTGAAGCCAACGAAGCCCGGGCCACACTGACACATCCCGGCGTCGTTTGGGTGGCCCTGCGCGGCGCCGGGTAATCTCTTAAGGTGACATCTTCTGCCGAGGCCAAGACGCCTTTCTACATCACGACGGCCATTTCCTATCCCAACGGTGTGCCGCACATTGGCCACGCCTACGAGCACGTAGCCACGGACGCGATGGCGCGGTTCAAGCGGCTGGATGGTTACGACGTGATGTTCCTGACCGGCACGGACGAGCACGGGCTGAAGATGCAGCAGACCGCTGACAAGTTCGGCATGACCGCCAAGCAGCTGGCAGATGAAAACTCGGCCGTGTTCCAGCAGATGGACGCAGACCTTGGCATCTCCTACAACCGCTTCATCCGCACCACGGACGCCGACCACTACGAGGCCTCCAAGGCGCTGTGGCGGAAGATGGAAGAGGCCGGCGACATTTACCTCTCCAAGTACGCCGGCTGGTACTCCGTCCGGGATGAGACGTACTACGGACTGGACGAAACCGAGCTCCGCGACGACGGCATCCGGTACTCGAAGGAAACCGAGACCGAACTGACCTGGACGGAGGAGGAGTCGTACTTCTTCCGGCTGTCCAACTACCAGGACAAGCTGCTGGCGTTGTACGAGGAACAGCCCGAATTCGGAGCCCCACGGACCCGGTTCAACGAAGTCATCAGTTTCGTCAAGGGCGGTCTGGAAGACCTGTCCATCAGCCGGACCACCTTCGACTGGGGGGTTCCGGTGCCCGGCAACCCGGACCATGTGATGTACGTGTGGGTGGACGCGCTGACCAACTATCTGACCGGCGTCGGCTACCCCGATGTGGAGTCCGAGCGCTTCCGTAAGTACTGGCCGGCGGACGTCCACGTGATTGGCAAGGACATCTCGCGCTTCCACGCCATCTACTGGCCGGCATTCCTGATGTCGGCGGGGCTGGACGTGCCCCGACGCGTCATGATCCACGGACACCTGCACAACAACGGCGTCAAGATGTCCAAGTCCCTCGGGAACGTGGTGGCCCCCGCCGATTGGGTGGCCCAGTACGGGCTGGATTCGGTGCGGTTCTTCCTGCTGCGCGAGGTGCCTTTCGGAGCCGACGGCAACTACAGCCACGAGGCCATTGTCGGCCGGATGAACTCGGACCTGGCCAACAACCTGGGCAACCTTGCCCAGCGGTCACTGTCCATGGTCGCCAAAAACTGCGGGGGCAAGGTTCCCCAGCCCGCCGACCTGCAGGAGGCGGACCAAAAGCTCCTGGCCCAGGCCAACGCACTGCTTGGACTGGCGCGCAAGGCCTTCGAAAAGCAGGACTTCCACCGCGCCCTGGAGGAGATCTGGACGGTCCTTGGCGACACCAACGCCTATTTCGCCGACCAGCAGCCGTGGGTCCTCCGCAAGACCGATGTTGAGCGCATGAACACCGTCCTGTACGTGACGCTTGAGGTGGTGCGGATTGTGGCCATCCTGGTGCAGCCGGTGATGCCCGGATCGGCGGCGAAGCTGCTGGACGTGCTCGGACAGGGAGCAGCCGACGACGACGACGAATCCCGCCAGTTCGCGGCCATCGGGACGCCCCTGGTCCCGGGCACACCCCTGCCCGCTCCGGCGCCGATCTTCCCGAAATACGAAGAGCCCGCCGAGCCCTAAACCCCCAAGCCCCATGGCCGAGTGTCGAGATAAGCACCGCAGCCGCTGCGTATCCCACGGCCGAGTGTCGAGATAAGCAGGTCCAAGCAGATCGCGGAGGGTGCAGATGTCGACACTCGGCGGGGTGTTGGGGGTGCAGAAGTCGACACTCGGCGGGGGAGGGTCCGGATTATGGACGGTTTGCCCGGCATGTGGATGGCTTGGCTAGGGTGGTTTGCATGAGTTCATCGATCAACTTGGCCGTCATTCCCGGTGACGGCATTGGCCCCGAAGTCACCGCCGAAGCTGTCAAGGTGCTCCAGCGCGTCACTGCCGGCGAAGGCGTCGACCTGGCCCTGACCGAGTACACGCTGGGCGCCGAGCACTGGCTCGCGACGGGGGAGACCCTGCCGGATGCCACCCTGGAGGCCCTGCGTGGGCACGATGCGATCCTTTTCGGCGCCGTCGGCGCTGCTCCCGGTGACACGCGTATCCCCTCCGGCCTGATCGAGCGGGAGCTGCTGCTGAAGCTGCGCTTCAGCCTGGACCACTACATCAACCTGCGTCCGTCAGTGCTGTTCGACGGCGTCCCAAGCCCGCTGGCGGAGCCCGGAAAGATCGACTTTGTCGTGGTTCGGGAAGGGACCGAGGGACCCTATGTGGGCAACGGCGGTTCGGTGCGTGCCGGCACAGACCACGAGATCGCCACAGAGGTGTCCGTCAACACCGCTTACGGCGTGCAGCGCGTGGTCCGGGACGCATTCCGGCGGGCACAGCAGCGACCGCGACGGAAGCTGACCTACCTGCACAAGCACAACGTACTCGTCCATGCCGGGCACCTGTGGAAGCGCACGGTCGAACAGATCGCCGCTGACTTTCCGGATGTCGCCGTGGACTACCTGCACGTCGATGCTGCCATGATCTTTCTGGTCACTGATCCGTCCCGCTTTGACGTCATCGTCACCGACAACCTGTTCGGCGACATCGTCACCGATTTGGCCGCCGCCGTGACCGGTGGGATCGGGCTTGCCGCGTCCGGCAACATCAATATGGACGGCACTGCGCCGTCCATGTTCGAGCCGGTGCACGGTTCGGCGCCCGACATCGCCGGACAGCAAAAGGCGGACCCGACGGCGGCCATCCTGTCGGCGGCCCTGCTGTTGGACCACCTGGGCCACGGCGCCGCAGCTGCCCGAATTCAAGCGGCGGTGCAGGCCGACATCGCCGGACGCCAAGGAAAGCCGTCCCGCAGCACGTCGGAGATTGGCGCGGCCATCGCCGCAGCCCTCTGACGGCCGACGTCGTCATCCATCGACGGGCGACATCGACGCAGCCCTCTGACGGCCGGCGTCGTCACCATCGACGGCCGAGGCAGGTGCCCCTGGCAGTGGAAACCGGGAGCAGGGGTAGGCTGAAAGCAGCAAAACCGGGTGCACGCAGCAGTGCACAACGACGTGGAGGAACCATGACTCAGACAGTCAGCGGACTGGAGTTCAAGCAGCAGCTTTCGGACCATGCCAAGTCGGCGCAGGAGCGGGCGGCCGTCCTGGCCGACCCCGGCTTCGGCAACCACTTCACGGACCATACGGCCGTCGTTGACTACAGCGTCGACGCCGACGGGCACGGCAGTTGGAAGAACGCCAGGATCGAGCCGTACGGCCCCATCCAACTCGACCCGGCTGCTGCGGTGCTGCACTACGGGCAGGAAATCTTTGAGGGCCTGAAGGCCTACCGGCACGCCGACGGTTCGGTCTGGACGTTCCGTCCCGAAGCCAACGCCGCCCGGTTGAACCGTTCGGCGGCCCGGCTGGCCCTGCCGCAGCTTCCGGAACAGGTGTTCCTGGAGGCGGTGCGTGAGCTGGTCAACGTCGACAAGGACTGGGTGCCCGACGGCGACGGCGAGAGCCTGTACCTGCGCCCCTTCATGATCGCCACGGAGGCGTTTCTGGGGGTCCGGCCGGCCCGGGAGGTCTCCTTCCGCGTCATCGCTTCCCCTGCAGGTAACTACTTCGGCGGCGAACTGAAGCCGGTGTCCATCTGGATTTCCCACAACTACGCCCGCGCCGGGCAGGGCGGCACAGGAGCCGCCAAGTGCGGCGGCAATTATGCTGCCTCCCTGGCACCCCAGCTGGAAGCGGAAGCCAATGGCTGCAAGCAGGTGCTGTTCCTGGATCCGCATAACGACGATGCCGTGGAGGAACTTGGCGGCATGAATGTGTTCTTCGTTTTCCGGGACGGCCGCCTGGTCACTCCTGCACTCAGCGGCACCATCCTGGAGGGGGTGACCCGCTCATCCATCCTGGAGCTGGGACGCGAGCGCGGCATGGACGTGCAGGAGCGCAAGATCACCCTGGACGAGTGGCGCAGTGGCATTGCTTCCGGCGAGATCAGCGAGGTCTTCGCGTGCGGCACGGCGGCTGTCATTACCCCCATCGGCATCCTCAAGGACGAACACGAGACCATCGGTTCGGCCGACGCCGTACCGGGGGAAGTGTCCATGAGCATCCGCGAGCAGTTGCTGGGTATCCAGACCGGAGTGGTGGCGGACACGCACGGTTGGATGACGCGGCTGGCGTGAGAGGACCTGGACCGCGCAGTTGGGCCAGAGCCGGGGCCGACCCAGAGCCGCCGCTGACCCAGAGCCGCTGTTGACTCGGGAACGCCCACGACTCTGTTATTGTTGCGGTTCGTAGGGCTCTCCCGCCCCGAAAGGCAAACCCGGCGCGAGCCGGCGACGCAAAGCCAAGGGGCCCCCGTGGTCAGCCCGGCTACCGACACAGTTAAGGTCTCAGCGATGCAGTCTTCCGCCTTGCCAGCCCATGGTCTCGATCCGTTCCCAGCCACCTTTCGGGCACGACGTCGTCAGCGACTGTTTTCCTGACCGCGTCAGCCTGATCGGTTGGGGGAGCGTGCGATGACGGATTTGTTGGCGACAGCCGAACCGGGGGGTTCGGAAAATGTACCTTCTGAACCGGACGGTTCGGAGGGTACTTCGGGACGGGCGACGACGGACGGTGCCACCACCCTCAGCGCCCGCCTGGCGCTGGGTATCGTGCGCGCAAAAACCGGGCCCGAAGGCGAGCGGCGGGTGCTCCGGCAAGCGGGCCTGCTGGAACGAAGCGACCTGACGGCCTCCGCTTCCGGCCGGATGAGCCATTCGGACAAGATGCGGTTGTTCGAGGCGGCCGCCGCCGAGTTGGAGGATCCCCGGATCGGGCTCCTGCTGGGCCCGGAAGCAATGCGTGACCCGGCGCTTGCTCCCATGCGGATGCTCGCCCGGTCTGCTGGATCCCCGGAGGCTCTATTCGGCCGCATTTCCACCTTCGGATCCGAATTCGAAGCGACCCTGATGCTGCGCTGCGTACGGTCACGGCCGGGCAGGGCAACGATGACCGCGGACGTGCTGGAACCAGCCATTCCGCATCGAATCACCTGCGATTACATCTCCAGCGTCTTCCGCCAGATTCCGGTGCTTTTCGGCTCAGCCGAAGCCAGCGTCTCGCATCCCCAGTGCCGGCTCGACGGTGCGCAGCAGTGCGTGTTCGATGTCC
>JAODMR010000008.1 GCA_025465475.1 Micrococcaceae bacterium
CGAACCTCTGAGCCCAACGACGCTGGCCCAGACGCTGCTTGCCCCGCGCTCCGCGATCACCATGCGGCTGAACGCCCTCCAGGCTCGGGGACTGCTGAGCCGGACGGCCAACCCGGCCGACGGCCGCTCGTCCCTGCTCGTCCTCACCGACACTGGCGCCGCGCTCGTGGACGAGGTGGTTCCCGCCCAGCTCGCCCTCGAAGATGCCCTACTCGCTGAAGCCCCGGGCTGGGCCATCGAGGGCTTGGTCGATCCCCTGCGGGCACTGACCTCCGTGTGGGAGCATGGACGCGGCCACCAGGCCGGGTCCAGCAAGGACCGGGGGAACGGCGCGCTCGAGTCCTCCGGATGAGCCGCAGCAGCGCGCGTTTCGAGAGCATCAGCCGAAGTCAGGAAATCGCGGGAATCCCGTGCCAACTGACAGAAGGTCCACTATCGGCACCCGAAAAATGACGGGAGTGCACGCAGAAGGGCAGCCCAGAAGATCATTCTGGGTTCTGTTTCAGCCCGAAGCCCATGTCGATGCCAGGCCCGCATCGCTGCTTTACACGCTTCGCCAACAGTAACTAGCCTTATTGCTGGACCCGATGTCCAGCAAAGCGGCGTTGCCTCCCCATGGTGCCAGCCGCCTCGATGGAGTCATGCCACCCTAAGGTGGACCAGGTGATTCAGGTATCTGCCTAACACCACGAAGGAGTGCCCGTGAAAACTTCTCAATCCGTCCTTGTCGTAAGCGGGACATCGGGTATGGGGCGAGCGACGGCAGAGCCGCCGGCTGCGCGAGGCGATAACGTTATCGTTGGCGGTCGTGATGCTGGGCGAGTGGCAGGTGTTGCGTCCCAGATTGGTGGCAAGGCGCGGGGTGTTGCAATCGATCCGACGGATGAAGCGTCGATTCAGGCTGCAGCGGAGGCGATTGGTGACATCGATCAGCTGGTGCTTTCGGCGGCAGCACTGACATATGCGCCCTTTAAGGAGCTCACTGTCGAGTTGGCGCCAGTGCGTGTCAATGCAGTTAGCCCAGGCGTGGTTGATACCGAGGTTTTGTCGCATTTAGGTGAGGACCGGCAGACCACCCTCGATAGTGCTGGTGCGGCGCTGCCCGTCGGTCGCGTCGGGCGTCCCGCGGACGTGGCTTCAACGGTCGTTCATCTGATCGATAACGGGTTCACCACCGGAACCATCCATCACGTCGATGGTGGTGCTCGCCTTGTCTGATCAGACGCTTGGGAATGTCCTGGTCACTGGGGTCGGCGGGGTAATCGGCAGTCATGTGGCGCAGGAGTACGCTCGTGCCGGTTGGAAGGTCCGGGGAGTCAGCCGCCGTCACGTGGAGGGGGCTGGGCGGGAGCATCTTCCGGTGGATCTGCTCAATGCGGAGGCCACCCAGTCTGCGTTCATGGCAGCGGCGGATACCACGCATCTGGCTTTCGCGGCCTACATCGAGAAGCCAAGCACGCAGGAGCTCTCAGACGTTAATGTCGCAATGCTCAGGAATACCTTGGATGGCCTGCACGCGGTCGGGGCCCCATTGCGCCATGTGACCCTCTACCAGGGCGGCAAAGCGTACGGCGCGCACCTCGGGCATTTCAACACACCGGCCAAGGAGAGCGATCCGCGGCTCATTCAGCCAAACTTCTACTACGACCAGGAAGACCTTCTACGGCAGGTTGCACAGGAACGCGGTTTCGAGCTTACGGTGCTGCGTCCCGAGGGCGTCGTCGGCTACGCGGTCGGAAACCCGATGAACCTGCTTATGGTCATCGCCGTCTACGCCGCGATCAGCCGCGCCCTGGGCCAGCCCTTGCGCTTTCCGGGCACGGTCGCCGCCTACGACGCGCTGTATCAGGTCACCGATGCCGACCTACTGGCCCGGGCGACCATATGGGCCGGATCTGAGCCGGCAGCCGCGGGTGAGATCTTTAACGTCACCAATGGTGACCAGTTCCGTTGGCGGCAACTCTGGCCAGCCTTTGCCAGGCAATTCGGCATGGACTACGCCGACCCCCAGCAAGTTCCCTTGGCCGAAGCCATGCCGCTGCACCGGGGCCTTTGGGAGAAGCTCGTCGACCAGTACGGCCTCGTCCGCACACCATTTAAAGACGTTGCTGGCTGGAACTTCGGGGATTTCCTGTTCCGGTCGGAGTTCGACAACGTCTCATCGACAATCAAGATCCGTCAAGCAGGGTTCACCGACTGTCTTGACAGCCAGGACAGGTTCCTCGAACTCTTCGAACACCTCGCAGCCGACCGCATTATCCCACCGACGGAAAAAGGCGGCAGGCTGTAGTACCTGAACAAAGTCCGGCCAGCAGGCCGTCATCGGCCCAAACGCCCCACTAATCCGCGTCGACGACATCGAACTCGGGGCCAGTGTTACGACCCATGGCATCAGAACATTGCCCTGCGATTGCGGACCAAGCCAGGGATCCGCGGGTTCTAAAATTTTGTAGCGCGCGTTGGCGAACCGAACAACTCCGAGACCTTTGTTGAGGTTGCTGCCGGTCCATGCCGCGAAAGGTTGCTCAGCCGCGGAAATATCTTTACTTGGCGACCTCGTGGAGAATCACGCAGTCGGGCCGCAGCGCATCGATCAGGTGGCGTTTCTTGAGTACGCCATAGAGCAGTTCCATCAGACGATTCGCACTGGGTTCCCTTGTACTCGGCGAAAGTCACTGGCTGTTGTCACCTGATGCCTCACAAAGGAAGGCCTTAGAAGTCCCAGTCATCATCCTCGGTATTAACGGCCTTGCCGATGACATAAGACGATCCCGACCCGGAGAAGAAGTCGTGGTTCTCGTCCGCGTTCGGGGACAGCGCCGACAGGATCGCCGGGTTCACGTCCGTGACGGCGGAGGGGAACATGGCTTCGTAGCCCAGGTTCATCAACGCCTTGTTGGCGTTGTAGTGCAAGAACTTCTTGACGTCCTCGGCCAGGCCAACGGAGTCGTACAGGTCGTGCGTGTACTGGACTTCGTTTTCGTACAGCTCGAAGAGCAGGTCGAACGTGTAGGCCTTGATCTCTTCGCGACGCTCGGCGGACACCGTCTCCAGGCCGCGCTGGAACTTGTAGCCGATGTAGTAGCCGTGCACGGCTTCGTCACGGATAATCAGGCGGATCAGGTCAGCCGTGTTGGTCAGCTTCGCCCGCGACGACCAGTACATCGGCAGGTAGAAGCCCGAGTAGAACAGGAATGACTCCAGCAGCGTGCTGGCCACCTTGCGCTTCAGCGGATCGTCGCCGGCGTAGTAGTCCATCACGATCTGCGCCTTCTTCTGCAGGTTCACGTTCTCCGTGGACCAGCGGAACGCCTCGTCGATCTCCTTGGTGGAGGCCAACGTGGAGAAGATCGACGAGTAGCTCTTGGCGTGCACCGACTCCATGAACGCAATGTTCGTGTAGACGGCTTCCTCGTGCGGCGTGATGGCATCCGGGATCAGGCTGACGGCGCCAACGGTGCCCTGGATGGTGTCCAGCAGGGTCAGGCCGGTGAAAACGCGCATGGTGAGCTGCTGCTCGTCCGGCGTCAGCGTGGCCCACGACTGCACATCGTTGGACAGCGGCACCTTCTCGGGCAGCCAAAAGTTGTTGACCAGGCGGTTCCAGACCTCAACGTCTTTCTCGTCCTGGATCCGGTTCCAGTTGATGGCCTCAACGTGGTGCAGCAGGTTGACTCGCTGAGTCATCATTCCTTCTCTCTCAAACAAAAAACATTACTAAAGGACGACGACGGCGACGGGTTGCGCCGTCGTCGTCCACGGTCTCGACAAGCTTGGTCTCGACAAGCTCGATCTCGACAAGCTCGACCAGCGGCTTGGTCTCGACCAGCGGGAACTACAGCATGCAGGAAACGCAGCCTTCTACTTCTGTTCCTTCCAGCGCGAGCTGGCGGAGGCGGATGTAGTAGATCGTCTTGATGCCCTTGCGCCAAGCGTAGATCTGCGCCTTGTTGATGTCGCGCGTGGTGGCGGTGTCCTTGAAGAACAGCGTCAGGGACAGGCCCTGGTCCACGTGCTGCGTCGCCGCGGCATAGGTGTCGATGATCTTCTCGTAACCGATTTCATACGCGTCCTGGTAGTACTCCAGGTTGTCGTTCGTCAGGTACGGGGCAGGGTAGTACACGCGGCCGATCTTGCCTTCCTTGCGGATCTCGATCTTCGACGCCACCGGGTGGATGGACGACGTCGAGTTGTTGATGTAGCTGATCGATCCGGTCGGCGGCACCGCCTGCAGGTTCTGGTTGAAGATGCCGTGCTCCATGACGGAGGCCTTCAGCGCCAGCCAGTCAGCCTGCGTGGGGATGTGCGTGTTGGCGAACAGTTCCCGCACGCGCTCGGTCTTCGGCAGCCACTCCTGCTCGGTGTACTTGTCGAAGTACTCCCCCGTGGCGTACTTGGACTTCGCGAAACCGCCGAAAGTCCGGCCGGTCTCGATTGCCAGCAGGTTGGAGGCCCGCAGCGCGTGGTAGACGACCGTGTAGAAGTAGATGTTCGTGAAGTCGATGCCCTCTTCTGACCCGTAGTGCACCCGCTCCCGCGCCAGGTAACCGTGCAGGTTCATCTGGCCCAGGCCGATGGCGTGCGACTCCTCGTTGCCCTTGGCGATCGAGGGCACTGAGGTGATGTTGGACATTACCGACACGGCTGACAGTGCGCGGATCGCCGTCTCAATGGTCCGGCCGAAGTCCGGCGAGTCCATGGTCTTAGCGATGTTCAGCGACCCCAGGTTGCAGGAGATGTCCTTGCCCGTGGTCTCGTAGGACAGGTCATCGTGGTACGTGGTGGGCTGCGACACCTGGAGGATCTCCGAGCACAGGTTGCTCATGATGATCTTGCCGTCGATCGGGTTGGCCCGGTTCACCGTGTCCTCGAACATGATGTACGGGTAGCCCGACTCGAACTGGATCTCAGCGAGGGTCTGGAAGAACTCGCGCGCCTTGATCTTGGTCTTCTTGATCCGCGCGTCGTCCACCATTTCGTAGTACTTCTCGGTGACGTTGACGTCGGAGAACGGCATGCCGTACACCCGCTCGACGTCGTACGGAGAGAACAGGTACATGTCCTCGTCGCGCTTGGCCAGCTCGAAGGTGATGTCGGGAACGACGACGCCGAGGGAGAGGGTCTTGATGCGGATCTTCTCGTCCGCGTTTTCCCGCTTGGTGTCCAGGAACCGGTTGATGTCCGGGTGGTGGGCGTGCAGGTACACGGCTCCGGCACCCTGTCGGGCACCGAGCTGGTTGGCGTAGGAGAAGCTGTCTTCGAGCAGCTTCATCACGGGGATGACGCCTGAGGACTGGTTCTCGATCTGCTTGATCGGCGCGCCGACCTCGCGGATGTTGGTCAGGGCGAACGCGACACCGCCGCCGCGCTTGGACAGCTGCAGGGCGGAGTTGATGGACCGGCCGATCGACTCCATGTTGTCTTCGATGCGCAGCAGGAAGCAGGAGACCAGCTCACCGCGCTGGGCCTTGCCGGCATTCAGAAACGTCGGGGTGGCGGGCTGGAAGCGGCCCTCGATGATTTCGTCGACCATCTGCATCGCCAGCTGCTCATCCCCGGAGGCCAGGTGCAGGGCCACCATGCAGACACGGTCTTCGTAGCGCTCCAGGAAACGCTTTCCGTCGAAGGTCTTCAGCGTGTAGCTGGTGTAGAACTTGAACGCGCCAAGGAACGTCTCAAAGCGGAACTTCTTGCTGTACGCGCGCTTGAACAGGTCGCGGATGAAGTTCATCGTGTACTGGTCGAGGGTTTCCCGCTCGTAGTACTGGTTCTTGACCAGGTAGTCCAGCTTCTCTTCCAGGTCGTGGAAGAACACGGTGTTGTTATTGACGTGCTGCAGGAAGTACTGGTGCGCGGCCTCACGGTCGGCGGCGAACTGGATCTTCCCGTCCGGGCCGTAGAGGTTGAGCATGGCGTTGAGCTCGTGGTAGCCCAGGCCCTTGTACGCCGCGGGCAGTTCCGTGCCCTTGCCGGCTGAGATTCCGGCGACGGCCGGCTCTGCAACAGTCATGTCCAAAACTTGTCCAATCCTTGAATGACCCTGTCGACGTCGTCGGAGGTTCCCATGAGTTCGAAGCGGTAAAGAAGCGGTACCTGGCACTTGGCCGCGATGATGTCTGCGGCCAGGCAGTAGGTTTCGCCGAAGTTTGTATTGCCGGCGCCGATCACTCCCCGCAGGAGCGAGCGGTTCTGCGCGACGTTGAGGAACTTGATGACCTGCCGGGGCACCGCGCCCTGGCCCTTTTCGCCGCCGTAGGTTGGCAGCACCAGGACGAAGGGACGCGTGGCCAGCAGGGTTGGCTCTGAAGTGTAGAGCGGCAGCCGTGCCGCATCCCTTCCCAGCTTGGCGACAAAGCGATGCGTGTTGTCGGAGACCGATGAGAAGTAGATGAGGCTGCTGCCGGTGACGCTGCCGTACTCCCCTGCCGGCGAGCTGCCGGCGGTGGATTCTGTAGCGTCGAGTGCTGCCAAGGCTGGCATGAGTGGTTCAGGTCTTTGTTCGGGCCTTCAGGCGACGGAAGCGGCGGTGCTTTCGGCCAGTTCTGCGATCTTGTCGGGGCGGAAGCCGGACCAGGAGTCCTGGTCGGTGACGACAACCGGGGCCTGCTGGTAACCGAGGCCGCGCAGGCGCTCCAGGGCTTCCGGATCCTGGGAAATATCGACGCTCTGGTACGTGATGCCCCTCTTGTCCAACGCCCGGTAAGTGGCGTTGCACTGGACGCAAGCCGGCTTCGTGTAAACCGTTACAGTCATGATCCCTGTCCCCTTGGTGGAAGTACCTTGATTTCTTATCTCGATACTACATCTAGTGCGGAGCGCTCCTGCAGACCCCAACATGATGTATTACAAGTATGTCATTTTATGCACCGGTAGTCCACAGGCGGGGTCCCGAAAAAGGCCGGAAACGCGGCCTTTAAGGGGTCGATGTCCACAGTCTGTGGAGGACTTTCACACACTTCGCAGCTGGCGTGTCGGGCCTTCTGGGCGTGTCGTCCACAGTGTGTGGAAAAGCGATTCGACACCTAAGCTGACAGGGCACCAGCGCGACGTCGATAGGCCGTTCCATGATCAACCCGGTCCACCTGCGGACCCTCCTCGAGGTGGTCCAGCAGGGTTCCTTTGCTGCCGCCGCAGGACGGCTGGGCTACACGGCCTCGGCCGTGTCCCAGCAGATGTCGGCACTCGAGCGGGATACCGGCGTCGTGCTCTTTCACCGATCGGCCCGGAGCGTGCTGCCCACGGAAGCCGCCGTCGTAATGACCCGGCACGCTTCAAAGGTGCTGACCGACATCGAGGCCCTGCTCGCCGCCACCGCGAGGGCCGATGCCGCCGCAGGGCAAGAACTCCGCTTGGGCATTTTTCCGTCCCTGGCCACCCACGTGCTTCCCCGCCTGCTCGCTTCAAAGGCCTGGCAGGACTTGGGCATCTCCCTCAAGGTGTCAGTGGCCGAACCCGCGCAGACAATTTCCGGGCTGCGGACCGGCGGCGAACTGGACGTCGCACTGGTGTACCAGGTGGGCCAGAGCGGTTTGGCGTGGCCGCACACGATTGATCGGCAGTGGATTGGTGACGATAACTTCCGGGTGGTCCTGCCTGCGTCGTGGGGTATCCGGCCCGGCGCCCGGATGGCAGCCGCGCAGCTGTCCGACATGCCGTGGATCCTGCACCATCCGGGCACCAGCGATGCGACGGTCATCGAGCGGCTCTTTGCCAGCTGCAACCTGCATCCGCGGGTGGTGGCCAACAGCGATGATTTCAACGCCAGCCTGGAGTTGGCCGCCGCCGGGCTGGGCGCGGCCCTGGTGCCCGAACTGGCGCTGCTGCAGCGGCCCGAGGGCGTCGTGGTCCTTGATGTGCCGGAGATCCGGTTGGCCCGGAACATTTTCGCGCTGCTGCTCAACGATCGGCAAACGGCCCAGGTACGGGTGTCCGTGGACCTGCTTTCCGGCATCCTGCACGGCCTGGGCGACAAGCCTAAGCGATAGGCCCGCGCGGTAGGCCCGCGGAATACGACGGTAGGCCCGCGCTGAGCGCGGGCCTACCGTCTTCCTTCGACTACTCGAAACTCCTAGACGGCTGCTGCTCCTGCGACGAGCTGTGCGCGTACCGCCTGCGTGGCCCGAACCAGATTCCGCAGTGACTCCTCGGTTTCGGCGTAACCGCGGGTCTTCAGGCCGCAGTCCGGGTTGACCCACAACTGGCGCACGGGCACGTGCCGGACCGCCGTGGTGAGCAGCTCGGTCACCTCGGCGACGCCAGGTACCCGCGGAGAGTGGATGTCGTACACGCCGGGCCCGACGCCCCGGCTGAAGCCCGAGCGCTCCAGATCGTGCACCACCTCCATCCGGGACCGGGCCGCCTCGATGGAGGTGACGTCGGCGTCGAGGCCGTCGATGGCGTCGATGATGGCGCCGAACTCGGAGTAGCAGAGGTGCGTGTGGATCTGCGTGGCGGTGCGGACTCCCGCGGTGGCCAGCCGGAACGAGTTGACTGACCAGTCCAGGTAGGCAGCCTGCTCGGCACGGCGCAGCGGCAGCAGCTCACGCAGTGCAGGCTCGTCCACCTGAATGATGCGGATGCCGGCCGCCTCCAGGTCCGCGATCTCGTCGCGCAGCGCCAACGCCACCTGGTTGGCGGTCTCCCCCAGCGGCTGGTCGTTCCGGACGAAGGACCAGGCGAGGATGGTGACCGGACCGGTGAGCATGCCCTTGACCGGCTTGTCCGTCAGCGACTGCGCATACCGGGCCCACTCAACCGTGATCGGGCGGCTGCGGGCCACGTCCCCCCACAGGATTGAGGGCCGGGTGCACCGGCTGCCGTAGGACTGGACCCAGCCGTGCACCGTGACGTCGAAGCCTTCCAGGTTCTCCGCGAAGTACTGCACCATGTCGTTGCGCTCCGGCTCACCGTGGACCAGGACGTCGAAGCCGAGGTCCTCCTGCAGGTCAATGACGCGACGGATCTCGTCCTTCATCAGGGTTTCGTACTGTTCCTGCGTCAGGTCTCCCTTGACGGCGCGGGCCCGGGCGGAGCGGATCTCGGCGGTCTGGGGGAACGATCCGATCGTGGTGGTCGGCAGCGGCGGCAGGTCGAGCGCCTTGGCCTGCACCTCCGAGCG
This sequence comes from Micrococcaceae bacterium, assembly GCA_025465475.1. Lineage (GTDB taxonomy): Bacteria > Actinomycetota > Actinomycetes > Actinomycetales > Micrococcaceae > Arthrobacter_M. Next base: position 9,119 of record JAODMR010000008.1, read on the forward strand.
GAGGGCGTAGTTTTCCCGGCGGAAGTCGGTTTCGGTCAGGGCGCCGGTGCGGGAGGCGACCTCTGCGCGCCGCACACCGGGCGTGGCGGCCCGGGAAGCAAGGATGCGGCTTGCTTCCTCGAGCGCCGGCCGGACGGCTTCCGGGTCCCGAAGGGACGTAGCCAGGGTGACGACTTCCGTCACCTTCTGGTCGGCGAACGCCAGCCAGCTGCGCAGCTGCGCCGAGAGCTGGGTCTCTTCCTCGACGTCGTGCGGCACATGCTGGGTGGACGTCGACGTCGACACGGCCAGGGCGCCGGCGACGCCTTCCAGCCGGGACAGCACGGCTGCTGACGCCTGGAGGTCGTTGCGCCAGATGTTGTGGCCGTCCACGACGCCGGCCACCAGTGTTTTCCCGGCGAGGCCTGCCAGTTCGGTGCGGGAGGGGACCTTGCCCTTGAAGACGTCCAGGTGCAGGGCCTCGATGTCCGTGGCGGCCAGGGTGGGCAGCAGGTCGCCGAGCTCCCCGTAGGGCGTGCTGACCAGAAGCGCCGGGCGCTCGTTGGAGGCCGTCAGGCTTTGGTAGGCCGTGGTGACGGCGTCGGCGATGCTGGCCGGAGAACGGTCGGAGTCGACCACCAGGGCCGGCTCGTCGAGCTGGACCCAGCGGGCTCCTGCCGCCGCCAGGCGGCCCAGGAGGTCCTGGTAGACGGGGAGCAGGTCACTCAACCGGTCCAGTGGGTCGAATCCCTGCGGAGCCTGGTCCGAAGGCTTGCTCAGCAGCAGGAACGTCACCGGCCCCACCAGGTAGGGCCGGGTTTCGATGCCCTGGGCCAATGCTGCGGAGAAGTCGGCCACAATCCGGGTCGAGGTGACCGAGAAGTCCGTTTCCGGGCCGATCTCGGGGACCAGGTAGTGGTAGTTCGTGTCGAACCACTTGGTCATTTCCAGCGGCGGCTGCACGTCGGTGCCGCGGGCCAAGGTGAAGTAGCCGGCCAGGTCCAGTTGCCCGTCCTCGGCGAGCAGGTTGCCAAAGCGTGCGGGCACTGCACCCACAGCGGCTGCGGCATCCAGGACCTGGTCGTAGAAGGAGAAGGTTCCGGGGATGGCTGCCGGTTCGGTCAGGCCAAGGTCCCGGAGCCGGGTTGCCGTGGCCAGCTGGAGTTCGCGGGCTGTCTCCTCCAGGGTGGCAGCGTCGATGCGGCCGGCCCAGAAGGCCTCGACGGCCTTCTTGAGTTCACGGCGACGGCCGATCCGGGGATATCCCAGCAGGGAGGCGGACGGGAAGGGCAGGGAGGTGGTTGGCGTGTTGCTGGGCGTGGAAATCGTCATGGTGCAGTCCTCGTTTATCAGTGTCGTTAGGAGTTTCGAAGGAGGTGCGGCGCTTGTGCCGGCGTTGGTGCGGTCTTCAGCCGACCAGGGAGCGCGGGGCGAAGGTGCGGCGGCCAGGCCGGGGCAGGGCCAGCCGGTCCAACACGTCCAGCGCGGCGGCGTGCTCGTTGAACGTGTACAGGTGGATGCCGGGTGCGCCCGCGTCAAGTGCTGCCCGGGCCAGGTCCACGGTGGCCCGGACGCCGATTCGCCGGCTCTCGGCACCGTCCTGTGCGCCGGCCAGCGCACGCACCAGTCCGGGGTCAGGTTCGACGCCGGCCAGGGCGCCCAGGCGTTGCAGGCGTCGGACGCTGGTGAGCGGCATGACGCCCGGAATGATCGGAATGGTCACCCCGGCTCGCCGAGCCCGCAGCACCAGTCCCGCGTATTGCTCGGGGTGGAAGAACACCTGTGTGATTGCGAAGTCGGCGCCAGAACGCTGCTTGGCCAGCAGCACTTCCACATCGTGGGCCTCGCTGGGCGATTCGGGATGCTTGGCCGGATAGGCGGCAACCCCGATAGCGACGCGGCCAGCGCAGAGCATTGCCGTGCGTCGCTGCTCCACCCTGCGAATCAGCTCGATCAGGTCCTGCGCGTAGGTCAGGTGCTCCTGGGCGGGCCCGGGGAAGCCGTGCCGGGACGGGGTTTCCCCGGGCGCAGCGCCCTTGGGCTGGTCACCGCGCAGGGCCAGGATGCCGCGCACGCCAGCGTCGAGCAGTTCTCCGACGATTCCGGCCAGTTCCGTGGGCGTATTGCCCACGCAGGTCAGGTGGGCCAACGGGCGCAGCGACGTCTCCGTCAGCAGGCGGTTGAGCAGTTCGACGGCGGTGTCCCGGTTGGAGCCGCTGGCCCCGTAGGTGACCGAAACGTAGTCGGGGTTGGTGCCCTCAAGCTCCCGTATGGTCGTCCACAGGGTGTCGGCGGCAGCCGGTGTACGCGGCGGAAAAAGTTCGTAGCTCAACGCGACAGGGTCGTTGCCCGGTGGAGCGGGGGTTGCGGAAAGGGAACGTGGTGGTGACATTTGCTGTCCTTGACTGGAGCATCGGCTCCACCGGACACGTGCTCCGGCGGCTGCCTCTGGAGGAAAGGGGAACGCAGGAAGGGGTCCCCGGTGCTGCAGCCGCGGCGGAATCCAAGCAGCCAAAAACGACCGTTGGAACAGCTCTGCAGAACAAGGGGCTCCTGCGGCAAATGTCAGGCCCACATGGGGGCACCCACACCCCCGGCCGGTTGTCCGTGTTCCAGGGGAAACGGGGTCGGACGCGGGGATCGCTGACACGTTACGTGCAGTAACTTGGGTTCCACGATACGGAGCGACACCGCAGGGCAGCAAGACCGTGACCGAATTAAGACGCCCTTTTACGCTCTGACGCAGCCGGATCTTCCGGCCCGGCCGGTGCCCCTGGCTTCGGACCGAACATTACGCTGACCGCCTACCAGCGCTTTTCCTGATAGCTCCCCGGCCCGTCCTGCAGGTCCTGGTCCAGCTGGCCGCCCTCCGCGCGGTCCTGCTGGGCCTGCTGCTGTTGTTCCCGCAACTGGTCCAGTTTGCCCTGTTCGGCGGGGCTCCCGCCCTGCTCCGGGTTTTGCGGGAGCGCCGGTGACGCGGCAGGTTGTTGGCCGGCCTGCTGCGACTTTTGCTCCAGCCGCTGTTGGGACTGCTGCAGTTGGTTCCCCTCGCCTTGCCGGTTGCCCTCGCCACCGGGCAGAAAGCATCCAGGGGGAGCTTGGGCGGCGACGGCTACACCCTGGTCATACAGCGCTTTGGCGGCGGCCGGATCCCCTGCGGCCAGCTGCACGTCACCCAGCTTTTCCAGGGTCAGCACCAGGTTGACCCGAACCATGCAGGACGCCGCTTCCGGGGCGCCGGCCAGGGCCCGCGAGAAGGCCTCCCGTGCGCCCGTCAGGTCACCGTTGAGGACCAACCCGTCACCGAGGGCAAAGGGAGCTTTCCAGCTTTCGACGACGTTCGCATAATCCAGGGCCTGCCCGGCCGACCGCGTGCCGGCGCCGTTGCCGGTGGCAAACGATGCCGCCGCCTGCTGGGCAAAGACCGGCAGGCTGAGCAGCTTGAGGGCGACCAGCAGCACCAGCAGGACCACTGGTGCCGAAAGAAGCAGCAGCTGCCGGCGCCGCCGCAGCCGCGCCACCCGCAGCACCTGATCCTCGCCCGGCATCGAGTCCACGCCCTGCCCATCCGGCCCGGAGCCGGTCCCTGAGTCGGACCCGGGGCCGGACACCAGGTCCGCCACGGTGGCTCCCTCCGTCCGGTTCCTCATCGTGCTGCCTCCGGTACGGGCCGAAGGGAGGCGATCCGTCGGCCGTGAATGAGCAGTTCCCAAACAAGCAGCGGAAAGGCCGCGAGCGCCAGGATCCAATAAAGTTCGAATCGGCTTCCCGCAGCCGCCTGCGACGAGAGCTGGACGGTACCCGGCCGCGCGTCCTGCAGTGCCTGGGTCACGGGGTCGCCGGCACTGCGGTGCACGTACGGGACGTCCAGGTCGGCGGCGATGGTGGACAGCATGTGCTCGTCGATCCGGGACACGGCGTCACCACCGCCGGCCGTCGTCGTGTCCTTGATGTACTGGGGTTTTTGCGCGGAGGAGTAACCGAAGTTCTCCAGCATCCGCCCGCCTTGGACGGTGCCGTAACCCAGCACCGCTCCCCCGTTGATCAAATTGCCGGGGATGGAAAAGGGTTGCGGTGCCGCTGCCGCCGTCTGCTCGCCGTCGCCCAGGTAGAACACCACCCGGGGACGGTCGGGGTGCGCCTGCCGCGCCGCCTGGAGCCGTTCCACCAGGACGTCGTTGGCCACCGTGACACTGCTGCCGCGCGAGTAAGCGGTCACCTCCTGGGTGAGGATGGCGACGAGAGTTTCCAGGGCGCCGGTATCGGTGGTCAGCGGCAGTTTCACGCTCGCCTGCCGGTCGAAGGTGAGCAGGGAGAACCGTGCGCCGGCCAGTTCGTTCGCGATGTCGAGGATGTCCTTTTTCATGCCCGCCAACCTCGGCTGGCCGTCGGCGTAATCCTCAGCCACGGAACTGCTGGTCGTGTCCACCACAAAAAACACGTCGAGTTCTGCGGTGGTGGCGCGGGCATCCCCGCCGGGCAGGCCCGGCCGCAGCATCGCCACCAGGAGCAGCACCAGGATGCCGCTCCGGCGCAACAGCGCGCCCCGGCCGGGTGACGGCGCCTCGGGCCGCCGGTGAAGCGGCCAGGCGACGGCGGCCAACAGCAGGGCGGCGAGCGGGAACAGAACCCACCAGGGGGCTAAGGGGAGCCAACTCATGACCGGATCCTCCTTAGCCCCAGAACCATGCACGCCAGGGCGGCGAGCGCCACCCAGAGCAGCAGTTCCGGCCGGTCACTGAATTGGGTGCGTTCCGGGCCCGGCAGTTTCGCCGCCTCGGTGGCCTGCACCCGCGCCACGATCCCGGTGACGGCGTTGCGGGAGTTGAGGGCGAAATAATCGCCACCGGTTTCCCGCATGGCTGCCCGCATCTCCTCGCCCGGCTGGCCCCTTGGAGTGCCGGCGTCGAAGTCGTTCGGGTTGATGCCGTACACGCGAATCGAGTTACGGGCGGCCAGGTCGGCTGCCTCAGGTAGCTCGAAAATGGGCCGACCCGCCAGCTTGTTGTCGGTGGCGAGGATGATGGACCGTGGCCGTTCCTCGGTTCCCAGCCGGGGAAAGCTGGACACGCAGGAAGCCAGGCCATCTCCGATCAGGGAAGATCCGCGGCCGTTGTAGGTGCCGTCGAAAAAGCTGTAACCGCCGGAGTCCCCGTCCAGTGCCGCCTTTGCCTGATCCAGTTGATCAGTGACGAAGTCGTAGTCGTCGGTCAGGGGAAACACCTGCACGGCGCTGGAATCAAAGATGGTCAATCCGATGCGCTCGCCGCGGAACTGTTCGGCCAGGGAACGGAACACCTCCACGAGCAGGGCATCGGTGGAGGTCATGGATCCAGACACGTCCAGGCAGAGGACAATGTCCCGGTTCACGCGCTGGTCCCTTCCCGTGCCCTGCAGGACGGGCCGCGAGGCCAGCACCAGCAGGCATAACGCCAGGACCAGCCCACTAGCCAGGACCACCCCTAGCCAACGGCGATAGCGGCGCAACGCGGCCTGATAGGACGGCAGGGAGGTGAGCCGGTCCGCGTGGGCCACCGGGGCCGCGGTACCGTCATTCCGGCGGTGCCTCCGCAGCACCAGCCAGGCGGCGGCCACCAGGACCAGGAGTCCGGCGGGCAGCAGGAACCAGAGCCTTAGTTCCACCTCAACACCACCTGCCGGGCCGCCTCGGCTGCCTGCCCTGGATGTCCCGCCGCGGGGACCGCGAACTCGGCCGGATAAAACTGCTCCACGGCCTCCGCCAGGGCCGGCAGTTGGGCTCGACGCAGTTCCGCCAGGGTCATCCGGTGCGTGGTGACGCCGGTGAGCTCGTGGACGAAGGACCGCACGGCCAGGCTCAACTCCTGATGCGCCTGCCGCCCGGTCAGCTGGCCGGCGTCGTACCTTGCCATCACCGCGTCAATGACGGCCAGATAACGGTCCCGCACGCTCAGCGGCGTCGGCGGTGCCTGGTAGCCGGGTATGCGGGCGTTGGTCAGGGCCCGGGTGGACAGCAGGACGTACCCGTACCAGGCCAACAGCAGGACCAGCAGGCCACCCCCCAGCAGCGGCCAACCCACCGAATAACCCACCGGGCCAAAAAAGCCGTCATCGTTTGGCACGGCGGTGCCTCTCCAGCAGCCCGAACAGTCCGGCCATGATGTCGTCGGAGGAACCCAGCCGGGCCAGGGCGATGCCGTGCCGGGTGAGGAATTCCTCCATCGCGGCGGTCCGCTCCTGCTCGGCGTCGTGGTATTCGCGGGCGACCTCGGGATCCCGGGCCAGCAGCGCCGGCACCCCCACCAGGTCCGCTACGTCGTACACGGCGGACCCCGGAAAGCCGGCGCCCACCAGTTCGGCGTCCCGCACGGTCAGCCACAGCAGCTCGTGCTGGGCCGTCAGCCGCCGGATCCGCTGCTCCAACTCGTCCGTAAGGGCAACCTCATCGGTGACAATGAACAGCAGCATCCGCCGCCGGTAGTTCCGGGCGACGTACTCCAGCTGCGCGCTGAGGTCGCTGGCACCGGCGTCGAGCGTGGTGGCGCTGTTCACCGCCTGCAGCAGGGATTCCAGGTGGCCCTCGGTCCCGTGCCCGGGAATGCGGTGGAAGCCGCGGCTGTCCCCGTACACCAGGGCCACGTCGTCTCCGTGCTTGAGCGCCAGGTAGCCCATCAAACCCAGTGCCAGCACCAGAATGTCCCTTTTCGGTTCCCCACCCAGGGCCCGCGCGGCCATGTTTCGACCGGTATCCGCCACCAGCAGCACCGTCTGTTTCCGAACCGCGACGTAGCGCTTGACCAGGGGTGAACCGAAGCGGGCGGAGGCCTTCCAGTCAATGTCGCGCACCTCATCGCCCGGGATGTAGCCCCGCAGGTCGTCGAAGTCCAGGCTGCGGCCGCGGAAGACGGACGTGTACTCGCCGTTCAGCACGCCGCGCGCCTTCCGGTGCGCGAACAGGAACATCCGGGACTTCACTTTTTGCAGCAGGGTGGCCATGGCTGTCAGGGGGTCTGGACGGAGCCCAGGATCGCATCAATGATGGTTTCGACCGGCACCTGCTCGGCCACCGCTTCGAAGCCGAGAATGATGCGGTGCCGCAGCACCCGGTGCGCCAGCGCCTTGACGTCCTCCGGCAACACATGGTCCCTGCCGTTCAGCAGGGCCAGGGCACGGGTGGCCTGGCTGAACGCGATGCTGGCCCGGGGGCTGGCGCCGAATTCGATGAAGCCCGCCAGGCGTGGATCGATGTACTGTCCGGGATGCCGCGTCACGTAGACCAGCCCCACGACATACCGCACCACTGCCGGGTCCAGGTAGATCCGGCGTGCGACATCCTGCAGCGTCAGCACCTCATCCAGGGAGGCGACGGCGGCCGGCCGGGCGTCGGCCCGGTACACGCCGGCATCGATGCGGCGCAGCACCTCCGCCTCCTCCGCCGGTGTCGGGTAGTCCAGCACGTCCTTGAGCAGGAAGCGGTCCATCTGCGCCTCGGGCAGCTGGTAGGTGCCCTCCTGCTCGATGGGGTTCTGCGTGGCGAGGACCAGGAACGGATCCGGCAGGGCGTACACCTGGCCGCCGATGCTGGTCTGGCGTTCCTGCATGGACTCCAGCATCGCCGACTGCGTCTTGGCGCTGGACCGGTTGATCTCATCGAGCAGCACGATGTTGGCGTGCACCGGACCCAGCTGGGTGACGAAGGTTCCCTTGGCGGCGTCGTAGATCTGCGTGCCGACGATGTCGCTGGGCAGCAGGTCCGGCGTGCACTGGATCCGGTGGAACGCCGCGTCCACGCAGTCGGCAAGGGTTTGGGCGGCGGTGGTCTTGGCCAGGCCCGGGACGCTCTCCAGCAGGATGTGGCCGCCGGTGACCAGGCCGATGAGCAGCGTCTCCCGGAGCCGCGCCTGTCCCACCACCTTGTTCTCAAAACTGCGGGTGATGCTGTCCAGGGCATCGCCGGCGGCGCGCAACTCGCCGGGATCGATCCGTGCGCCCGCTTCGGCCTGCAGCATTGCGATCCCCTGACTACGCGTAAGCCGGCGCCCCGGCGGGCGCGTGCACCCGCCGTCCGGGCCGGTGACTCCTATTCAATCCAAGAAGGGGCGGGCTGGGAAGAGGAGCCGGCCCTGCGGACCTATCCGGCGCTGCGGGCGAGGATTATGCTGTGCCCATGATTTCACTTCCAGCTTCGTACGAGGCTTATCTGGCGGGGAAAGACGAGCGGTTCGCGAACATGGTGCGGCCCGTGCTGATGCAGTCAGCCGCGGACCAGCTGCACGGCGTGCATGTGGTGGTGGGCCCGCGTGAAATGCAGGCGCACCTGGACGACCGGCTGCCGTTCGGGCAAATTGTGGAGGACATCGACTGACGTGTCCACCGGTTCTGTGCCGCCCCCAATAGCGCCACAGAATACCGGACCCGTTCGCTGATGATATAACCCTCTCGGTTGGGGGACAACAACTCTGTCATGCAGGGCCTGACAGAATTGTCATGAAGTTGACCCCGTCGAGAAGGAGCCGATGCCCGTGACCCGCATGCCTGCCGCCGAGCTCGACATCGACGCCGGGCTGGTGCGGCGGCTGCTGCAGGACCAGCATCCTGACCTGGCAGGCCTTCCGATCAGCGCGCTGGCGCATGGCTGGGACAACGAGCTTTTCCGGCTGGGCGCGTCCCTCACGGTCCGGCTGCCGCGTCGAAAGTCCTCCGTGCAGTTGCTGCTGAACGAGCAGCGCTGGTTGCCCGTCTTTGCCGAGCGCGCAACGGTCGCGCTCCCAGTTCCGGTGCGGCACGGCGAACCGTGCGACTACTTCCCCTGGCCCTGGTCGATTTCACCCTGGCTCCCGGGACGGACGGCGCTGGCCAGCCCGGCCCGGGACCGTGCGGTGCTTGCCCCGCCGCTGGCCCGGTTCGTGGCCGACTTTCACCGGCCCGCACCGCTGGATGCGCCGTCCAATCCAGTGCGGGGCGTCCCGCTGGCGGGCAGGGACGCCGCCTTCCGCGCCAGGGTCCCGGCCCTTCCCCACGAGGTCCGGGCCCCGGCGCTCGCGTTGTGGCAGGACCTGCTGCACACGCCGGCCTGGGCCGGGCCGGCGCAATGGCTGCACGGAGACCTGCATCCGGGGAACCTGCTCATGGACGACGGCGGCCTGGCCGGCGTGCTCGACTTCGGGGACCTGTGCGCCGGTGATCCGGCGACGGACCTTGCCACGGCCTGGCTCACCTTCGACGACGCCGGCCGGCAGGTGTTCCGGCGGGAGTACTCCGCGCTGCGGGCGCCCGATGAGGACACGTGGCGCCGGGCCAGGGGCTGGGCGCTGAACATCGCCGTCGCGCTGCTGGCAGCCTCCGACGATCATCCGCCGTTGCACGGACTCGGCCGGCATGCGCTCGGCCAGGTGCTCGGCGTGGTATTGCCAACAAACCGGCAGGTAGCCGCTACGGATTGAGAGTCCGGTGCGGCTAGCGGCGCACCGTGCTGGTCACGGTGAACTTGGCATTGCGGCCCTGCACCCGGGTGGGACCAACACGGGCGTCCAGCTGCCCGCGGTAGTCCAGGTGGGTGTTGTACACGGTCCAGAGTTCCCCGCCCGGTCGCAGGACCCGGGCGGCGGCGTCGAAAAGCTTCAGGGCAGCACCGGCGTGCACGCTGGCGCCAACATGGAAGGGCGGGTTGAGCAGGATCAGGTCGGCGCTGGCCGGCGCGAACCCGGCCATGGCGTCATCCTGCACCACCCGGATGCGGTCCTGCAGCCCATTCAATGCAGCGGTTTCCGCCGCGGAGGCCACGGCAGCGGCCGACTGGTCGGTGGCCGTGACCTGCAGGTCGGCACGGGCGGAGGCCAGGGCTGCCGCCACCACCCCTGAGCCGCAGCCCAGGTCCACCGCGTATACGCTGTCGGGCTTCATGCGGTCCAGGAAGGTGAGCAGGAACCGGGTGCCGATGTCCAGAGTGGCGCCGGCAAACGTCGCACCGTGGGCGCTCAGGTCCAGGTCCAGGTCCGGCTGGTGCTGCCGGACGGGAAAGGGTGGCGGCTGCGTGGGCCGGACGGGTTCCCGCACGGTCAGCACGCGCGATTTCTGTTGCGCGAGGCCCGCCTGGACGCTGCCGAAGTATCGTTCCAGCACGGTATTCATGGCCCGGGCCATGTGCTTCACCCGGCCGCCTGCGAAAATCTGCACGTCCGGAGCGGCGTGCCGGGCCAGCAGGTCGGCCACCTCCGTCAGCTCATCGAGGCTGCGGGGCAGCTGCCACAGCACCACGCGCGCCCCTTCCACCAGGTCCGCGCCCAGCGGCAGCTGCGCGAATTCGGGCGGCTGCTCCACCAGCAGGGCGTTATTGCGCAGGGCCAACTCCCCCGACCTCGCATCCTGGTGCACCCGGATGTTGCCCATTCCGTACAGTGCTCCAGCTCCCAAGGTCAGGGCGCCGTACCGGTCGTTCAGCACCACCAGGCCGCCATCCTCCAGTCCGGGCAAGGCGGGCGCGGCGACGGACAGCAGCAGCCGGTCAGTGGCGTCGACGGCGAACAGGTTGGGCGCCTCGACATCCGGAAAGCGCCGCAACCTGCCAAAATCGAACCCCAGGAATTCCCCTGCCTGGTCCATACTGCCCTCCGCCTCTGCCCCGCCCCGGGACGCCCTCCAGCTTACCGGGCAGGGCAGTTGCCGCCCGATAGCGCCGGAGCTGCGGGCCTAGACCTCCCGCCAGTCGTTGCTGGTGATGTGCGAGCCGCCCTGCGGCCCCATCTGCAACATCCCGCCGTCGACCACCCACGCCGCGCCGGTGACGTAGCTGGATCCGGGGCTGGCCAGGAAGTTGACCACCGATGCGATTTCCCGCGCGTCGCCGGGGCGGCCCAGCGGAATGCCCGGCCGGTCGACGGAGGCCGGGTCGACGTCCTCGTTTCCGGTCATGGCGGTCGCGATTTCGCCGGGCGCCACCGTGTTGGCGGTGATGTTGTACTGCCCCAACTCAAGGGCAAGGGTCTTGATAAGCCCGCCGAGTCCGTGCTTGGACGTGTCGTAGGCGGCGGATCCCACCCGCGGCTGAAACTCGTGCACGCTGCTGATCGCGATGATCCGGCCACCAGTGCCTGCGCTGACCATGCGCTTGGCGGCGCGCTGGATGCACACGAACGCGCCGGTCAGGTTGGTGTTGATGGTCTTGGACCAGTCATCGAACGTCAGGTCGAGGAATTTGGTGCCCTCACCCGTGCCTGAATTGTTCACGAAGACGTCGACGCCGCCAAGCTGTTCGGCCAAGGAGTCGATGACATCCCCGCAGCCCGGAACGTCGGAGGTGTCCAGCTGCACGGTAACCGCCTTGCGGCCCAGTTGACGCACCTCCTCCGCGGTCTTTTCGGCCCCTTCGGAATCGCTATGCCAGGTGATGCCAACGTCCATTCCGGATTCGGCCAGGGCAACGGCGATGGCGCGTCCGATGCCCGAGTCCGAGCCGGTCACGATGGCGGTTTTTGGTGCAAAATCCATGACGGTTCTCTCCTGTGAGGTTGGGCAGCCGGGGGGTCGGCTGCCATTTAGTAAGCATGCTTTCCAACTCTGTGGGATTATGCAAGGGTAAAAGACATGAGCAGACCGCACGAAGCGCAATGACGGAGGGAACCATGACGTCAACGAATGACCCGGACAAGCAGGGCGAGCGGGCTGCTCCTCCGGACCGTGCCCAGAGCTCGACCTCCAACCCTGATCCCCTGGAGCAGCACATCACCGGCCTGGAACCGGGCGGTGGTGTTCCCCCGGGTGAAACCCCACCCGCCGAGGGTGCCATGAGCATGGATCAGGGACACGAGGAAAGCGCCCCCAAGCGCAGCTACATGTGGATATGGGTTGTCATTATCGCCGTGATCGTGGTGATCGCGGCGCTGTTCTTCATCGGCTACGCGACGCACCTCTTCGGGTTGATTAGCGCCTCTGCCACCGTGACCGCCTGGCGGCCGCTGGCATGAACACCGCTGTACTGATCATCGACATGCAGAACGCGTTCTTCGAGGCCGAACCGCTCGCATCCCAGCAGGATCGGGTGGTGACCGGGTGCAACGAACTCATCCGCGCTGCCCGGGAGTCGGGCACCAAGGTGATGATGGTCTGCACGGAGCACGAACGCGACAAGTCGACATGGACCCTCAGCATGCTCGACGACGACCAGGGTTTCATTTTCAGCGGCAGCGAGCAGGCTCAATTCGTTCCCGGCCTGGACTGGCACGACCTGCCGCGCGTGGTGAAGATCCGTGACAGCGCCTTCGTCGCCACCGACCTGCTGCTGCGGCTGCGGAACTGGAACGTGGACCGGCTGATCCTGGCAGGAGTGGCAAGCCACAACTGCGTGGCCCAGACCGCCGCCGACGCGTTCGCCCATAACTTCCATGTGGTGTACGCCGTCGACGCCATGGCTTCCACCGACGAACACGCCGCCGATGAGGTACTTGCCGTGCTGTCTGCCGAATACCGTCAGCCGCAGCTATCCGCTGCGGAGATCCGGGATCTGCTGGCCTCCAACGCCAGCCCCACTACCGAAACCGCCCAGACAAAGGAGCGCTCATGAAAGCGTCGGAAACGCTGACCAACAACCTGCAGAAGGTCCTGGTGGACCTGATTGAGCTTCACGTGCAGGGCAAGCAGGCCCACTGGAATGTGGTGGGGCGGAACTTCCGCGACCTGCACCTGCAATTGGACGAAATCATCACCAGCGCCAGGCTCTTCGCCGATCAGTTGGCAGAGCGGATGCGCGCCCTGCACGCCACCCCTGACGGCCGCAGCTCCACCGTCACCAAGACCACCAGCCTGGAGGAGTTCCCGGCCACCCTGGTGGACACCAAGGACGTGGTGGGCCTGGTGACCGCCCGGTTGGAGGCGACCGTGGGCACCATGCGGGACGTCCATGACGACGTTGATGAGGAGGACCCGACGACGGCGGACCTGTTGCACGCGTTCATCGCAGCGCTGGAGCAGTACGCCTGGATGGTGAACGCCGAGACGATGACGGCGCGCAGCAGCGTCACCACGCCGGGAACCGCTGACGCGGCAGCGTCCGCCAAGTAGGAACCGGCCTCCCAAGCTGGCATCGACTAAGCAGCGATGCAGTGGCGAGTCAGTAGCGATCGGGCGCCCTCCTTCCGGAGGGCGTCCGCTTCGTTTTAGCCGCGGTTGCCAGTGGTCGCGATGCCGGCGACAAAGTGCCGCTGGCCCGCGAAGAACAGGATGATCATGGGGATCGTCGTAATCACGCTGGCTGTCACGATGGTCTCCCAATGCCAGTTGCCGCTGAACCCGTACTGGTCCAGCACTGCCTTCAGACCGCGTGGGATGGTGAACGTCGATTCATCCCGGAGGTAGATCAGCGGCCGCATCAGGTCGGTCCAGGACGCCTGGAACTCGAAGATGAACGCCACAGCCAGGGCTGGACGGCAAAGCGGCAACGCGATGCTGGTGAACTGTCTCCAGTTATTGGCGCCGTCGATCCGGGCAGCCTCGAACAGGTCCCGCGGCAGGCCCAGGAAGAACTGCCGGAGCAGGAAAATGTAGAAGGCGCTGCCAAACAGGTTGCCCGCCCACAGCGGCGTCAGGGTGCCCACCTGCCCCAGCCCATTCCAGATGAGGAAGGTGGGAACCATGGTCACGGCTCCCGGCAGCATCATGGTGGCCATCAGGATTCCAAACAGCACCCGTTTGAAGGGGAATGAGTAGCAGGCAAAACCGTAGGCGACCATGGCGCTGGACAGCGTTACGGCCGTGGCGGCCAATGCCGTCACCAGGACCGTGTTCCCCAGCCAGAGCGCCAGGGGCGCATCCTGCCACACGTTCAGGTAGTTTTCCGGCGCAAAGGTGGCAGGAACCAGGCGGTTGTCGAAAACCTCCGAGCGGGGCTTCAGCGAGGCGCTGACCAGCCACAGCAGGGGGTAGATGAAGATGACGGTGGTGACTCCCAGACCCAGCCAGGTGAGCAGCCGGCCAAGGCTCCGGCCGGAGATCCGGCGGGGCGCCGGCGTCGGGCCCGGTTCCGGCGTCAGGGGCGCCTCGGGAGCGCGCTTCCCGTCCGGTTGCTGGACGGCGTCGGTCCGAACGGTCATGGCCGGCCCCCTTCGTAGTAGACCAGCCGCCGGCTGACCAGGACCTGGATGCCCGTCACGATCATCACGATCACGAACAGCAGCCACGCCATGGCGGAGGCGTATCCCATGTGCAGGAAAGTGAAAGCCTGTTGGAACAGGTAGATGGCGTAGAACAGGGCCGCGTCATTGCTATAGGTCGAGGATCCTGAGCCGAAGAACGCCGTGTAGGCCTCGGTGAAGCTTTGGAACGCGGAGATGGTGTTGACGATGATGATGAAGAACAGCGTCCCGCTGATCATCGGCAGTTTGATCCGCAGCGTGCGCTGCCAGGCGTTGGCGCCGTCGAGCTTTGCGGCTTCCTCCAACTCCTGCGGCACGTTACGCAGGGCTGCCAGCAGGATGATCACGGACGATCCCAAGGTCCATAGGCTCATCAGCACCAGGCCGGGTTTGACCCAGTTGGGGTCTGTGGTCCAGTCCGGGCCCGCGATGCCAAACCAGCCCAGCACCGTGTTCACCAACCCGTTCTGCCCGTTGAAAATCAGCAGCACCATGACGCCCACCGCCACGGGTGGGGTCATGTTCGGCAGGTAGAACGCGGTGCGGAAGAATCCGGCGGCCCGGCCGGCCCGGGTCAGGAGCAACGCCAGCCCTAGGGCGACCAGCACGTGCACCGGAACGGAGAGCAGCGTGTAGATAAAAGTGTTCGATAGCGAGAGGGCGATCTTCGGGTCGCTGAGCAGCTGCCGGTAGTTGTCCAGGCCAACGAAGGACGGATCGTTCAGCACGTCGTAGTCGGTCAGGGACAGGTAGGCGCTGTACCCCACCGGCCACAGGGTGAAGATCAGCAGGCCAACGACCCAGGGAGCGATGAACAACATTCCGGCCCGCGAGTCGATGCGCGCCGTGACGCTACGCCGTTTCCGCGGGCCCTTTAACTGCAATGACCCCGCACGCTGAGCCACGGGCTATCCCGCCTTCTGCAGCTGCGCCCAACCGTCGTCGAGGGCCTTTTGCGCGGCCTGCTGCGCGTCCGCCAGGGCGGTTTTGGCGTCGGCCTGGCCGTTGATGACCTTGTTGACGGCATCCTGCCAGGCGGTCTTGAATTCCGCTCCGGCGGGCGTGGAGGGGTAGGCGAAGGAGTTCTCGTTGGCCTGGTACGACGCCTCGATGGCGCGTCCCCAGTTGCTGCCAGCAGAGGTGGACACGTACTTGGCCTTGATGGCGTCGTCGGCCTTTTGGTTGCCGGTGAACAGCCCGGTGAAGGGCTTGTCCTTGGCGGTCCGGGCGCTGGCGCGGACGTCGGCGGCCTTCAGCCAGGTGTCGGTAGCCGTCATGGTCTTGGCGAAGCGGCAGGCAGCCTGCGGATTGCTGCTGCCCTTGGGAATGGCCCAGGCGGAGCCGGAGGAGTAGCTCAAGGCCTTGCCCTCGCGGTCCTTGAAACTGGTGAAGTCGACGGCGGCGTCTGGCGAAACGTCATTGAGAATGTTCACGTACCACTGCTCCATCGGCATTGCGCCGAGCGAGCCGGTGGCGAACTGGTTGCCCTTGCCGAAGAAGTCGGCGGAGTCGCGCACGGCCTTGACGGCACCGAATCCGCCCTGGGCCTTGTAGATGCCGGCGGTGAACTCCAGGGCCTCAAGGACCTTCGGCGAGTCCAGGTTGGCGGTCTTGCCGTCGTCGGAGATCAATGAGCCGCCGTTGGCCTTGACCCAGAGCGGGAAGAAGTCTGGAATCTTGCTGTCGACACCGAGGACGTCGATCTTGCCGTTGGTGGTTTTCGCCATGGCTGCCGAAGCGGACGTCACCTTGTCCCAGTTGGACCCGTCGACGTCGGACATTCCTACTCCGGCGGCGGAGAGCAGGTCCGGGTTGGCCATGACGATTTCCACCTGGTTGAACTCAGGGATGCCGTACACGTGGCCGCCCAGGGTGACCTGGTCAAGGGCGGTCTTCCGGAAATCGCCGGTGCTGATGGATTCGCCGCTGATGCATTCCTCGAGCGGAAGGACAGCTCCACGGGCGGCGAAGCTGTCGATCTGGTCGCGGTTGCCGTAGATGATGTCCGGAGCCTGGTTGGCGGCCACGGAGGAGAGGAACTGCTGGACGTCCAACTGGCCCTTGACCAGGTCCACCTGGACGTTGGGAAGGGCTGCCTTGGCGGTGTCGAAACGCGTGGTGGCAACGTCGTCACCGGTTCCGAACCCCATGATGGTCAATTTGCCGCTGACGGCGGCGGAAGAGTCGTAGGCTGCGCTGGTGGCCGCCTTGCTGCTTTGGCCGGTGGCGCATCCTGTCATGGCAAGCGCCATTACCGATACAGCCACAAAAACTGCTTTGCCCGACATTCGTGCGGTCATGATCTTTTTCAGCCCACTTAAACTTCGATTTCGTCCGGCGGGCTGCATCCCGGAGGGAGGCACCACCCAAGCCGAGAGGTCTTGTCCACGCCAGCTTCTTGACGATGTAGCACTGTCACTGCACCACATCTCCCAGAGAACCGCAACACGACACTAAGGGGACTTAGTTCCTCTCGTCCGTTTCGACGGCGGCGCCGGCAGCCCGTTGGGCCGTGGGCCGGAAGGGCGTCGGGCAGCCCGGCTTGCGGGCACAAAAAAGCGGCAGA
>JAODMR010000013.1 GCA_025465475.1 Micrococcaceae bacterium
GAGCTGCGGGTGTTCATCGGCGAAAATGAACCGCGGGTGGAGCACTTCTCCCCCGTTGGCGCCGGTTACACGTACCAACTGCGCGAAGTCACACGCTGCATCCAGGAAGGCAGGACTGAAAGCCCCACCATGCCCCTGTCCGACACGCTGGCCATGATGCACCTGTTCGACGGGGTTCGCGCCGAACTGGGCATCATCTACCCGCAGGACAGCCTTGAGTCAAAGGCCAAGCAAGGCGCCTAAAGACCAGTCGCCTCAAAGCCAGTCACCCCAGAACAAGGGCGCCGCCCGACGTATGGAACGTCGGGCGGCGCCCTTGTTGCTTCTTGTCAGGAACCCGGTCCCCCGGCCAAAGCAGGTGGGACCCGAGGGCGTCAGCCGACGCCCAGATAGGCTTCCTTGATTGCCGGATTGGCCAGCAGCTCCTTGCCGGTGCCGCTGTGCGTGATCTCCCCCGTCTCCAGCACGAACGCCCGGTCAGCCCGCGCCAGCGCCTGGTTGGCGTTCTGCTCCACCAACAGCACCGTGGTGCCCTGCCGGTTGATCTCGGTGACGATCCGGAAGATCTGGCGGATGAACTGCGGGGCCAGGCCCATGGACGGTTCGTCCAGCAGCAGCAGCTTGGGGTTGGACATCAGCGCCCGGCCGATGGCCAGCATCTGCTGCTCACCACCGGACATGGTGCCGCCCAGTTGCTTCTGGCGTTCCTTGAGCCGGGGAAACAGGTCAAAGACGCGCTCCATGTCCGCCCCCATGCCGCTGCGGTCCTTCCGGCCGAAGGCGCCCATGTCCAGGTTTTCCAGCACGGTCATGCCAGGAAAGATTCCCCTGCCTTCGGGTGCCTGCGAAATACCGTGCACCACGCGGATATGCGCCTTCATTTTCGTGATGTCCTGACCCAGGAAGCGGATGGCTCCGCTGGAGGGATTCAGCAGGCCGGAGATGGTCTTCATGGTGGTGGTCTTGCCGGCGCCGTTGGCACCGATCAGGGAGACGATCTCCCCCTCCTCCACGGAGAAGCTCATGTCCCGGATCGCCTGGATCCGTCCGTAGTGGACAGAAATGGAGTCCAGCTCAAGCAACGTCATCTTCGGGCTCCCCCAGGTAGGCGGCGATCACGCGGGGATCCGAACGGATCTCGGCCGGTGCGCCGTCGGCGATTTTCTTGCCGAACTCCAACACCACGATCCGGTCCGTGACCCCCATGACCAGCTTCATATCGTGTTCGATCAGCAGGACGGTGTACCCGTCGTCGCGGATCGTGCGGATCAGCGTCATCAGGTCTTCTTTTTCGGCCGGATTGAACCCGGCCGCGGGCTCGTCAAGGCACAGCACCTTGGGATCCGTGGCCAGCGCCCTGGCGATTTCCAGCCTGCGCTGGTGGCCGTAGGGCAGGTGCCGGGACAGGAAGTGCGCGTGATCGGCGATGCCGACGAACTCCAGCAGCGCCATGCCCCGCTCGATCGCTGATTTTTCCTCCCGCACGTGCGTGGGCAGGCGCAGGAGGGCCCCGCCGACGCTGGTTCGGTGCCGGGCATCCAATCCGACGACGACGTTCTCCAGCGCTGTCATCTCGCCGAAGAGGCGGATGTTCTGGAAGGTGCGCGCCAAGCCGAGCCGGGTGATCTTGTGCTGCTTTTGGCCACCAATCGATTGCCCCTCCAGCAGCACCTTGCCGCTGGAGGGCTTGTAAACCCCCGTCATCGCGTTAAAGCAGGTGGTCTTGCCGGCACCGTTCGGCCCGATCAGGCCCAGGATTTCACCCCGTCGGATGTCAAAGGTGACGTTGTCCAAGGCGGTCAGGCCGCCGAATTTCACCGTCAGGTTCTGCACCTGGACCAGGTTGTCACCCACGGGCACCGCAATGTCGCGGTCGGGTGCAACCTTTTGGGCCACCTCCAGGTCCACCCCCTGCTCCTCCAGCGCGGCGACGTCGATCTCCGGGGCGAGGTCGGCGCCCTCGTCCGGGCCGGTGACCGAGCCGGTGTTTTCATTTTCATTCCAGGCGGTGCTCATGCCCCTGCCTCCTTTTCCTGACCGGTGACCTGACCGGTCCGTGGCGTGGCGCCACCACCGGTCCGGCCGCTGATCCGAGAGTACGCCTGGCGTCCGTAGGCCAGCAGCCGCTGGCGGGCGGGCAGCAGGCCCTGGGACCGGAAAATCATGATGAGCACCAGGGCGACGCCGAAGATGAGGTACTTGTAATCGGCGATGGCGGTGAAGCGTAGGGGGATGTAGCTGACCAGGGCGCCACCGATAATGGCGCCCACCTTGTTGCCGGCGCCGCCGAGGACGACGGCGGCCAGGAACAGGATGGAGGTCTGCACGTCAAAGCGCTGGTTGTTGACGAAGCCGACCTGGCCGGCAAAGAGCGCTCCGGACAGTCCACCCACGGAGGCGCCGATCGCGAACGCCCAGACCTTGTACTTGAAGGTGGGTACGCCCATGATTTCGGCGGCGTCCTCATCCTCGCGGATCGCGATCCAGGCACGTCCTACCCGGCTGCGTTCCAGGTTACCGACCAGCAGCAGCACGATGATGATGATGGTCAGCGTCAACCAGTACCAGGGCACGCCGTTCGAGTTGGAAAAGATCGGCGTCCCGCCCGCTTCCGAGCCCGGTGGGTGGCCAACGTTCTGGAAGCCGACCTGTCCCTTCATGGCGGGAATGATGGTGGCCAGGATGCGCACGATTTCCCCGAAACCCAGGGTCACGATGGCGAGATAGTCACCGCGCAGCCGCAGCGTGGGAACACCCAGCACCACGCCGAAGAACATCGCAACCGCCATGGCGACCGGGACCGTCCACAGGTAGGGGATGTGCAGGAACGGTGAATCGGGGCTGGTCAGCATGGCCGCAGTGTAGGAGCCGACGGCGAAGAACGCCACGTAGCCCAGGTCCAGCAGGCCGGCGTAACCGACGACGATATTCAATCCGACGGCGATCAGGGCAAAGCGGGCCATGTCGAAGCAGGCCAGCGCAAAGTTGTTGCCCGGTTCGGTGGTGATGATGGGCGGATTGAGGATCGGCAGCAGGTACGCCAGGACCACCACAATGGCCAGGAAGGCCCACTGCTGCTGGCGTGAAAGAGCGTTCCATTTGCTGCCGAAGGATTTGAACCGGCCGGCGCCGGGAGCGGTGCTGCTGCCCGGTCCCGCCGTCGTGGCTTCCCGGTCCACGGCCGCCTGGGCGGCGGCGGCGGTGGGAAGTGGGGTGGGGCCGTCTGTCATGCTCATGCCCTGCTCCTTCCAAGGGAGGTGCCAAGAATGCCTTGCGGGCGGACCAGCAGCACCAGCACCAGCACCACGAAGGCGACGACGTCGGTCCACTGCGAGTTGCCCAGCAGGATCTGGCCGTAGTTGCCGATCAGGCCGAGCAGGAAGCCGCCCAGCAGGGCGCCGCGTACGTTGCCGATACCGCCGAGCACCGCGGCGGCGAAGGCCTTGATGCCCAGCACGAAGCCGCCGGTGTACTGCACGCCGGAGGGAATCTTCATCACGTAAAACAGTGCCGCCGCTCCGGCGAGCACACCGCCGATGACGAAGGTGGTGATGATGATCCGTTCCTTGTTCACACCCATCAGGGTGGCAGTGTCCGGATCCTGTGCGACGGCGCGGATGCCGCGCCCTGTGCGCGACCGGCTGATAAACAGGTCGGTGGCGACCATCATCAGCAGCGCAGCGATGACGATCACGAGCTGCTGGGAATCGATGATGGTTCCGAAGACATCGAAGATGGGCGTGGGCCGGTACATGGTCAGCGCTGCTTCGGCGTTGGGCCCACGGATCAGGAAGATCGTGTACTGGATGGCGAACGAGGCGCCGATCGCGGTGATCAGGAACACCAGCCGCGGCGCGTTCCGCCGGCGTAGGGGCTTGTAGGCGACCCGTTCGAGCAGGAACGCGGTGCTGGCGGAGGCCGCCATGGCGATGATGAGCGCCAATACCAGGTTCAGGACAATGGACCAGAATCCCAGATGCGGGGCGGAAGGGCCGAAACCAAGCCCGCTGAGGGTGAAGAACACGGCATAGCAACCGACGATGAACACTTCTGAGTGGGCAAAGTTGATCAGGTTCAGCACGCCGTAGACAAGCGTGTACCCAAGGGCGACGAGGGCGTAGATGGCGCCGAAGGTCAGCCCGTCGAAGGTGGCGCTCCAGAAGTTCTGGACCAGCGAGGGAACATCGAAGTTGATCCAGTCACTGTCCAGGGGAAGAGCTGTTAAAGCGGTGGAAAACATAGGGGTACATCCTGATCTGCTCAGGCACCGGGCGGCTTGCGGCCCGGGCAGGCAAGCGGGTGGTTGTCAAAAACGGCAGCAACCAGAAAAATGCTGTGGGGTCCCAGGCGCTGACCCCACAGCATCGTTCTGTCGTGCGTCCTACTCGCCGATCGCGCCGATCGGAACGATCTTGCCGTTTTCAACCTTGTACCCGTAGACGGTCGGAGCCTGCAGCTCACCCTTTGCGTCCCACTTGTAATGCTTGCTCAGGCCGTCCTTGTCGTAGCTCTTGACCCAGGACAGCAGGTCGGGCCGCGTTTGCTTGCCGGCGTCGATACCGGCCAGCAGGACGGTTGCCGCGTCGTAGCCTTCAATGGAGTACGTGCCGGGTTCCGACTTGCTCAGGGCCTTGTAGGCGCTTTGGAAGTCGGGGATCAGCTCACCGGGCAGGCAGGGGCAGGTGAAGTAGGCGTTGTTGGACGCGTCACCGGCCTGCTTGATGAACTGGTCATCCTTCACGCCATCGGGAGCAACGAAGGTTCCTTCGAAGCCCTTGCCGGCCAGCTGCTGGTCGAACGGGGCAGCCTCCGCGTAGTACCCGGCGTAGAACACCGCGTCAGCCTTGGCGTTCATGATCTTGGAGATCACGGCGGAGAAGTCCTTCTGCCCGGTGGTCACCTTTTCGGTGCCAGCCAGCGCGCCGCCCAGGGCTGCCGAGGTGGCGGTGCCCAGGCCGATGCCATAGTCCGAGTCATCCTGAACCAGGTAGACCTTTTTGGCTTCGAGCTTTCCGGTCAGGAATTTCGCCGCTGCCGGGCCCTGCACCGCGTCGTTGCCCAGGCCACGGAAGAACGTGGTCCAGCCGTTTTCGGTCAGTCCCGGGTTGGTGGCGGAGGGCGTGATGTGCACCAGGCCCTTCTGTTCGAAGATGTTGCCGGTGGCCTTCGACTCGCCGGAGAACGGCAGGCCCACGACGCCGATGATTTCGTCTTCGCTGACCACTTGGGTTACCGGGCCGGTCGCCTTGTTCGGGTCACCTTCGGTGTCGAACATCTTGAACTGCACCTGGCAGCCAGGGTTCGCCTCGTTGTGCTGGTTGATGGCCAGCTGGATGCCGTTGTAGATGTTCACGCCGAGCTGGGCGTTGGGGCCTGTCTGGGCACCGGCGTAGGCCAACGTGGTGGTGGGAGCACAGGTTGCCTTGCCGTCACCCTTGGGCAGAACGGCTGCCGCTGGGGTGTCGATCTTGGTCAAGGCGGGGATGTTCACCTTGCTGCCGGAGGCTGCCGTTTCCGAGCTTCCGGTCGTCCCGGCCTGGTTGGCACAGGAGGTCAGCAGCATGCCCAGTGTGGCTGCCACCGCCAGCGAGGTGAGTACTTTCTTTTGGTACATAGATTTGCCTTCCGAGCCGCATCCGTTGTCGTGACGGCACCATTGCGGTCACTGTCATGTCCGAATATGTTCCCTGAGACTACAACCAAATATGTGCCCTGCGGCACAATCCAGCGAATTAAGATCAGGTAACGGCTTCAAGGTACCGAATTGTTGTTCCTTGACCTGTGTCCCCGATGTTAATTCCCTGTTACGTGGCAGGGAATCTGGTCTACGGCTTACCGCGCGAAGCGTCGGTGCAGAGGGACCGTGACGGCTCCCGGACGGCACGGCTCCCGGCGCCAGGACCGGTCCGTGCAGGATACGAAACTGCCCGCTTCCCCAGGGCGGGGAAACGGGCAGTTTCATTCGTGCACTCGTGGCGGCAGCCGCGCCGCCACGTCGCCGGGTTCCCGGCGCCAGGAACGCCTAGCTCAGCGTGGAGAGCACCTTGTTGAAGGTTGCGGAGGGCCGCATCACGGCTTCGGCCAGGGCGTCGTCGGGGCGGTAGTACCCGCCGACGTCGACAGGCGATCCCTGGACCGCCAGCAGTTCACCGACGATGGCCTGCTCCTGGGATCCCAGGGAGTCCGCGATGGCAGCGAAGGCGGCGGCCAGTTCAGCGTCGCTGTCCTGCTTGGCGAGCTCCTGGGCCCAGTACATTGCCAGGTAGAAGTGGCTGCCCCGGTTGTCGATTTCCCCCACGCGGCGGCTTGGGGACTTGTTTTCCAGCAGGAACGTACCGGTGGCCCGGTCCAGCGTGTCGGCGAGGACCTGGGCCCGGGCGTTGCCGGTCGTGACGGCGAGGTGCTCGAAGCTGACGGCCAGGGCCAGGAACTCACCCAGGCTGTCCCAGCGCAGGTGGTTTTCCTTGAGCAGCTGCTGCACGTGCTTGGGGGCGGAACCACCGGCGCCGGTCTCGAACAGCCCGCCGCCGTTGATCAGCGGCACCACCGAGAGCATCTTGGCGCTGGTGCCCAGTTCCAGGATGGGGAACAGGTCGGTGAGGTAATCCCGCAGCACGTTGCCGGTGACGGAGATGGTGTCCTCGCCCTTACGCAGTCGCTCCAGCGTGAAGGCGGTGGCCTTTTCCGGTGCCATGATTTCCAGCTGCAGGCCCTCGGTGTCGTGGTCCTTGAGGTAGGTGTGCACCTTGGCGATCAGGTTCGCATCGTGGGCCCTGGTTTCGTCCAGCCAGAACACGGCCGGGGTGGCCGATGCCTTGGCCCGGGTCACTGCCAGCTTGACCCAGTCCCGGATAGGAAGGTCCTTGGTCTGGCAGGCGCGCCAAATGTCGCCCGGCTCCACGGTGTGTTCGATCAGTACCGTGCCTGCCTCGTCAACGATCTGCACCCGTCCGGCAGTGGAAATCTCGAACGTCTTGTCGTGGCTGCCGTATTCTTCGGCCGCCTGCGCCATCAGCCCGACGTTGGGAACCGTCCCCATGGTGGTCGGATCAAAGGCACCGTGGACGCGGCAGTCGTCCAGGACCACCTGGTAGATCCCCGCGTAGCTGCTGTCGGGCAGCACGGCCAGGGTGTCTGCTTCCTTGCCGTCCGGTCCCCACATGTGGCCCGAGCTGCGGATCATGGCCGGCATGGACGCGTCGACGATGACGTCGCTGGGGACGTGCAGGTTGGTGATGCCCTTGTCAGAGTCCACCATGGCCAGGGCGGGACCGTCTTCGTAGCCCTGCCGGATGGCCGCCTGCACGCCGTCGCGGACGTCCGCGGGCAGCGCTTCGATTCCGCTCAGGATGGAAGCGAGGCCGTTGTTGGGGCTGAGGCCCGCAGCTGCCAGCTGGTCGCCGTAGCTTTCGAACACAGCGGGGAAGAAGGCCCGGACGATGTGCCCGAAGATGATGGGATCGGAAACCTTCATCATGGTGGCCTTCAGGTGTGCCGAGAACAGCACTCCCTCTTCCTTGGCCCGTGCCACCTGCGCGGCGAGGAAGGCGTCGAGCGCGGCGGCACGCATCACGGTGCCGTCAAGGACCTCGCCGGCCAGGACCGGGAAGGAGTCCTTCAAAAGGGTGGGAGCGCCGTCGTCGGCCACCAGCTGGATCCGGACGGTGGTGTCGGCGTCGATGACCACCGACTTCTCGTTCGACCGGAAATCGCCCTCGTTCATGTGTGCCACGTTGGTCTTCGAGTCAGCGGACCAGGCGCCCATGGAGTGCGGGTTCTGGCGGGCGTAATTCTTCACCGACAGCGGGGCTCGCCGGTCGGAGTTCCCCTCGCGCAGCACCGGGTTCACGGCGGAGCCCTTGACCTTGTCGTAGCGGGCCCGAATGCTCTTTTCCTCCTCTGTGGAGGGGTTATCCGGATAGTCCGGGAGGGCGTAGCCCTGGCCCTGCAGCTCCGCGATCGCTGCCTTCAGCTGGGGAATGGAGGCGCTGATGTTCGGCAGCTTGATGATGTTTGCTTCCGGCTTCTTCGCCAGGTCACCGAGTTCGGCCAGGGCGTCGCTGACGCGCTGCTCCTCGGTCAGGGAGTCTCCAAAGAGGGCGATGATGCGGGCGGCCAGGGAGATGTCCCGGGTTTCCACTTCCACGCCGGCTGTCGAGGCGAAGGCCTGGATGATCGGCAGGAACGAGTACGTCGCCAGCATCGGCGCTTCGTCAGTGTGCGTATAGATGATTTTGGCCATGAGTGGAAAATCTCCCTGCGGTGAATTGGAGCGGTTCGTACGTTGTTTCTAAACTTACCCGAGCCCGTTGGGAGCCGTTGCGGCCCCCAACGGTCTTTCCTAATGGAAGAAGTGGCGCGCACCGGTGAAGTACATGGACACCCCAGC
Organism: Micrococcaceae bacterium; assembly: GCA_025465475.1. Lineage (GTDB taxonomy): Bacteria > Actinomycetota > Actinomycetes > Actinomycetales > Micrococcaceae > Arthrobacter_M. The sequence goes on from JAODMR010000013.1 coordinate 8,390, forward strand.
CGCCCGCGCGGCCTCGATCACTTCGGCATCGCGGACGGATCCGCCGGGCTGGACGACTGCCCGCACGCCGGCGTCGAGCAGGATCTGCAACCCGTCGGCGAACGGGAAGAACGCGTCGGACGCGGCGACGGCGCCGCGGGCCCGCTCCACGGGGGTGCCGTCCTGGCCAACGGCAAGGGTGTTGGCCCGCTCCACTGCCAGCCGGCAGGAGTCAACCCGGTTGACCTGGCCCATGCCGACGCCGACTGCGGCTCCCTGGGCTGCCAACAGGATGGCGTTCGACTTGGCGGCACGGACCGCCTTCCAGGCGAAGGCCAGGTCGGCCTTGGTACCGGCGTCGACTTCCTCGCCGGCAACCAGCTGCCAGTTGGCTGGGTTGTCACCCTCGGCGGCGAACGTGTCGAGCATCTGCAGCAGCACGCCGCCTGAGACCTGGCGGTACTCGGCCGGGTCCCGATGGTAGCCGTCCGGCAGGGCCAACAGGCGGATGTTTTTCTTGGCGGAAAGGATTTCCACGGCTTCCGGTTCGAAGCTGGGCGCGACAACGACCTCGGTGAAGATGTCCTTCACGCTGCGCGCCATGCCCGCGGTGACGGGACGGTTGGCGGCAATGACTCCCCCGTAGGCGGACACCGGGTCCGTGGCGTGGGCCTTGGCATGGGCGTCAGCGATGGGATCGTCAGCATCGGGGCTGGCAATGGCCACACCGCACGGGTTGGCATGTTTGATGACGGCTACTGCCGGCTCGGCAAAGTCGAACGCAGCGCGGAGGGCCGCATCGGCGTCGACGTAGTTGTTGTAGCTCATCGCCTTGCCATGCAGCTGGTCCGCCTGGGCGATGCCGGGGGTGGCCGCCTGGTCAACGTAGAGTGCCGCCGGCTGGTGTGGGTTTTCGCCATAGCGCAGCACCTCTGAGCGTTCCAGCGACATACCGGCGTAGGCGGGCCACTGGGCACCCTCGTCAGTGCCGTCGCCGAACTGGGCCGCGGTCCAACTGGCGACCGCGTTGTCATAGGCGGCGGTGTGGGCGAAGGCCAGCGAGGCGAGCCGGCGCCGTCCGGCCAGGTCGAAACCGCCTGCCTGTGCCGCGGCGACGACGTCGCCGTACAGGCGAGGGTCGACGACGACGGCGACCGAGGCGTGGTTTTTCGCGGCCGCCCGCACCATGGACGGTCCGCCGATATCGATCTGCTCAATGACGTCGTCGTTCGCGGCGCCCGAGGCGACGGTCTGCGTGAAGGGGTACAGATTGACCACAACCAGGTCAAACGGTTCGATGCCCTGATCGGCGAGCTGCTGAACGTGGTCCGGCAGGCGCCGGTCAGCGAGGATGCCACCATGGATGCGCGGATGCAGGGTCTTGACCCTGCCGTCAAGCATTTCCGGAGAACCGGTCACTTCATCTACGGGCGTGACGGGGATTCCCGCTGCCGCAATGCGGGCGGCCGTGGAGCCTGTCGAGACGATGGACACTCCGGCGGCGTGCAGGCCTCCGGCGAGTTCCTCCAACCCTGTCTTGTCGTACACCGAAATTAACGCCCGGCGGATGGGAACACGGTCAAAGAGCTCGCTGTTCACGAAGTTTCTCCAGAATCTATTGACCGACCCTCGGGGCGGTCGAAGAAGGGGGACCCCTGCAGTTTATGCCACCACTGCCGGGAACGACGCGACCATGACGGGCGCGGGACGCCGGGAACGGCGAAGAGAAAGGTGCGGTTACAGTTTTATGCAGTACAGCGGACAATGGAAGGCGTCATGAGCACCAGTACCACTTTCCCCAGCGGGGCGCACGTCGTTCAGGAGCTGCCCTGGCGCTGGAAGGTGCAGGGCAACATTTTCCTGATCGGTGGGCTCGGGTTCATGTTCGATGCGTGGGACGTGACGCTGAACGGCTACCTGATTCCGCTGCTGTCCAGGGAATGGCACCTGGATGCCGGTGGAGCGGCCTGGGTAGGCACCTCAAACCTGATCGGCATGGCCGTGGGCGCATTCGCCTGGGGGTCCATCGCTGACATCGTTGGCCGCCGCAAAGCCTTCACCCTGACGCTGCTGATTTTCTCAATCTTCACCGTCCTGGGCGCCGCCTCCCCCGACATCGCCTGGTTCTGCATCTTCCGGTTCCTTGCCGGCTTTGGGCTGGGCGGCTGCATCCCTGTCGACTATGCGTTGGTGGGTGAGTTCACCCCCCGCAAGTACCGCGGGCGGGTGCTCACGGGAATGGACGCCTGGTGGCCCATTGGAGCCTCGTTGTGCGGCCTGGTCTCCGCGCTGCTGATTTCCACTGTCGGAAACTGGCGGGCACTGATGCTGGTGATGGTGCTCCCGGCGCTGCTGGTGTTTTGGGTCCGCCGCTCGGTGCCGGAGTCTCCGCTGTTCCTGGTCCGGCGGGGCCTGCGTGCCGAAGCAACGGCGGTCATCAATAGCCTCATCGCGCGTACGGGTGCGACGGTGGGACCGTGGCGGTTGCCTGAAGCAGCCGAGGCGCCCCGTCTGTCCCCCGGCCGCCTGGGCGACCAGCTCACTGCACTGTGGCGCTACAACTGGCGGGTGACCCTGGCCGCGTGGTCGCTGTTCCTGACCATCCTGCTCGTGTACTACGGCGCCCTGACCTGGATGCCCTCCATCCTGGTGGCCACCGGATTCGCCGAAGCGAAGGCCTTCCTGGCCACGGCGGGCATGACGGCGATCGGACTGGTCGGGGTCGTCGTGGCCGCGTTGCTGGTGGAGCGCGTCGGCCGCAAATGGCTGCTGGCCATTACCGGCCCACTCAGCGCCCTGTCCCTGGTGATCTTCGCCCTGGTGCTGGATGTTCCGGCAGCGGCGCAGGGCTGGCTGCTCGGCTTCGGTTTCATCGTCCAGGTGGCCATCCCGGTGCTGTACACCTATGTATCCGAGCTGTACCCGACCGAACTGCGCGGCACCGGCTTTGGCTGGGCGTCGACAGTGTCCCGGGTAGGTGCCGGGCTGGTGCCACTGATCTTCGGCTCCCTGCTCTGGCCGTATTTGGGCCTGCCGCTGACCTTCGGCCTCACCGGGTTGCTCGTAGTGGTGGCCGTCATCTGGATGGCCCGCGTCGCCCCCGAAACCCGAGGCCGCGACCTCCTCTAGCCCCACCGCTGGTCGAGCCCCCCGGTGGTCGAGCCCCCCCGGTGGTCGAGCCTGTCGAGACCCCCGCCGCTGGTCGAGCCGTCGTTGGTCGAGCCTGTCGAGACCCCGCCGCTGGTCGAGCCTGTCGAGACCCCGCCGCTGGTCGAGCCTGTCGAGACCCAACGCCGTCGAGATCTGATCTGGACAAGCACGATCAACGAACTCGATCAACGGGGCCGGGTCCTGATCTCGACAAGCTCGATCAACGAACTCGATCAACGGGGCCGGGTCCTGATCTCGACAAGCTCGATCATCGGGGACAAGCTCGATCAACGAGGGTTTTGGGCTAGCTGTCGCTGGGCAGTTCGGCGTCGGGGGTGTTTTCGACCGACACCATCTTCCAGGCCCCATCGGTGTACTTGGCGCTCACGCTCAGGATGGTGCCCTTGACGTCGAACGGGGTCGAACCCTGCTCCACGCCACCCTTGCCGTACGTCGTCGACGGGTCCGCGCGGAATTCCAGCAGTGCGGGAACGGCACCATCGGTTCCGGGCGTGCCGTCGGTGTAGACGTTCAGCACCTTGGGCTGGCCACCCTTCATCCAGCCGCCGCTGGAGTACAGGTCCGAAAGAGTCTTGATCTGCTGGTTGCAGTAATCGCAGGACGGGTCGGAAACGGCCTGCAGTGCCTGCACATCGCCGGTTTGGAGGACATAGTTTTCCACGTCGAACCAGTAGTAGGAAAAGGCGCTCATGCCCGCCTTGCCATCCTTGTCCAGCATGCTGTTCGTGGCCGGTTCGGCAACGTTGGCGGCGGCCGAGGTGGCTGTGGCCGGCTGTGGCTTGCTGACTTCAGTGGCAGTTGCGGAGGTTGACGCAGTCGGGGCCGGGGCAGCTGCGCCCGTACCGCATCCGGTCAGGGCCAGCAGGGACAGTGCCGCGCCGGCGGCCAGCAGCGAGAGTTTCGTCGACATTCGATTCCTGGAATTCTTGCCCGGCCTGGTGCCCAGCAAAAAGCAGACCTGCCGCATGGCCGGTCTGCTAGGGAGGGACATCCCCGGGATCAGTGTGGATAAGGGCGGGCCTCAGGCCCGCTGCCACCCTACCGGGGTGGGTTGTACGGCCCGGCATTTTGTGAGGCGCTTCACGTGCCGGCGTTACCCAGCGCTCCGAGCACCTGCACGAGCAACTCGCGTTCTGCCACCTTGATCCGCTCATGCAGCGATTCTTCGCTGTCTCCGTCCTCCACTGGGACAGCCCGCTGGGCGATGATTGGCCCGGTGTCCACGCCGGCGTCGGCGTAATGAACGGTGCAGCCGGTTACCTTCACACCGTAGGCCAGGGCATCGCGGACGCCGTGCGCGCCGGGGAACGAGGGCAGCAGGGCCGGATGGGTGTTGATGTAGCGGCCCGGGAACGCATCGATGAACCCCGGAGCGACGATGCGCATGAAGCCGGAGGAGATGACGTAGTCCGGCTGGTAGGAGGAGACGGTTTGCAGCAGTGCCCGGTCCCATTCCGCCCGGGTGGCGTAATCCTTGAAGTTCACCACGAACGTTTCGAGTCCGGCGGCAGCCGATCTTTCCACGCCACCCGTGCCATGCCGGTCTGCCCCCACGGCTGCAATGTCCAGCGTGAGCTCACCACTGGCGACGGCGTCAATCACCGCCTGCAGGTTGGAACCCGACCCGGAGACAAGGACAACAATGCGCATGCCTTCCACTCTAGGTGACGTGCCCTGTCGCCCCTATCCGGCGTCGGCTGCCGTTGGGTCGGGCCGGTCCTGCCGGCGCTCCAACCACGGGCCTGCGGCATAACCGATCAACACGCCAAGGCCCACCTCAGCGGCTATCCACGCAGCCGTCGCGAGGGGGTCGGGTCCCAGCGCCGTCAGCCGGCCAATGCCTGCCGACCCTTGGGCCAGCGCGGCCAGCAAGGCGGCGAGCAGGCCGCTGACGGCGCCGATCACCAGCCCCAGCACGAGGGTCGACACGAGGGCGGTGAACCACCGGACCTTGACCTTGATGGCCAGCCACTCATCAAAGTGGTTTTCCCCTTCACGGAGGAACCACCAGCCTGCCAGGACGCCCGACAGCACGGGCACCACGACGGCGACCAAGCCCCAGGAGAGCTGCCCTACGGGCAGTGCACCCAGCAGAGGAATCGCAGGAACGGGCGCCACCAGGGTGCCCAGCGGCGAGACGGTGGAGCCGACGCCGAGGTGGAAGCCGGCGCCACTGGTCCAGGCAAGGGTCCACAGCACGAGGTTGGGCAGGAAACCGATTTGGGCGACCGTGAGGACGCTGCCACCCACAGCACCGGCCTTTAACCCTTCGTACACGGCGATCACGTCAGCCCAGTGCCATCCAATGTCCACGGCCAACAACAGGGCACTGAACGCGACGCCCGCCAGCAGCGCCACTACGCCGCCCCGTACCGCTGCCCAGACATAGGATCCGGCCCACCGGGAATGCTGGCTGGTGCGGGCCACCCAGGCGGCAGCATCAACGCCGATCAGCCGGCCCCAGCCTCCTGCCTCCCGCCTGGCTCCCACAATCATTCCCAGCGTCACAACGACAAGGGGCACCAGCGCGGCCAGCAGCAGTGGCGCCGATGCATTGGGAGTGCTGCAGACAAACGCGGTACCCAGACCGGCGGCGGCGTACACCACCAGCGCTCCAGCCAGGGCCTGCCACAGCTGGTCCGTGTAGGACGCCCGGGCGAGCCGTCGTCCCGCACGCCAGGACAGGAGGAATGGAATCAGAGTCAGGCCCAGCGGCAACAGGTGCAGGGTGCCGTTCTCCACGGAAGCAGAACTTGTTCCGTCGGTCAGGCGCAGGTTCAGCGGAACGCCATGGACCACCAGCCAGACCTGACCGGCCAATCGGGCCAACGTCGCGACGGTTCTGTCCTGGAAGCCGTTTGCCCACCAGACGCCTGCCAATGGCAGGACAATCAACAGGGCCGACAGCAGGACCGCCTGGGCGGACTCCAGCATGCCTTGGAGCCACAGCGGCATGGGAATTCCTTGGTGGCCCCCCTGGCCCGCTGTCAGTTTCATCGCCTTCTATCGTGCCATGAGCACTCCGGGGGCGCGCACAAGCAACGCCGGGGCTGGGGAACCCGCCCCATGACCCGCCTAGGTCCGCCGACGTGCCAGGTGCTTGGTGGCGCCGTCGCCGTCGCTGGGCGCCTTGTCGTCGTCGATTCCTCGCCATCGTCGCCGTCGTCGGCGGGTCGGCCGGGGCAGCACCTTACCCCGCCGCAATCCGGTGGCTATGCTGACTGCATCAATGCGGCATGGCACGTTCGCCAACAAGGGGGTCCTGCAATGAGACGAGTTCCAACCACACGGGTCCGGGCGGTGGCAGCGGCGGTGGCTGGCCTCGTCGCCCTGGGCCTGATTGGCTGCAGTCCTGAGGCGCCGGGGACAACGGCCACCACCTCGGCGGGCTCCAGCTATGACGACATCGTCAACTCCGGCATGACGGCGGACGATGCCACCATTGCCGCCAACACCTGGGCCAGCCAGGTGAAGAAGAACGGTGTGCTGCATGTTGGTGGCACGGAGACATCGCAGTTGTTCAGCCTGCTGGATCCGGCGAAGGGCAAGGCGGTCGGCTTCGATGCCGGGCTGTCCCAACTGCTCGCCAAGTACATTCTAGGAACACCCAATACCAAGCTGGACCAGGTCACGGTTGATACCCGCGAGGACCTGCTGGTGAACAAGTCCGTGGACGCCATCTTCGCGACGTACTCAATTACTGATAAGAGGGCCCTGCGCGTGGATTTTGCGGGCCCCTATTACTCATCCCAGGCCGGCATCCTGGTGAAGGCCACCAACAATGACATCAAAGGCGTCGCCGACCTGGCTGGCAAAAAGGTGGCAACCCAGGCTGCGTCAACCGGCGTGACCCTGTTGGCAAACGAAGCGCCCACCGCCGAGGTGCTTGCGCTCCCGGACGACGCCCAATGCCTGGCAGCGGTTCAGCAGGGCCGGGCCGACGCCTACGTCATTGACCAGTCCCTGCTGCTGAACGCCCTCGTGGCCAATAAGGACGTGAAGATCACCGGGGATCCATTCGGCCCCAAGGACAACTACGGCATCGGGTTGACCAAGGGAACCGACGCCAAGGCGTTCGTGAATGACTGGCTCAAGAAGATCATCGCCGATGGCACCTGGCTCAAGCTGTGGAAGGCGACAATCGGGAGCAGGACCGGAACGGACGTCCAGCCGACACCGCCCACCGTCGGCTAGACGTCGACCATGGATGTACTGTTCACCCGCTACCTGGGCACCTTCGCCGATGGGCTGTGGGTGACGGTCCAATTCACCGTGGTGGGATTTGTCGGCGCCATGATCCTCGGCGTTGTGCTGGCGACCTTCCGGATCAGCCCCGTTCCCTACCTGCGCGGCATTGGACTGCTTTATGTGGAGATCTTCCGCAACGTTCCCCTGGTGTCACTGCTCATCCTGGTGGTCTATGGCTTGCCGGAAATCGGCATCACCATCGACTACCTTCCCTCGGTCATGATGGCGATGGTCCTGGTCGGGGCGGCCTTTGCCTGTGAGGTCTTTCGGACGGGCATCAACGCCATTCCGGCGGGCCAGGTGGAGGCTGGCCGAGCCATCGGTCTGGGCTTCTTCGGCGTGCTGCGTGAGATCGTCTTTCCGCAGGCCACCCGTTCCATGGTCCAGCCCATTGTCACGCTCTTCATCGGGATCCTGCTCTCCTCATCCCTGGCAGGCGTTGTGGGCGTGATGGATCTGACGGCGCAGGTCAGTTACATCAACAACCGGGAAGCGCTCGGCCTGGTGACGTTCCTGGTTGCCGCAGTCATTTACGCCTCGATCGCCTTGGGAGCCGGTGCGCTGGGAGCCCGCCTGGAAGTCCGCTTTCGGGTACTGCGATGAGCGCCAACACCGTATTGTTCGACGCCGTTGGCCCCAAGGCACGACGGCGGGTGGCTGTGCTGACAATTGTCAGCATCCTGGTGTCACTGGTGCTTGCCGGGCTGGCCTATGCCCAGTTCTATCGCAGCGGACAGTTGGCTCCATCCAAGTGGGCCGAGTTCCACCAGCCCTCCACCTGGCAGTACCTGCTCAGGGCCTTCGGCAACACGGCCCTGGCGACGGTTGGTGCCGGCGCGATCGCCCTGCCCTTTGGCTTGGTGCTGGCGGTGGGGCGGCTATCGGGAGTGCGCTGGCTGCGCTGGCCCTGCACCGCCGTCGTCGAGGTCCTCCGCGCCGTGCCCCTGCTGTTGATCATTTACATTTTCGTCTCGGGCCTGCCGCCCTATGGCATCAACCCCGACGTCTTTTGGAAACTCGTCATTCCGATTGGCCTATGCTCGGGCGCTACCATCGCCGAAGTTTTCCGGGCGGGCATCCTGGCCCTTCCGGCGGGGCAGACCGAGGCCGCGCTCGCCGTCGGGCTGACCAGGTCGCAGGCGTTCCGGCTGGTGGTGTTTCCCCAGGCGGTGCGGATTGTCTTTCCGGCGCTGATCGCCCAGGTGGTGATCCTGCTCAAGGACACCACCCTTGGGTACGTGGTGTCCTATGGCGAGCTGCAGCAATCGAGCAAGGTGCTGGTAGCTTCCACCGGGCACCTGGTCCAGACGTACCTGCTGATAACGGTCATCTACATCGGCATGAACGTGGTGATTTCCAACATCGCCGGAGCCATCGATCGGCGGATGTCCCGCCGTCGTGCCGGAACCGGAGCCGCCTCGACGCCCACGGGCGCCCCACTCCCCGGCCAGGACGCCACCGAGCGCCAACTCAGCACCTTGGCCTAGCCGCAACCCACCCCACCCCCACCGCCGAGTGTCGACATCCGCACGCCCCCCACCGCCGAATGTCGACATCCGCACGCCACCCCCACCACCGAGTGTCGACATCTGCACGCATGCGTGGGCGCGAGTGTCGACATCTGCACGGTTTACGTCGAAGGCCTGGGGCTTATCTCGACACTCGCTGGGAAAGCCGCACCCCAGGGGGGGCTTATCTCGACACTCGCCGGGAAAGCAACCCGCACGGGGGGGCTTATCTCGACACTCGCCGGGAAAGCAACCCGCACGAGGGTGCTTATCTCGACAATCGGCATAAAGGGTTAAATGCGGCAGGGCGGGTCAGAAACCCGCCCTGCCGGTGAAACTATGCGTGAAATGAAGGCTTAGAGAGCCTGGATGTTCACGGCCTGCGGGCCCTTGGGGCCCTGCTCGACGTCAAAGGAAACCTTCTGGTTCTCTTCGAGGGAGCGGTATCCGCCGGAGTTGATCGCGGAGTAGTGCGCGAAAACATCCTGGCTGGAATCGTCGGGGGAAATGAAGCCGAAGCCCTTTTCAGCGTTGAACCACTTGACGGTACCTGTTGCCATTTTTCTATCCTTCTGAAGTGGGAAGCAGCCCGATTTTCGGGCTTCCGATTAAGGTGTTCTTTGCCACTTCTTCAGAAAAGCAGCGGCTCCGAAGAATCACTGCTGGACTACAAAATGCCAACACAACAACTCGTTTCAGTATACACAAATGGCTCTGCGGGACCGCAAGGTTTTTCTTTTCGCGCCTATCCTCGAAAAAGGCCTTCTATGATCAGGGTCACACTGTCGACAGCGTGCGACCATGGGAGAATTTAAGAGATTTCCATGTCACATATATCCCTGTCCCAGGACGCCGCGCTTGGGCCCACCGAGAGTCGCCCCACTGCTCCTGCCCCCACCGACGGCGCACCAACCGATGGCACCGGCACCAGCCGCACCAGCGAGCCGCCGCCGACGCGTGGCAGGCGCGGTCTTCACCTGCGTGGCCAGCGCCGGCGCCAGCGCGGGCATCGGCGCCGGCATCAGCGGCGACAGGAGCTCAGGGAACACCGGGCCCGGCAACGGCATTTTTCCCGACATGATCCCCCGAATATCGGCCGGCGCTACTTCCTGGCGAGCGTCGGGTCCGCTGCTGTCCTGACCGCGTTCAGGACCAACATCGCCGTCGACTACCAGCTAACGGAAAACACGTCATTCAAGGTCATCACCCCCAATAACGAAGGCAACCGAACGGCAGCGAAGGCCTTTCCCGGGGCCGCCTGGTACCTGCTGGGCGGCTTCCGGGTCTCCAACCGCACGGCCGGGCGCAAGCTGGAGGCGTTGCAGGCTGCCATGAACGAGCGCGCGCCAGCCTCCTACATTGGCTACTCGAACGAGGGAATCGACGTCGCCCAATTGTTCATCGCCATCCTCGATGACGCGTACCGGCGAAAGATCACCTCGGCATACCTGTACGGGGACAGCTTTGGCGGCATGGTCGCCGTCGTCCTGGCGCCGCTGCTGGAACAGAACGGCATCCGGGTCCGCATGATCACGTTCGGCTCCAGCCCCAGCAGCATCGCCGACGTCCGTGATCCCGACAAGCGGTACATCCCCGTCGCCGGCGCCGTTGTCCCCTACCTGGGTTTCGCGGGCCGGCTCGCCGCCGGCATCTGGAGCGGCATGACCAACCCCAACGGCCAGGACATGTACGCCGCGGCCAGGTCTGGTATCCGGTCATCGTTCGACAGCAATGCCAACAGCTTCATCCTGAGCACGTCCCAAGGGACGTTCCTACGCGCCTTCCCCAGCCAGTACGACGGCGACATCAGCACCGCCACCTGCATCGGGTTGCTCTATGACCCGAACGACTTCATCGTCAATGCGGAGACGGCCATCGCCGGCTGGCACGCCCTGCTGCCCCGGAACACCTTCTTCCGTTACGACCTTCCGGGCACCGGCCACGCCAGCCCGGAAATTGCGCCGGCCGAATATTCAACGGCCCTGCGGGTGCTGCAGGACACCCTGCAGCCACTTCCGCAACCCCGGAATGGTCGACGCGAACGGTACTTCTAGCGTCCGGAGATCTGCGCCAGCAGTTGCTCGAACGGCAGGGACTCCATCTTTGCCTGTTCCCGATCCTGCTGAATTTCGCGTCGCTGGCGGCCACCGTCACTCGCCGTTCCCTGCGGCACCAGGGCCGTGACCAGTTCTCCGGCGGCCTGCGCAATCCGGACGTCCAGCGCGCCGGCTCCCCCGTCGCCTGCACCCCAATCCTCGGGCGCCGCATAAACGGCCGTGGCCACGGTGCGGGCGCGGAAGTAACTGAAGAGCGGCCGCACCGCCATGTCGAGCACCATCGAGTGCCTCGGTGAGCCTCCGGTCGCGCCGATAATGACCGGCAGGCCCTCCAACGATTTGGGGTCCAGGACGTCAAAGAAGGACTTGAACAGGCCACTGTACGAGGCGGAAAACACCGGGGTGACGGCGATCAGCGCGTCGGCATCCGTCACCGCCTGCACGGCTGCCGCAAGCTTCGGCGGAGCGTATCCGGTGACCAGCATGTTGGCGACGTCCACCGCATAATCGCGCAGCTCAAGCACTGTTACGTCCGGCTCGACGCCCAGTTCCCGCAGTTGTGCTGTTGCAGCCGACGTCAACTGGTCGGCCAACATGCGGCTTGATGAGGGAACTCCCAAACCTGCTGAAAGAACCACTAGCCTGCGTTGCATTGCCGTCTCCTCGCCATTCCATAGTCCATGCGTTTGCATCTACATAGCAAACGGCGGAAGTGGTCAAGGTATTCCCGGCCCGTCCACCTACAGGTTTAGGCCCGTCGACCCACAGGTTTAGCCCGTCGACCCACAGGTTTAGGCTGAAGTTGTGAGCAGAAGGCTAGGCTGCCCTGGCTCGTCGGAGGGGCGCGCGTGGAACGGCTGACTCCTGCCCAGCGCAGTGCCAACATGGCGCGGATCAAGGGCAAAGACACCAAACCGGAGCTGACGGTTCGGCGCCTGCTCCATGCGGCGGGCTATCGGTACCGATTGCATGGCCGGTACCGGAGCACCAGCCTGCCTGGCCGACCGGACCTGGTCTTTGCCCGGGACCGAAAGGTCATTTTTGTCAATGGCTGCTTCTGGCACAGTCACAGTTGCCCGGCCGGGCAGCACGCGCCCCGGAACAACGCCGAGTTCTGGGCAGCGAAGCGGTCCCGCACGGTGGCCCGGGATGCCGAGCAACTGACTGCCTTGAGTGACCTGGGGTGGGAGGCCCTGGTGCTGTGGGAATGCCAGCTCAAAGACCGGTCAACCCTGGAGAAACAGCTACGGCAGTTCCTGCCGCGCGGCGGGCCGCCCGCCGGATGAGTTGCCGACCCGCCTACAGGAGCGCGCGGCGGGCCGTCCACCGGATGAGTTGCCCGCAGGTCCAGACCCTTAGGTCCCGACGTGGGTGGGCGCGAACATCTTGAGCAGGACGTCGACGACGACGACGTTGGGCCCCTCGGCAGCGAGGCTCTCCCGCAGCGCGGAACCAACATCGGACGCAGCGACCCGACGGGCCGGCACGCCAAAGGACTCCGCCAACCGAACGAAATCCGGCCGCGCCAGTTCGGTGTGCGTGGCCTTGCCAAAGGCGTCGACCATGTACTCGCGCAGGATCCCATACCCACCGTCGTCGACGATCAGCCAGGTCACCGGCACGTTGTGCTGCCGCGCGGTAGCCAGTTCCGCCAGGGAGTACATGGAGGAGCCGTCCCCGGCTACGGCCAGGACCCGCGACCTTTTCTGCTGCCCCTGCAGACCGACCGACGCTCCAATGGCGGCGGGAAAGGCGTAGCCGAGCCCACCGGCGCCTTGGGCGGAGTGGAACTGCCCGCTGCGGGAATCCCAGCAACTCCAGGCCCAGTAAGAGGTGATGGTCATGTCCCAGAAGGTTTGCATGTCATCCGGCACCGCGGCGCGGATGTCCGCCAGGAATTTCCGCTCCAGGCCCAGATCCTGCTCGTCAAGCCGGGCAGACACCTTGGCCAGGGTGGCGGCAACGACGTCCTGCGGTGAGTTCCCGTGCCAGGACGCTGGCCGCCGCTGAGGCTCGTCCAAGGCTGCATCGAGCGCGCGCAGGGCCTGCCCGGCGTCGGCGCGGATCCCCAACGCCGGCCGGTTCGACTCCAAAACCCGGGGCTCGGCGTCGATCTGGATAATCCGGCCGCGCGGTTCCAGCGTGAAGTAGTTGGACGTCACCTCACCCAGCGAGGAGCCGACGACGACCAGGACGTCCGCGTCTTCCAGGACTTCGGTGACGTGCCGGTCCTCTACCCAGGACTGCAGCGAGAGCTCGTGGTTCCAGGGAAACGCACCATTGCCGCCTGGCGTGCAGACCACCGGCGCCTGCAGCTTTTCGGCCACCGACAGCAGCTCGGATTCGGCCCGTCCCCGTCGAACGCCGCCGCCGGCGATGATGGCCGGCCGGACTGCATCCGAAAGCCAGGCGACAGCTTCGCGGACAAGTTCCACGCGCGGCGGGTTGTCGAACGGCTCGGCGAGCGCATCCTCGACGGCGGGCACCAGCACGGGATCGAGCAGGACGTTTTGGGGGATCTCGATCCAGACCGGACCTTGCGGGGAGGACACTGCCTCCGTCCACGCGTCCTGGATGGCTGACGGTATGCCGGAGGCATGTTGGATCAGGCGCTGGCTCTTGGTGACATTGGCCGCCGAGGCCTTTTGATCATCCAGCTGATGCAGCATCCCCTTGCGGCGAGCGCCCAGCCCTTCCAGCGGAATCTGGCTGGCCACCACAATCATGGGAACACCGGTGGCATAGGCTTCCTGCAGTCCGGCCAGGGAGGTCAGCGCGCCCGGCCCCGTGGAGAGGAACAGCACTGCTACTTCACCGGTGGCCCGGGCGTACCCGTCGGCAGCGAAGGCGGAGTTGTTTTCGACCCGGGAGGAGACAAAGTGCAGGCTGGAGCGGCTGAGGGCGTCGAAGAGTCCCAGCGCGTGCTGTCCGGGAATACCGAAGACCGTCCGGGCGCCCAGCGCAGCCAGGGTCTCCACGACCAGGTCTCCTCCGTTTCGCCGGGCCTGTGGCAGCACGTCGAGGTTGGAGCGGGAGTCGGTGGCTGTCACTGGTTGCCCGCTCCGGCACGGCCGAAGCCCGCCTGGCGTCGTGGCCTGTCGGCGTCGAGGGCCTGCGCCGCGTAACCTGTCGGGGCGCCGAACCGATCCCCTGGCACGGCCGCATCTGCCAGCAGGGTGACCAGCTCGTAGCCCACGTGGCTGGCGGCCACTCCGGTGATTTCGGCATGGTCATACGCGGGGGCGACCTCGACGATGTCCGCTCCGATGAGGTTCATGCCGCGGAACCCGCGCAGGATCTCCAGCAGTTCACGGCTGGAGAGTCCGCCGGCCTCCGGGGTTCCCGTGCCGGGGGCATGTGCTGGGTCCAGCACGTCAATGTCGACGGAGATGTAGAGGGGACGGTTACCGATCCGGTCCCTGATCTTGGCGACCGTATCCAGCACGCCCTGGTAGTACACGTCAGCGCTGGTGACGATGCCGAAGCCAAAGCGGTGGTCGTCGTCGAGGTCCTTTTTGCCGTACAGGGGCCCGCGGGTGCCCACATGGCTGATGGCTTCGGTATCCAGGATGCCTTCCTCCACCGCCCGCCGGAATGGGGTTCCATGGGTGTACTCGGCACCAAAGTAGGTGTCCCAGGTGTCCAGGTGCGCATCGAAATGCAGCATGGCCACCGGCTGGCCTGCCCGTTCGGCCGCGGCGCGGAGCAGGGGCAGGGCGATCGTGTGGTCTCCACCCAGGGTAAGCAGCTTGCTGCCTGCGGCGGTCAGGTCCAGCGCGTTCTGTTGGATGGTCTCGATGGCGTCCGAAATCGAAAAGGGATTGACGGCCATGTCTCCGGCGTCAGCGACCTGGATCTGCTCGAACGGCGAAACGTCCCACGCCGGGTTGTAGGGCCGCAACAGCCGCGACGCTTCCCGCACGGCGTTGGCACCAAAGCGGGCTCCGGGCCGGTAGGAAACGCCGGAGTCGAAGGGAACTCCCACCACCGTGACATCGGCCCGGGGCACTTGGTCCAGGCGGGGTAGCCGGGCGTACGTGGCGGCGCCGGCGTAACGCGGGATCTGCGCCGAATCGATGGGCCCGAGGTGGCCGTTGGCTTCCAACCGCACTTCTTTCATGGACACTGCTCCCTGGATAGATCGACCGTGTGATCCACAGCATAGCCCAGAGTTTTCAAATGCGAAACATAAGTTTACGAGCGTCGCCCCGCGAGAAGGCGCTTAGTTGCCCGTCGCCGCAGGGACCAATATCCACAGCGCCCGCACTGGCCGATCCGTTCGGTTGATCCAGGAATGGGGTTCCCTCCCGGGAAAGGACAGAGTGTCGCCGGCGGCCAGGTCAAAGGACTCGTTGGTCATCAGGAGGGTCAACTCACCGGCGATGACGTGCAGGACGTCGACTTCACAGTCGACGGCGTACAGTTCCGACTCGCCGCGACCGTGCGGTTCGATGTCCGCATGGATGATCTGCAGCCGCCGTTCCGAGCGCGCCGTCAGGAGGCGTTCCACGATTCCGTCGCCGCCAAGGGAGATGCGCGGCCCGTCCGCGGCGCGGGTCAGGTGGGTCTCCGGAACGGCGAACAGGTCGCCCACGGAGACGGACAGGACCTGGCACAGGGTTACGAGGGAAGCAACACTGGGCGAGGTGAGGTCGCGTTCCACCCGGCTGAGAAACCCTTTGGTAAGGCCCGTGGCATCGGCGACATGTTCAATGGTCAGCCGCTGCGCCTGGCGCGCCGCACGGATCCGCGATCCAATGGCAACCGGAGCGGTGCTCGGTTCAACCGGCAGTGCCTTCATTCCGGCCCCCTTTCGAATCAAACCCGCAT
This sequence comes from Micrococcaceae bacterium, assembly GCA_025465475.1. Taxonomy (GTDB): domain Bacteria; phylum Actinomycetota; class Actinomycetes; order Actinomycetales; family Micrococcaceae; genus Arthrobacter_M. Next base: position 24,183 of record JAODMR010000013.1, read on the forward strand.
GCAGGGGCGATTCCATCGTACGGGCTTGCCGATGCTTGACTGTAAGCCCGCTCACAGTTAGCCTACAGGACAACAACTGTTGCCTGCTAGGCACATGCCTCCCGTGTTTCCTCCGGTTTTACGGTCCTCCCCGTCCTACCCGCCTCCCCTCCGGCTCCCGCCGTCGGCTTGCCCCCTGGAGCAGTCCCTTGGAATTAAATATTGCCATCGTCGTTATCTACCTGCTGGCCATGCTTGCCTTCGGCTGGTGGGGAAAGTCCCGCACCAAAAATAACAGCGACTATCTTGTCGCGGGTCGCCGCCTTGGACCCTTTCTCTACACCGGGACCATGGCGGCCGTCGTCCTGGGCGGCGCCTCCACCGTCGGCGGCGTCGGCCTGGGCTACAAGTTTGGCATCTCCGGAATGTGGCTGGTGGTCGCCATCGGTGTTGGCGTGCTGCTGCTGAGCCTGCTGTTTGCCGGCACCATTCAGAAGCTCAAGATCTACACCGTCTCCCAAATGCTGAGCCTGCGCTATGGCCACGTGGCAACGCAGACCTCAGGGATCGTGATGCTCGCGTACACCCTGATGCTCTGCGCCACGTCCACGGGTGCCTATGCCACCATCTTCGTGGTCCTGTTCGGCTGGGAGCGCTGGCTGGCCATCGCCGTCGGCGGTGCCATCGTCCTGATCTACTCCACCATCGGCGGAATGTGGTCGATCACCCTGGCTGACATGGCCCAGTTCGTCATCAAGACCATCGGCGTCTTCGCCCTGATGCTGCCCTTTGCCCTGAACGCGGCAGGCGGCCTGGACGGCGTCCGCGGCCGGGTGGATGCCTCCTTCTTCCAGTGGGACGGCATTGGCGTGCAAACCATCATCACTTACTTCGTTGTCTACACCCTGGGGCTGCTGATCGGGCAGGACATCTGGCAGCGTGTCTTTACTGCCAAGACGCCCACCGTGGCCCGGTGGGGCGGCTCCACCGCCGGTGTCTACTGCGTGCTGTACGGCGTCGCCGGTGCGCTGATCGGACTGGCCGCCCGGGTTGCCCTGCCGGACATTGACGTCGCCACCTTGGGCAAGGACGTGGTGTACGCCGAGGTTGCCACCAACCTGCTGCCCATCGGCATTGGCGGCCTGGTGCTGGCCGCCGCCGTCGCTGCCATGATGTCCACCGCTTCCGGCGCCCTGATCGCTGCCGCAACAGTGGCCCGCGCCGATGTCGCCCCCTTCGTGGCCAGTTGGTTTGGCCGCACCCTTGACGCGAGTGACACGGAGAACCCGGAACACGACGTCCGCGCCAACCGCATCTGGGTGCTGATTCTCGGCGTCGTCGCCATCGTTATCGCCATCATCACCTCCGACGTCGTTGCCGCCCTGACCATCGCGTACGACATCCTGGTCGGCGGTTTGCTGGTTGCGATCCTCGGCGGGCTGGTGTGGAAGCGCGGCACCGGAGTTGCCGCTGCGGCGTCGATGGCGGTCGGATCCGTTGTAACGCTGGTCCTCCTGACCCTTTATGCCACGGGTGTGCTGCCCAGCGCGGATGGAATCTACGCCAACGAGCCGATCTACTACGGCCTCGTTGCCTCGCTGGTGGTGTACGTCGTCGTGTCTTTGCTCACACCGCGCACCCCCGACGCCGTCCGGCAGGGCTGGGAGCGCCGCGTCGCTGGCGCTGCCGCGGAGACGGAACCGGCCCCTGTGGTAGCCAGGCACTGACCCGGATCCGTCGCCGCTCCTGAGGGCTACCGACGGACCCGGCACTGAAACGGCCGGCAGTTGGAGTTAGCGGAACCCCCGCCATGGACTCCCGCTGCCGGCCGTTTCAGTTACCGAAATTAAGGGCGACCGAACTTTAGGGGGCAGGAGCGCCAGCCAAAAAAGGGCCTGGATCCGCGCTACAGTGAGGGCTGACTTTTTGGAGGAGACCCACTGTGCCTGACCGCACCCCTACCCGCACCGAGATCAACCGATGGCGGCAGTACCTGGCGGATGAGCGGGCCGAAGCAGCGGTTTACCGCGACCTGGCCCGCCGCCGCGACGGTGAGGAACGCGAGATCCTGCTGGCCCTGGCCGAGGCCGAGGGCAGGCATGAACAGCACTGGCTGGACCTCCTCGGTTCCGACGTCGGCCGGCCTCGGTCCGCTTCTTTCCGCAACCGTGCCGTCGGCCTGCTCGCTCGGCGCTTCGGATCCGTTTTCGTGCTGGCCCTGGCCCAGCGCGCTGAATCACGTTCACCGTACGGAAACGACGCCGACGCGACAGCACGGATGGCGGCCGACGAACAGATCCACGAGGAAGTGGTGCGCGGGCTGGCAACAAGAGGCCGCAACCGACTCTCCGGCACCTTCCGCGCCGCCGTGTTCGGGGCAAACGACGGACTCGTGAGCAACCTCTCCCTGGTCATGGGCATGGCGGCGTCCGGCGTATCAAGCCAGGTGGTGCTGCTCAGCGGCGTGTCGGGCCTGCTCGCCGGAGCCCTGTCCATGGGCGCCGGAGAGTTCGTCTCAGTGCGGTCGCAGCGCGAACTGCTGAGCGCCACCCGGCCCACGCAGGTGACGCTGCAGGCAGCCGAATCACTGGACATCGAAGAAAACGAACTGGTACTGGTCTACCTGGCCCGCGGCATGTCCCGGGATGCTGCCGAACACCGCGCCGCCGAACGGCTGGGGAAGTTCAGCTGCGACTGCGACCCCAGCCTGTCCCTGCAGCCGGAGAACTTCCGTGAGGAAGCCGAGCACGAAACCGTCGGGACCGCCTGGGGGGCTGCCCTGTCCAGCTTCTGCTTCTTCGCCTCCGGGGCCATCGTGCCCATCCTGCCGTTCCTGTTCGGCATGGCGGGCGGCCCTGCCCTGGTGCTGGCGTGCGTGCTGGTGGGGGTCGCCCTGATCGCTACCGGCGCCGTCGTCGGACTGCTGTCGGGCACTTCCCCGCTCAGCCGCGGACTACGGCAGTTGGCCATCGGTTTCGGTGCGGCGGCCGCCACGTATCTGCTGGGCCTGGCTTTCGGCGCCGTCCTCGTTTAGCGGTTTTACCCTGCCGCCAGGAGGGTCCGGACGGCGGAATCCACCCGGACCGGCAGCCCTGACTCCAACGACTCCTGCGCAGCATCGGCGACCAGGGAGGCGGCAATGGCCTCTTCCGGAGGGCACGGGTTGGGACGGCGGGCCAGAATCAGCTCCGTAAAGGCCAGCAGCTCGGAGCGGTAAGCCTGGGCGAAACGGTCCGCGAAGGTCGCATGCGCCTGGCCGCCGGGAAAGAACACCCCGTCCTCGGCCGAACGTAACGCGGCGTGTTCGTCCAGACCCACCATGAGGGATCCCTGGGATCCCTGCACCTCCAGCCGCACGTCATGCCCGGCCCCGTTGTAGCGGCTTGCCGACACGCTTCCCAAGGTTCCGTCGTCGAACGTCACCAGCGCGAGTGCAGTGTCCACGTCACCCACCGCACCAATGGCCGGATCGCCACGGTTTGAACCCCTGGCGTACACCTCCACAATGTCCCGGCCGGTCAGCCAGCGCAGAATGTCAAAGTCGTGCACGGAGCAATCGCGGAACAGGCCGCCGGATCCGGCCAGGAACTCCACCGGCGGCGGCGCGGCATCGCAGGTGACGGCGCGCAGGGTGTGGATCCAGCCCAGCTCCCCGGCCCGGTAAGCGCGTCGGGCCTCCAGGTAGCCGGCGTCGAAGCGCCGCTGGTGCCCGACCTGCACGACGCCGTGGTGCCGGCGGATCTCCTCCAGCAGGGGCAGCGACTCCGCCACGCTCAGCGCGACGGGTTTCTCGCAGAAGACCGGAACTCCCGCCTGCACCGCCTCGCGGATCAGTTCCGGATGAGTGGCCGTTCCGGTGGCGATAAGCAAACCGTCCAAACCAAGGCCCAAAAGTGCCTCCACGGACGGCACGAAGGTGGCATCGTTACGGGCTGCGACGGCCTGACCGGCCTCCGGCATGACGTCCGTCAGGGCCAGGCTGAGCCTTGCCCCCCGCTCGTCCAGCTCCGGGCGCAGCCCGGACAGTGCTGCGGCGTGCATGGCTCCGATCCGCCCTACGCCAACCAGGCCCAGTCTCAGCGTCGACATGCCTCAGTCCAGCTGCCGGTTTGTGGTGGTGGTGTCGGCCCGCCCAGCCTGGACCTGGTGAACAACGTCCCCGTGGCCACCAAGCTGCTCGAGTTCGTGGGCGAGTTCGGCCAATTCCGCCCCGCCTGACATTTGTGCCGTCAGGTCCTCCAGGGTGACGTCCTTCTTGTCGTAGTAGCCGATGGACCTGCCTCGATTGAGCAGCAGGAAACGGTCCCCCACGGGAAACGCGTGGTGTGGATTGTGGGTGATAAAGATGACGCCAAGTCCCCGGTCGCGGGCCTGCAGGATGTAGCGGAGCACGACGCCCGACTGCTTGACGCCCAACGCGGCGGTGGGCTCGTCAAGGATCAGCACCTTCGCGCCGAAGTGCACGGCACGGGCGATGGCGACGCATTGGCGTTCACCCCCGGAAAGCTGTCCAATGGGCTGCTCCACGTCGCGCAGGTCGATGCCCATGTCTGCCAGTTCCTGCTTGGTGATCTCCTTCATCCGCTGGACGTCCATTCGGCGGAAGGGGCCCCTGCCGGTGGTCAGTTCGGAGCCCAGGAAGAAGTTCCGCCAGATTGGCATCAGGGGAACGACAGCCAGGTCCTGGTAGACCGCAGCGATGCCGGCGTCCAGCGCTTCGCGGGGGCTGCCGAGCCGGCGCTCCTCCCCCAGGATCCGGAACGACCCGTCGTCGTGCTGGTGCAGGCCGGCGATGATCTTGATCAGCGTGGACTTCCCGGCACCGTTATCCCCCAGTACACAGGTGACCCGGCCCTTATCCACGGCCATGCTGACGTCCGTCAACGCCTGGATGTTGCCGTAATGCTTGCCCACGTTCTCCAGTGCCAGCAGGGGCACGGAGTCTTGGGGCCGTCCGTTGCCCTCATTCCGGAGCAGTTCCTGCTGCCCGACCGGTCGTGAATTCATGGCGGTCCTCACTTCAGCTCGGCGCGGCGTTTGACGAAGAGGTTCACGATGGTCGCCAACAGCAGCATGAGCCCCAGGAAGAATTTGAACCAGTCCGGGTTCCACTGGGCATACACGATGCCCTTGTTGGCCATCCCAAAGATGAAGGCGCCGATGGCCCCGCCCACGGCTGAACCGTAACCCCCGGTCAGGAGGCAGCCGCCGATCACGGCAGCAATGATGTAGAGGAACTCGTTGCCGACGCCCTCACCTGACTGGACGGCGTCGAAGGCGAACAGGTTGTGCATGCCCAAAATCCAGGCGCAGAACCCGACGGCCATGAACAACCCGATCTTGGTCGCCTTGACCGGCACACCGACGGCCCGGGCAGCGTTTTCATCACCGCCGACGGCGAAAATCCAGTTTCCGACCTTGGTGCGCAACAGCACCCAGGAGGCCACCACGACCAACAGGATCCAGATAAACACGGTATTGCGGACCTCGACGCCGCCGATAGTGGTGGAGGCGGAAAACACCGCCCGGGCGGAGTCGTATCCGTCCATGCTGGCGATGGAGGGCGAGGACACACCCCCGCCGATCATTCTGGTGAGGCCAAGGTTGAGCCCGGTCAGCATCAGGAAGGTGGCCAGGGTGACGATGAAACTCGGCAGCTTGGTCTTCATCAGAATCCAGCCGTTGAGGAAGCCGATGCCCAGGGACACCACCAGGGCCAGCAGCACACCGACCCAGAGGTTGACGGAGAAGTACCAGCTGAACATTGACGCTGTCAGGGCCGAACTGATGACAGCGACGCCGGTGGAGAGGTCGAATTCCCCACCAATCATCAACAGGGACACACCAACAGCCATGATGCCGATGGTGGAACTGCCGTACAGAACGGTGGCAAACGACGCGGGCTGCAGGAAGGTTGGCGCGACGGCCGCGAAGAAGATGAACAGGACGATGGCCCCTACCAAGGCACCCACTTCGGGACGCCCCAGCAGCCGGGAGAGGGGGCTTCGTTTGCCCAGTCGTTCATCCGGCGGGGTGGGGCGGGTCAATGTAGCGGTCATGTCGATCCTCCTAGTGACGGTGTGGCGGGGTCATCCGCCACACCGGCGGAAAATTGCTAGCGAATGCCCTGTTGGGCGAATTTCAGGACATCGGCCGCTGCTGACTTGTCGACGATGCTGGGCCCGGTGAGCACGGGCTCACCTCCACCGAGCTTGAATCCGCCACGCTTGTTTTGCCACAGGGCATCCACGGCGCCGTAGCCCTGCAGCCAGGGCTGCTGGTCAACGGTGAAAGCCACCTTGCCATCCTCGATGGCCTGGGCCATTTCGCCGTTCATGTCGAAGGAGGCGATCTTGATCTTGTCCTGCAGGCCCAATGATTCAACGGCTTTTCGAATGGTCAGCGTAAAAGGGGCACCCAGGCCAACGACGGCGTCAGCGTCCGACGTGGCCTGCAGCTTGGCCGTCACGGTCGAGGACACCTGCGTCATGTCTGTCCCCTGGACAAACAGGACTTCGGTGCTGGGGACCTTCGACTTCACTCCTGCACAGCGAGCGTCGAGGGCGACGTTGCCCTGCTCATGAATCACGCAGATCGGATGCTTGACGCCAAGGGAGTTGAGCTTGTCACCGACGGCGGCACCGGCCAAGGTTTCGTCGGAACCGAAGTGCGTGAATGCCCCGAGCCCCCGCCACACGTCAGCCCCCGAGTTGAGGCTAACGACGGGGATGCCGGCGGCCACGGCCTTCTGCAACACATCCTTGAGCGCATCCGGCTTGGCCAGGGTGACAGCTATTCCGTCAACCTTCTGGTCGATGGCCTGCTGGACGAGTTGGGCCTGCCGCCCGCCCTCCGGGTCGGCCGTGTAGAGCAGCTCCACGTTGTCCTTGGCGGACGCTTCCTCCGCACCCTTGCGCACGATGTCCCAAAACGTGTCACCCGCCCCCGCGTGGGTGATCAGCGCGATCTTCATTCGCGGAGTGGTCACTGTCGACGAACCGGCGGCAGTGTTGGTTTCCGGCTGCCTTCCACCGCTGGAACAGGCGCTCAGCGCCAGCATCGGAACCATGGCGCCCACCAGCACCAATTTTCGCCAAGATGGTCTTCTCATAACGTGTCTCCTGTTTCCGGCCCACTCACCGTCGCGGCGCTGCGTCAAAGTGGTGCCCCTGCGTCAAAGTGGTGCCCCTGGGACGACCACGAACAGGTGCCTCAGAGGTGTCTGCGGCTTGTCCTCACATAGGTCATACCGTGGGACGTCCGTCCCGCACCTCGAAATAGCGTACTCCCCTACAGGAAATGCTCCCTTGACCGCCTGCCCTGCGCTGCTACGATCGAATCGAAGCTCCATGTCCTGACAAATCTGGATGCTTACGTACCCGGGTGCTGGTACGGTGCCGATCCGGCGCCGATCCGGCGGAAAGAAACCATGGCCAAGCAGCTGAATCTCCACATCGACCGGTCCTCTCCCGTACCGCTGTACCACCAGGTGGTGCAGGCGATTGAGGGGGCCATTCACAGCGGTCAACTCGAGCCAGGCAGCAAGCTGGAGAACGAAATTGACCTGGCTGCGCAGCTGAATCTGTCCCGTCCGACCATGCGCAAGGCGATGGACGAGCTGGTCCGATCGGGTCTGCTGGTGCGCAAACGCGGCGTGGGCACCCAGGTGGTCTCCAGCCAGGTCCGTCGCCCGCTGGAGCTCTCCAGCCTGTACGACGACTTGAGCAGCCGGGGCAGCAAGCCAGCCACCCAGGTGCTGAGTTTCTCCCACCTTGACGCAGACGAAGCAACCCGGGAAGCTCTTCAGTTGCAGCCCGGAGCCCGGGTGTACCACTTCAGCCGGTTGCGCACCGTGGACGGGAAGCCGCTGGCCCTGATGGAGAACTGGGTCCGGGACGACATCACCGCCATTGATGAGGCGGGCCTGCGGACCAGGGGACTGTACGACATCCTGCGCCAGGCCGGGGTGAACTTCCGCCTGGCCACCCAACGGGTGGGCGCCGTCGTCGCCAACGAATACCAGGCACCCCTCTTGGGAATGGAGGTCGGTTCCGCGCTGGTCACCATGGACCGCACGGCGGTGGATGACACGGGCAGGATGGTGGAAACCGGCCACCACGTGTACCGGGGGGATTCCTACAGTTTTGAAATGACCTTGGTGCAACGGTGAGCAGGGAGGACGGCATTCGATGACGGAATGGTTCTACCCGGCAGGTTCGACGGCGGACGCCGACTGGGATATTTCCTTGGGCGCCGCGGACTCGTCAGTGACTGTGCCGGGTTGGCAGTACACCGGCCTCAAGGTGGCGACACTGGCCGCCGGCGGCAGCGTGCACCTGCCCGCTGCCGCTGAGGAGCGGATCGTGGTTCCTCTCTCCGGCCGGTTCACGGTGGACGTGGCGGGCTCCGCCTACTCCTTATCGGGACGCTACTCGGTTTTCACGGGCCCCACCGATGTGCTCTACAGCGGCACGCAATCGGCCGTGACCATCAGTTCCTACGAGGGGGGCCGGGTGGCCATCGCGACCGCTCCCGCTGCCAACAGCTACCCCACCCGGCTGATCCCCGCCGAGGACATTCCGGTCGAACTGCGGGGCGCGGGTAACTGCTCCCGCCAGGTACACAACTTCGGCACACCCGCAGCCCTTGAGGCTGACAGGTTCATCGTCTGCGAGGTGCTGACGCCCTCCGGCAACTGGTCCTCCTATCCGCCGCACAAGCACGACCAGGAGCGTGAGGGCGAAACCAGCCTGGAGGAGATCTACTACTTTGAAACCCGCGTTTCCCCCGGGGGCGGCGCGCCCGCAACGGCCGATGCCATCGGCTACCAGCGCGTCTACGCCTCGGACGAGCGCCCGATCAACGTCACCACGGAGGTTCGCACCGGTGATGTGGTCCTGGTGCCCTATGGTTGGCACGGGCCAGCCATGGCGGCCCCGGGCTACGACCTCTACTACCTGAACGTCATGGCCGGTCCCGGGCCCTACCGGGATTGGCTGATCACCGACGACCCGCGCCACGGCTGGGTGCGCCAGGGCTGGGAGGGCGTCGACGTCGATCCCCGCCTCCCCTTCCGCCCCTAACCCATCCCCCGCCACTCGATCGAGCCGACCCGCTGATCGAGTGGTCGGTGATCGAGCCGACCCGTTGATCGAGCCGGTCGAGATCCCGCCGATCGAGCCCACCCGGTGATCGAGCCTGTCGAGATCCGACACGGGGTCTCGACAAGCTCGACCACCGACAGGCTCGACCACCGAGGGGGTGGGGCGGGTCGCGGCGTTAGTTGTAGAGGTTGGGTTTGGCGTTGAGCTGGACTTTGACCTTGTTACCCGACTTCTGCGCTTCCAGACCGGCTTCGCAGCAGGCTGCCGTGGCGTAACCGTCCCACGCTGTCGGACCACCCACCTCACCCCGTTGCGCGGCGTCCACCCACGCCTGCACCTCGACGTCGTAGGCCGGGCCGAAACGCTCCACGAATGAGGGGGTGATCTGTCCACCCCAGCGGCCGGCACGGCGCAGGTACGGTCCGCTGTCGGCGCCAATGCTGACGATCCCGTCCTCGAAGGAGGCGACCGTGGACACTTCGTAGCCGAACCGGGCGTTTCCGTAGATCTCGACGTCGGCCAGCACGCCCGACGTCGTCTCAATCAGCACATGCTGCGGGTCGTGCTGTCCCTGCGGCGCATGCCTGGTCGCCTTACCCAGGCGGACCTGGACCGAGGTGATTTCCTCACCCGTGAGGAAACGGATGACGTCGAACTCGTGCACCACGGAGTCTGTGATCAGCATTTCGTTGGTGAAGCCCGGCGGGGTATCCGGATTGCGATGGGCGCAGTGCAGCATCAGCAGTTCTCCGAGCTCCCCGCCCTGGATCCACTGGCCGAGCCGGGCGTATTCCGCGTCGTAGCGGCGCATGAAACCGACCTGGATGCGCTTGTGGCCCAGCCTCTGCTCGGCCTCAACGATCTTCCAGGCCGAGGTGGCGTCCGGGGTGAGCGGCTTCTCGCACAGAATGGGCAGGTCCCGCTCCAGCGCCTGGTACAGGATCTCCTCGTGCAGGAAACCGGGTGTGGCAATCAGAACAGCGTTGATGTCGCCGAGGGCGAAGGCCTCGTCGGCACTGTCCAAGGCGACAGCTCCCTCCATGCCCTCGATCGCGGCCTGGGCACGCGCCAAGTCCACATCGACGACGGCGGCCACCTCGGCACCGTGGATGCGGCTGTGCAGGCGGGTGATGTGGTCGGCGCCCATGCGTCCGGCACCGACGACGGCGACGCGCAGGTTGGTGGTCATGGGGGTTCTCCTAGGGGTGGGTGGGTCAACGGACGCGAGGAAGATCGCTGATCGAGCCGTACCGCTGATCGAGCCTGTCGAGATCCGGTTCAGGGGTCTCGACAGGCTCGACCACCGACAAGCTCGACCACCGACAGGCTCGACCACCGACGGAGAGGGGGTTAGCCGGGGAAGGGGGCCCGCATCTCGTCCTCGTCGTCGCTGCCGTAGGCCTTTTTTTCGAGGTCCCTGGCTGCGTCCTCATTCACTTCCGGGGCGGAGGTCGCCTCCTTGGTGATTTCGTCAGCCTTGTCCGCCGCGCCTGACCCTGCTGAGCCCTTGCCCACCGCTTCCATTCCGGCCTCTGCCAAGGAATCGGGATTTTCCACTGTGCTCATCGCGACCTGCTTTCCTGGTTGGAACTGTTCGTGGCGCTCGTGCGGACCTGTCTGCCCGCCCGTACCCCTTCCACCCTAGGACGGCGCCTCCGTTGACGACAGGTGTCCGCGCAGGACCTCGATCACGGAGGAGTCGTCCCGACGGCCCAATCCGGCCCGGCGCCCATTCAGATACAGCTGCTCGGCTGCGGAGGCCAGCGGTGCCGGGTACGTGTTCGTCCTGGCAGCGTCAACAACCAGACCCATGTCCTTGACGAAGATGTCCAGCGCGCTGCGAACCTCGCTGTTGTCGTCGTCGACCATGCGTGCGCCACGATCGTCAAACATGAAGGACGCCGCGGCTCCCGACCGCAAGACTTCCCAGGTCGGTTTTGCCTCCAGCCCAAGCGCCTCAGCGAAGGCCAACGCCTCGGCCGCTGCGGCGATGTGCACACCGCAGAGGAGCTGGTTGACCAGCTTGACCTTCTGCCCGTCACCGACCTGGTTCCCGACAATGGGCGCGGAACTGGCCATGGCGTCCAGCAGGGGCTGGACGATTTCCAACGCCCGGGGCGAACCGCTGACCATCATCAGCAGGTCGCCTGTTCCGGCGCGGGCGGTGCCTCCGGAGACCGGTGCGTCCACCAGTTCGACGTCACCCGGTGCCAGCCGCTCGGCAAGCGAGATCACTGCGGCTGGGCCCACGGTTGCCATCAGCAGCACCACCGCACCCTTGGGCAGGGAGGCGGCCAGCGCATCCTCACCAAACAGGACGGCATCGGCCTGGGCAGGAGTTGCAACCATCAACGCCAGCACGTCCGCGTCGCTAACCGCGTCTTTGGCCGTGTCCGCGGCTCGAAGGCCGGGCCGTTCAAGCGACGCCGCGCGGCCAGGTGCCAGGTCAAACGCCCGGACTGTGTGTCCTGCATCCGCCAGGACGGTAGCCATCGGGCCGCCCATGGCGCCCAGTCCAATCCAACCAACGTTGGTCATGATGTTGCTCCTTCGGGTTGTACTGCCGGGCCGCTGCTGCGGAACAGGTCAATGGTGTCGGCGAGGGCATTCTCGTCGCCCACGTTGCCAGCGAAAACAACATAGGGAAGACCAAGGACGCCCTCCGGGGCATCCTCAGGTCGGAGCACGGAAACCATACCCGGGAAAAGCTGCCCGAGAACCGTCGCCCGTCGAATGCCCAGCCCGCGGACCGCCACATCATGGGAGGTGATACCACCCTTGGCGATGACCCACGCGGGGTGGGCGCTCAGCGCTCCGTGCACCACGTCAATGACAGCCGTGGATACCGTTCGGGCGATGGCTAGGCTTTTCGCCGGGTCGGAGTCCTTAAGCAGGGTCCGGGTGGTGTACAGCAGGACGTCGGATCCGGCGAGTGCTTCCACCACCCGGGCGATGGTGTCCGCTACCGCTTCGTCCCGGCGTCCGCCGTCGAGCAGGTCAGCCACGGGTAGCTCCAGCTCGGTGACGCCGCCACGTGCCTGTGCCACTGCCATCTGTCGCGCTGTCTGCCCCACGTGCGAACCAACCACGGCAAGGCCGTGCCCCGCAGGACGGCCCTGCGGCCAAAGGTCGGCAGCGGTCAGGGTGTCGCGCGGTTCCAGTCCGGCCAGGGCCCGAACGAACGATGGGCCTGTCCGGTGCAGGAAGGTCCGGCCCTCCCGTTGCACTTGTTGGAGACCAAGCACAACGGTTTCCAAGTCGGAGTAGTCCGTCGCATTGATGACGATGAACTGGAGGTTCCTGGCCTGCCGCAGGATGCCCGCTACGGTGTCCGGTCCACCGGTACGGATGTCCTCCAGCCCGACACTCAGCACGTCATGGGCGGTGATGCTGCCGCCACTTTTTTCGGCGACGAAATCCCGAAGATTGGAGGACGAGTAGCCAAAGGTCGCGTCACGGGAAAACTCGGTTTCCCCTGCAGGCAGGTCTTCACCGCCCACCGTGGCATAGTGCACGTCACCGGAGGTGAACCTGCCCGCCTCGAAAAAGGCGGGCACCAACAGGACGCCGTCGTAGCCGCTGCCGGAAACGCTCCGCTTGGCTTCGTCCAGCGCCCGAACTTCCGCGATGACGTGGCCCCGAAGGGTTGAGTCACTGCGGCTAACCACGTCCAGCGGTGCCGCGAGGTGTTGTTCCAGCTTCGCCAGCGCCTCGCCGACGGTTGAGTTCAGATCGACGGCGTCCGACTCGTCCAGGCTTCTGGTGTTGGTGAGGATGAAGCAGGTGGCCCCGGGCTCCTGCAGCCCGGCGGCGTAGGCCTCCGGTTCCAGGACGGTCACCACCGAGACGCCGTGCACGGCCTGGGAGCCGGTCGGATCGTCGTCCAGGACTGCAGTCCGACGGCGGGCTTCCGCCCGGTACGCGCGGATCGCCGCCCGCCGGTCGGCGCCATCAGCCCGTGTGGCGCGGGGCGTTGTTGGATGAGTGCTCATAAGTCCTTCGATTCGCGAAGCTGGATGGAGGGTAAACGGCACAACGGCCTAGGAAACCTGCAGGCCACCGTTGATGTCATAGGTGGCAGCGGTGATGTACCCGGCGTCAGGGCCGAGCAGGAATGCGATCAGCGCCGCGACCTCCTCCCGGGTTCCGACCCGTCCCATCATGATGCCTTCGGACATAGCGGCTTTGCGTTCCTCGGAGAGAGTTCCTCCCATGATGTCGGTGTCGATCGGTCCCGGAGCAACGGCGTTGACTGTCACGCCGAATTCTCCCACTTCACGGGCCAGGGCACGTGTGAAGCCGAGGATCCCGGCCTTGGACGCACTGTAAGCGACCTTGGAGTACGTGCCACCACCGCGCTGCGCGGAAATGGAGGACACGCTGACGATGCGTCCCAGCTTGCGTTCGATCATGCCTGCCAGCACCCGTTGGCTGACCAGGAAGGTCCCCCGCATGTTGATCGCGAAGACTTTGTCCCACTCCTCCACGCTGGTTTCCAGGAACGTCGTGGGCGAACTGATGCCGGCCAGATTGGCCAGGGCAACAACCGGGGGAAGGTTCTGTTCCACCTCGCTGATGGCCTTGTCCACTGAGGCCACGTCGGAGACGTCAGCGCCAACGCCGAGGGCCTTCACGCCGTGCCGGGTGCTGATGTCCTCAGCGGCGGAACGGGCGGCGTCCGCGTCGATGTCGAGGATTGCGACTGCCCACCCTTCGCTCGCGAGGCGGTCCGCGGTGGCGCGGCCGATGCCGCGGGCGCTCGCTGCGCCCGTCAGTACTGCTGTGCGTTCGGCGGGAAATGACGGGGATTCGGTCATGGGGATGCTCCTAAGGGTGTTGCCGGCTACGCGGACTGGAAGGTTGGTTGGTCAGTGGGTTTCGGCGACGGGCAGGTTGGGCCCGGGCATGGAAACGCTCTCCGGACGACGGGGAGCAGGAATCCCGCGCCGGGGCGGCCGACGGCCGCCAGCACCCTGCTCATGCGAACGTGCCAGACCCGGTTGCGGGGAACGGGAGAGCGGAATACGCGCGCATGGGAACTCCTTTGGCCAACGCGGTTCTTTACTTAGTTATAGGCCGAGCAACCGCCCACGGATAGATGTCAGATGTCTGATATCTATGTTGAAAGAGAGCTTAGTCACAGAGAGGCTGGAGGTCAATATGGGGCCGCGATGCGCTAGCCAAGGCGGCGGCGTCAGCTGGCCGAAAAGTCTGCCTGGTGTCAGGCCGGGTCGTCAGTGCGGTACGTCAGGCCGGGTCGGTATTACGACTGTCAGGGCGGTCCCTCAGTGGGGTCCGTGGCCAGGAGGTAGTGCTCGTAGTCCTCGAACGTTTGGCTGATATGGGCATCCATGGCCGACCGGGCTGCCTCCGCACCGCCGCCGGCAATGGCCGTGAGAACCTGCTTGTGAT
>JAODMR010000042.1 GCA_025465475.1 Micrococcaceae bacterium
GAGTGCGTCGACCGAGTAGTCGGGGAACGTGATTTCGCGGGCGAACCGGGAGCGTAGTCCGGGGTTCGAGAGCAAGAAGGACTCCATCAACCGCGGGTACCCGGCCACGATCACGACCAGGCGGTGACGGTGGTCCTCCATCCGCTTGAGCAGGACCTCGATCGCCTCAGGGCCGAAGTCCGTACGGCCGTCCTCCGGGGCCAGCGCGTAGGCCTCGTCGATGAACAGGACGCCGTCCAGCGCACGCCGGATCACCCTGTCAGTCTTTATGGCGGTCGCACCGACGTACTGCCCCACCAGGCCCGAACGATCCACCTCGACAAGGTGGCCTTTCTGCAGCAGACCGACCGCGCGGTACATTTCGGCCAGGAGCCGCGCCACGGTGGTCTTGCCCGTGCCCGGATTTCCGAGGAACACCAGATGCTGTGATGTGGCCACCTCCGGCAGGCCGTGCGTCTTACGGCGGGCCTGGACCTGCAGCAGTGCGACAAGGGCCCGCACCTGTTCCTTCACGGTCTCCAGTCCGACCAGCGCGTCGAGCTCGGCCTGCACCTCGGACAGCGACCGGGCCGGCCCAGGCCTCGCACCAATGAGATCGCCGACCAGGTCGTCGACGCGCTCCGAACCGGGCAGCTTGAACTGATCGGCCAGATGGCCGATGGTTTCGCGCAGGTCATCGAGCGGATTGCGGCTGGCAGCCATGTATCCACTCTAGTACTCGCTTCCCGACCGGGGTCAGACCGGCCTCTGGTCCAACTATCCGCAGGATCTCAACGATGTTGTCAGGTCCGCCACAGCGCGACCCATCCTGGCCAGGGTCAACCCCGGGTCAGGCGCCCTTGACGGCCACCTCGATATGCAAGGGCCCGCACAGGTCAATGAGCCAGTCCCGGTCTGGGCCTTGGGCGAAGATACGGGCGTATCCGGGGTCGATTTCCAAGTCGACGGCGCTGATCTTGTCACCGAACAGCACGTACGCCCGATCGGTATTGCACCGTTTACTCATCCATGCGACACCATCAAAACCAGCAGAATGCGCCGCCGCCGCCCACTGGACGGTCTCCCCATAGGTGGTTGGGTCCGATTCAGTCAGGTCGCGGGCATCCACCTTGAGCGTGCGCAGCCCGGTCCCCATAAAGGACGCCAAGCGGATGTCCCGGCGGATCAGGAGACGTGCGGCGACCTTGTTGCGATACGCAGACGGCACCAGCAGGCCGCCATCCTGGGGAATGTCATGCAGGAGGGTCTCGCATACCGCAGCGACCTCACCCTCAGCGCCGTACAGGACCGGCACCGGCGGATCCCCAAAGAAGGCCCACCGCGTCGGAGCCCCTTGCCCGGGGTTGAACTCGTTGACCGGCCTGGAATTGGAGGCCACACGGTAGATTTCCGATCCGGCAGGCAAGGTGAACTCCTGCGCCGTAAAGGGATCCAGCGGCGGCCTCACCATTCGACGGTCGCCGCCTGGCGACCCTTGGCCACCAGGTCAGCGTCGGCCAGATGATCCACTGGGCGGTCGCCGTCGAAGTATCCGGACGGAGCAAGCAACCAAAGGATCAGGTCCTCCTCGTCCCAAGCAACGTCTTTAGCCATCGTGAGCAGCGAGGGTACGGCCTTGTGCGCCTTGCCGGCGGCGCGATCGAACTGGAAGCCTGGATAGAGAATCCTGTTGCCCCTCTTCACCCCCATGAGCTTGCCCGCTGCTCGCTGGTCCGCGGCGAGGCTGCGGCGGGACTTTCCGGTACCGATGAGTTGGGCCACCTCCATGCTGGTGAGCAGGCCGTACTCGTCCTCGATGCGCTTCCAGACGTTCTCGGTCGCTTGGATCGCCCGGGCGAGCTGCGGTGACGTGATCCCTTTGAACGCAGCCATGGCAGGCCCAAGCGCGGTGATGCTGTTGACGGTCATCACGGAGAGCTCGTTCAGCATCTTCTCCGCTGCCGGAGTGTTCAACAGTTGCAATTTTCCGACGCTCATATCCCACATCTTAGTCGTCGGAAACGTAGGACACTATCGCTTGAGGAACGGAAAGGCCGTGCTTGCCTGTAGGCCGCTGCCCACGCCTCGAGGGGTGCGATCAGGGCTGGCTCAACGGGACCACCAGCCAATCCAATCCGTTCCAGACGGTCCCAGGTCCCGTATCGGTAGGGCGGGTTTGAAGTTTCGTCGGCGCCTTCGCCTTGGTCAGAGCGAAGACAATCAGGACTTTGGTCCTTCCAGTGCGTTCCCTGACCGACGCCCAGGCCCAGTAGTTTGAAACTGACACGAAAAAACTCCATCCTTCCAGCGTTTCCGCAGGTTCGATGGGGTTTTTTGAGCCTCCTGCCGGATTCGAACCGGCGACCCCCTGTTTACAAGACAGGTGCTCTGGCCAACTGAGCTAAGGAGGCGAACTGGCTGACACCAGCATGTTGGTAACCTGCACTAGCCACCGGCCCGCAGGCTGGAACTGTTTCAGAAACCAGTAACCAAGATTAGCCCAGAGGCGGCCGCATCCCGAAATACGGGACCGCGGCCGCCTCCGTGCTACCCGGCGGGAACAGCCAGGAGCTTACTTCTTGGCGTCAATGATCGGTTGGGCGAAGGCGTCGAACGCGCCCGAGGTCCACTGCTGGCCGTCGACGAAGACGGTGGGCGTGCCGTTGATGCCGTGCGCCTGGGCGGACGCCGTCGTGTACGCCACAAACGGGCGGTACGTCTTGGAGTCCACGCAACTGCTGATGTCCGCGGATCCTGCGTCGGTAGCGACCTTCTTGAGCTGGTCGTTGGTCAGGCCGGGACCGTTCTCGGCCGGCTGCTGGGCGAACAGGGCGTCCATGAAGGGCTTGTACTTATCCGGGGACGCGTTCACGACGCAGGCTGCGGCGGCCGCTGCGCGGGAGGAGTAGTTGGTGGTGGACGCGAAGTCCAGCAGGCCCGTGGGACGGTACTCGACCGTGGCCTTGCCCGAGTCCTGCCACTGCTTCAGCAGGGGACTGAACTGGCTTTCAAAGTCCTTGCAATGCGGGCAGATGAAGT
Source organism: Micrococcaceae bacterium (assembly GCA_025465475.1). Classification (GTDB taxonomy): domain Bacteria; phylum Actinomycetota; class Actinomycetes; order Actinomycetales; family Micrococcaceae; genus Arthrobacter_M. The sequence goes on from JAODMR010000042.1 coordinate 3,019, forward strand.
CGATGTACGCGACAATTTGCACCGGCTTGCCGTCACCGCTGTTCGCAATGCCGATGGCGCCCAGGTCCGTCGCGGCACCGGATGCCGACGCGGTCGGCGTGGCCGGAAGCGCCGTCTTGTCGACCTCGCCCGGGGACGCTGCCTGGGCCACGACGTCGTTCGCGGCCAGGATGGAGCCGCCGTAGACGTTGGCGTTCGCGGGCACCGGCCCCTTGTCGGCGATCGGCTCGTTGTTGCGGTTGGCCTGCACAATGAACAGGGCCACAATGGCGACGATGACGACGGCTGCCACCAGTACGCCACCTCGGATCAGCCGACCGTTCCGCTTCTCCTTCTTGGCCTGCGCCTCACGGATACGCCGTGCCTGCTCGCGCGCTTGCGCAGTTCGTTCGGCTTTGCTCAGCCGGGGCTGGTTCGAAGTGCTCATGAGTCCTCGTGTCGATGGGGGCGATGGCGTCCGCGAAGGCACCGCCACCATTTTAGGGGAGAAAGCTGGGAGCTTCCGTTCTGCTTCGGCAACGAGCAAGCGCACCGGATGATTCCACAGGGCGACGGCGGGGAACCAATGACGGCGCGACGGACAGCCCCCGGGACAGCCCGACCGATAAGGTGGAAACAACTGTCACCAATACACGCGGGAGCAATGTTGCCTGAGCCGAAAAACCCTGAAAGCACTGAGCAGCGAACGAACCAAGGTACCGGTTACGACTTCATCGTCGTCTCCAACCGGTTGCCGGTGGACCGGGTACCGGATTCCGAACCCGGGGACGGCTGGCGCCGCTCACCCGGTGGGTTGGTGACAGCGCTGGCTCCTGTCATGAACAAGACCGACGGCGCGTGGGTGGGCTGGCACGGCGCCCCGGACGAGACGCTGGACGCATTCGACCACGACAACATGCGGCTGATTCCCGTTCCCCTCACCGAACACGAGGTGGAGTTTTACTACGAGGGCTTTTCCAACGCCACCCTCTGGCCGCTCTACCACGACGTGATCGCACAGCCGGAGTTCCACCGCACTTGGTGGGACACCTACCGCACCATCAATCGGCGCTTCGCGGAAGCCACCGCCGCCGCCGCTGACCAGAACGCGACGGTCTGGGTGCAGGACTATCAGTTGCAGCTGGTCCCGCAGTACCTGCGCGAGATGCGCCCGGACCTGCGGATCGGGTTCTTCAACCACATCCCATTCCCCCCGCCGGAGATCTTCGCGCAGCTGCCTTGGCGCCGCTCCATCATCAACGGCCTGTTGGGCGCCGACCTGATAGGGTTCCAACGCCCCAACGACGCCGGCAACTTCCTGCGCTCCGCCCGCCGCTTCCTGGGCGCGAGCGTGAAGCAAAAGCAGGTCCACGTGCGCGACGCCGCGGGCAACATCTCGCACATCGCCCGCGCCGAGGCGTTCCCCATCTCCATCGACGTCAACCAAATCCAGGAACTCGCCCGGCGCGAGGACATCATCGAACGCGCCGCGCAAATCCGCCACGACCTGGGCAACCCGCGGACCGTGCTGCTCGGCGTCGACCGGCTGGACTACACCAAGGGCATCACCCACCGGCTCAAGGCCTACGGCGAACTGCTGACCGACGGTGACGTCAAGGTGGAAAATGCCGCCCTCATCCAGGTGGCCAGCCCCAGCCGCGAACGGGTGGAAAGCTACCGGTTGCTGCGGGAGGAAGTGGAAGGCACCGTCGGCCGGATCAACGGCACCTTCGACACCATGCAGAACACGGCCATCCGGTACCTGCACCACAGCTATCCCATCGAGGAAATGGTCGCGCTCTACCTGGCGGCCGACGTCATGCTCGTCACCGCCCTGCGCGACGGCATGAACCTGGTGGCCAAGGAGTACCTGGCGGCCCGGGTGAACAACACCGGCGCCCTGGTTCTCAGCGAATTCACCGGCGCCGCCGACCAGCTGCGCCAGGCCCTGATGGTCAACCCGCACGACATCGACGGCCTCAAGGAGTCCATTATGACCGCCATCAACCTCAGCCCCGCCGAGGCAGGCCGCCGGATGCGGGCCATGCGCCGCCACATCGTGGACCACGACGTGGAACGCTGGTCCCAGGACTTCCTCAACGCGCTCGACCAGAAGGCCATCCGGGATGACTCCTGAGTCCGACGACGGGAGTGGCGAGCGCAGCAGCGGTGACCGCGGCGGCACCGACGGCAGCCGGGTGGCGTCCGGCGGTGGGGTAACTCCTGACGCCCACGGCGACGCCGACGCCGACGCCGACGAGAGCTTGCCCGCGGACCTGGTCGACGCCGACGAGAGCTTGCCCGCGGACCTGGTCGACGCCGTCGTCCGGCTCTGCAAAGCGGACACTCTGCTGGTGGCGATGGACTTCGATGGCACTCTGGCACCGCTGGTTCCCCGCGCCGACGACGCCCGGCCGCTGCCTGCGTCAGCGGCCGCGTTCGCCGCGCTGGCGGACCTCCCCGGCACCACGACGGCTTTGATCTCCGGCCGCGCGCTGGCCAGCCTACGGTCCGTGGCCACGCCACCGGGATCCACACTGCTCATCGGCAGCCACGGCGCGGAGGTGTGGCTCGGGCCCGATGCCGCCCCGCTGCAGCTGGACGAGGCCGCCGCGGAACGATTGGACAACGCCACCTCGGTATTGAAGGAAGTGACGGACCACTTTCCCGGCACCAGCCTCGAGCACAAGCCCGCCGGAGTCGTGCTGCACACCCGCCAGGCCACCCCGGACACCGCCGCAGCCGCCGTCGACGCCGCCCGTACCGCACTGTCCCAGCTCCCCGAGCTGTACGTGACTGACGGCAAGCAGGTGCTGGAGGTCGCCGTCGTGCGCGCCGACAAGGGCGACGGGATCCGTGTCCTGCGGGAAGCGACCGGCGCTACCGCCGTGTTGTTCGCCGGCGACGATGTGACCGACGAGGACGGCTTCGGCGCCCTGGGGCCCGACGACCTCGGCGTCAAAGTCGGCGACGGCCACACCCGGGCCCGCTATCGGATCGGCTCCCCCGAGGACGTCCCCGCGCTTCTGCAGGCAGTGCTCGCCGCCCGAAAAGCGATCCGAACCGGACGCGAATGACAGCGATGTGACCTGGCTCACGGGTGCCCGAAAAAATGTATGCCATACTATTCCTTGTGTCCGCCGGTATGAGGTGGATCACAGAACTGAATAGATAAATCACCATTCACTACGGATCGTTCGGCACGTACCTGCCGATGAAGGGATTGACTAACTGTGGCTACAGTTACTTTTGACAACGCTACGCGTTTGTACCCGGGCACCGAGAAGCCCGCTGTTGACAAGCTCAACATTGAAATCGCCGATGGCGAATTCCTGGTCCTCGTCGGACCCTCCGGTTGCGGTAAATCCACCTCCCTGCGCATGCTTGCGGGCCTGGAAGACGTCAACTCCGGCCGGATTCTCATCGGTGACCGCGACGTCACCGACGTTCCGCCGAAGGACCGCGACATCGCCATGGTTTTCCAGAACTATGCTCTGTACCCGCATATGAGCGTTGCGGACAACATGGGCTTTGCGCTGAAGATCGCCGGTGTGTCCAAGGAAGAACGCGCCACCCGTGTCCGTGAGGCAGCCAAGCTGCTCGACCTTGAACCGTACCTTGACCGCAAGCCGAAGGCCCTCTCCGGTGGCCAGCGTCAGCGCGTCGCCATGGGCCGCGCCATCGTGCGTAACCCGCAGGTTTTCCTCATGGACGAGCCGCTGTCTAACCTGGACGCCAAGCTCCGCGTGCAGACCCGCACCCAGATCGCGTCACTGACCCGCCGCCTGGGCGTCACCACCGTCTACGTGACGCACGACCAGGTCGAGGCCATGACCATGGGTGACCGCGTCGCCGTGCTGAAGGACGGCCTGCTGATGCAGGTCGACACCCCGCGCAACCTGTACGACCGACCGCTCAACGTCTTCGTTGCGGGCTTCATCGGCTCCCCGGCCATGAACCTGCTGGAACTGCCTGTCGTGGACAACGGCGTGCTCTTCGGTGGAACCGTCTACCCCGTGCCCGCCGATGTGCTGCGCGCAGCACACGGCTCCACCGTCACGCTGGGTGTTCGCCCCGAGGACCTGGAGACCGCACCGAACGGTGAGGGCCTGCCGGTCGAGGTCGACGTCGTCGAGGAACTCGGCGCCGACGCCTACATCTACGGCCACACCATGCTGGATGGCAAGGAGCACGACATTGTTGCCCGTGTCGACGGCCGCCGCCCACCGATGAAGGGCGACCAGCTCTTCGTCCGCCCGCAGCAGGGCCACGTGCACCTGTTCGACAGCACCTCGGGCCTGCGCCTCGGCGACTAGTCCGGCACAGGGTTGCTGTCGCTCCAGACAGCAACCGTAGGCAGAACTGATGGCGCGGTGGCACCGCTTGGTTGGCAGTTCAACCGGCAGTGTCACCGCGCTTGTGTCGTTAAGGAAGAATTGAAGAATGACTGATTCCGCAGGTGCCCAGTGGACCGACGAGCCCACCGACTTCAGCCAGGTGGGGAAGCTGCCCCGCGGCGTGGCTTCACCGCCGCCGGCCAGCGTACTCGGCTCGCTGAACATCACCGCCGCCGCCGCCGACCCCGAGCTCCTGGACCTGCCCTGGCACATCAAGCTTGAAGAGTGGCCGGCCAAGAACTTGGCAGCCCTTCCCCGCGGCATCTCCCGGCACGTGGTCCGTTTTGCGCACCTGGGTGGGTCCGTCATTGCCATCAAGGAAACCAGCGAGCACATTGCCCGGCACGAGTACCACATGCTGCGCAAACTGCAGCGGCTGGACGTTCCCTGCGTGGAACCTGTCGCGGTCATCACGGGACGCACGACGGCGAACGGCGCACCTTTGGATCCCGTGCTGGTCACTAGGCACCTGAAGTTCTCCCTGCCCTACCGGGCCTTGTTCTCGCAGATGCTCCGCAGGGACACCCTGACGCGCCTCATCGACGCGCAGGCGCTGCTGCTGGTCAGGCTGCACCTGATCGGGTTCTACTGGGGCGACGTGTCCCTGTCCAACACGCTGTTCCGTCGTGATGCCGGCGCGTTCGCCGCCTATCTGGTGGATGCCGAGACCGGCGAGCTGTACCCGGACCTGTCCACCGGACAACGTGAGTACGACCTGGAGATCGCGCGCGTGAACATCGCGGGCGAATTGATGGACCTGCTCGAGGGCGACCTGATCGAAGAAAAAGTCGATCCCGTCGCCACCAGCGAACTCATCATGGGCAGCTACCGTCGCCTCTGGGAGGAACTGACCGCCAAGGAGTCCTTCGAGTTGGGCGAACGCTGGCGGGTGGGAGCGCGCATCAGGCGCCTGAACGAACTTGGCTTCGACGTCGAGGAATACGCCATCAAGACCACCTCAGACGGATCCACCATTCAGCTACAGCCCAAGGTGGTCGATGCCGGCCACCACCAGCGGCGCATGCTTCGCCTGACGGGCATCGACGCGCAGGAGAACCAGGCACGCCGGCTGCTGAATGATATGGACACCTATCGGGCGGACAACAATCCGGACCTGGACGAGGAAATCAGCGCGCACTCCTGGGTCAGCCACGTGTTCGAGCCGATCGTGCGCTCGATCCCGCGGGAGCTGGGCGGAAAGCTGGAGCCGGCCGAAGTGGTCCACGAAGTGCTGGAGCACCGCTGGTACATGTCCGAGAAGGCCGACCGCAACGTTCCCCTGGCCGAAGCGGTGCAGTCCTACATCGACACAGTCCTCCGTCACCGCCGCGACGAGGCAGCCATCATGCTGACCGCCGACACCAACACCATGAAGATCCTCGAAGGCGGCGTCCTAACCGACGGCACCGAAGACGACTAACCCTTCGGCCGTCGTTGGTCGAGCCCGCCGGTGGTCGGGCCTGTCGGGACCCCGCCCCGTTGGTCGAGCCTGTCGGGACCCGCCGGCGGTCGAGCCTGTCGAGACCCCGCCCCGGTGGTCGAGCCTGTCGAGACCCCGCCCGGTGGTAGAGCCTGTCGAGACCAAGTGTTGGTCGGGCTTGTCGGGGTCCTGGTGCCGGCTGGTACGTGGGTTATGAGGTCGGCGTCGGCCATCCGGCCGTGCGTTGCTGGGTCGGGTGTGGTCTCGACAAGCTCGGCCACCGGACCGGGTGCCGGCCAAAGGTTGGGGTTGTTAAATGGGTGAGGGGCC
>JAODMR010000065.1 GCA_025465475.1 Micrococcaceae bacterium
AGGAGACCAGCCCGCCGATGACCACCACGGCCAGCGGCCGGGAGATGAATCCGCCGCCCCCGGTCAGGCCCAGCGCCATGGGAACCAGGGCGAAGATCGTGGCCAGCGCGGTCATCAGGATCGGGCGCAGGCGCTGCCGGGCCCCGTGGTGGATGGCGTCCTGCAGGTTCATCGCCGGGTGTCCGTCACGCGGTTTGCGGTACTGGTTGATCAGGTCGATCAGCACAATTGCATTGGTCACCACGATGCCCACCAGCATCAGCATGCCGATCAGCGAGGGCAGGCCCAGCGGGACCCGGGAAATCAGCAGCAGCGCGATGGCCCCGGTTGCCGCAAACGGAATGGACACCAACAGGATCAGCGGCTGAACCAGTGACTTGAACGCCGCCACCATGATTACATACACAATGGCGATGGCAGCCAGCAGGGCCAGTCCCAGCTGGCTGAAGGATTCAGCCTGCTGCGTGGTGGCGCCACCGATCGTTGCCGTGGCTCCGGCGGGCAGCGCGACCCCGGCGAGCCGCTGCTGCACGGCGGTGCTCAGCGTGCCCAGGTTGTTGCCGGTCGGGGTGATGGAAACCCGGGCGCTGCGCTGACCGTCCGAGCTGGTGATGGTCAACGGCACGTCGACCTGATCCACAGCTGCCACGCTGGCCAGTGCCACCGGACCGGACGCCGTGGGTATCTCCACGTTTCGCAGCGCGTCAACGCTGGTGAAGCTGCTGCCCTGGCCAATCTGCACCCGATAGTCATTGGTGCCAATGCGCACTGTCCCGCCGGGCAGGGGGCTGATCGTGGAAGCCAGCACCCCGGCAACCTGTTCCTCGTTGACGCCCGCGGCCACTGCTTTGGCCCGGTCAACTTTGACCTGCACCACCGGCTGCGCGCCGGAAAGGTTGCTGGCGACCTCGCCGGCCCCCTCGATGCCCTGCATGCCGGAACTAACGGCGTCGCTGGCCGCCTGCAGGTCCGCGGCGTCGGAGGCCCGAATGTTGATGTCAACGGTGCTGGAGGTACCGAACCCGCCGGAGGAGGAACTGACGCTGATGGTGCCGGCGTCGCTGAGCTGTCCCATGCTGGCCCGGACGCGGTCCTGCAACGCCTGCTGGTTGGCCTTTTCGTCGGTAACGACCTGGAAGGTCGCGGTGGACGCGCCGCCGGAGAACAGTGCGGAGAAGCCGCCGGAGGCATTGCCGATGGTGACCTGGACGTCCTTGATGCCGTCCATGCCGCGTAGTTTGTCCTCGACCTTGGTCGCGGCGGCGGAGGTGACGTCCAGGCTGGTGCCCGGGGGAAGGGTCTGCCGGACCGACAGGCTATTCTGGCCGGAATTTCCCAACAGGTTGGTGGGCAGCAAGGGGGTCAGGGCGAGGGTGCCCAGCAGGATAAGGACACCGGCCACCAGCGTGAGGACCGGATGTTTTTGGGTGTTCTGAAGGATCGGAAGGTAGCCGCGCTGCAGCCTGCTCCGGCGTTCCTGGGCTTCCACTGACCTCAGCAGCGCGTTTCCGCTCAGCGTCCCGGCGGTTGCACCCCTGGCCGCCGTCGTCCCGTTCCCGGCAGTCCCGTCAACGGCTGCCCCAGAGCCATCGGCCGCCGTCGTCGCTGCGCGTGCCGCAACACCTCGGGGGGATTTCAGGAACCAGTAGGCGAGCACGGGGACGATGGTCAGGGACACCGCCAGGGAGGCCAGCAAGGCGATGGTCACCGTCAGGGCGAACGGTCGGAACAGTTCACCGGCGATGTTGCCGACGAAGGCGATCGGCAGGAACACGGCGACAGTGGTCAGCGTGGACGCGGTCACGGCCCCGGCGACTTCCCGGATTGCGGTGAGGATGGCGCCCAGCTTGTCCTCGCCGTAACTCATGTGCCGCTTGATGTTCTCGATGACCACGATCGAGTCATCCACCACACGCCCGATCGCTATGGTCAGCGCGCCAAGGGTCAGGATGTTCAACGAATACTTCGTGGCCCACAGACCAATGAAGGTGATCAGCAGCGAGAGCGGAATCGAGATGGCCGTCACGAGCGTGGAGCGCACCGACATGAGGAACAGCAGGATGATGAGGACGGCGAAACCGAGTCCCAGCAGGCCCTCGGTGGTCAGGTCCCGGATGGACTTCTCGATGAACGGAGCCTGGTCCAGCACCGTCGTGAACTTCGCGTTGGAGCCGAGCGCTTCCTGCAGCCCGGGCAGCTTGGCAGTGATCTGGTGCGACAACGAGACGGTGTCGGCTTCGGGCTTCTTCGTCACCGAGAGGGCAAGCGTCGGCTTCCCGTTGGTGCGGGTGATCGACGTCGTCGGGTCATCCTGCAGGGCGACAGAGGCGACATCACCGATCGTCACGACGGCTGCTCCGGCGGCCGGTCTGGCACCGGAAAGCGGTAGCGAGCCGATGGTTTCCAGCGAATCGACGGGGCTGCCGATCTGCACGGAGAGCGTTTTGTCGTCCTGGCTGAGCGAGCCGGCAGGGATCAGGGCCCCGTTGTTCTGCAGTGCGTCGCGAATTGCCGTCACGCCGACGCCTGCTGCGGCCAACCGGCCGGCGTCGGGCAGGATACTGATGTGCTGCGTTCCGGCACCTGTGACGTCGGCCCCGCGGACGCCGTCGATCTTGGTCAGTTCCGGCACCACCAGCCGCTGCAGATCGGCACTGAGCTCGCTCAGGCCCTTATCCGAGGACACGGCCAGGAAAACAATGGGGAAATCGCTGATGCTGCCGGCGATGGCCTGCGGCTGCACGTCCTCGGGAAGGGACTGGCGGGCATTGGAGATGGCCCGGTCGATCTGGTTGCGGGCCCGGTCCAGGTTGGTTCCGTAGGTGAAGGACAGGTTGATGGTGGAGGCGCCGGTGCGGGAGGTCGCCGTGGAGGATTCAAGACCTTCCACGGCGTTCAGCGCCGTTTCCAGTGGTGCACTGACCTGCTTGTCCACCACCTCCGGGGACGCGCCGGGCATGGTGGTCACCACGGTGATCTGCGGGAACTCGATGGATGGGATCAGTTCCTGCTTGAGCGAGCCCATGGTGATCACCCCGAACACCATCGCGAAGATGGTGATCAGGGCGATCAGGGCCCGATTGCCAAGGGACAGCGTTGCCAAGCGGAACATCGTTCACTCCCAGTTCGTCCCCGGCCCGTGCGGGGCGCAATTCCGCCAAGCGGCGTCAGGCGTTGGCGGTCTCCAGCTGCAGTACCGCTGCCGTCTTGGCCAGCGTTTCGGCGGCCAGGTCCGGGTTGTCGTTGAGCTTAACGCCGAAGGTGGGCATCATGTCCCGCAGTGCATCCTGCCAGCCGCCCCGGAACTGCTGTGGGAAGCAGCGCTCCAGCAGTTCCAGCATGATCGGCACAGCCGTCGACGCTCCCGGGGAGGCGCCAAGCAGGGCGCTGATGCTGCCGTCGGAGGAGGTGATGACCTCCGTGCCGAACTGCAGGATGCCGCCGCGCTTGGCGTCCTTTTTGATGATCTGCACCCGCTGGCCGGCGGTGATCAATTCCCAGTCACCACCGTCGGCGTCCGGGAAGTACTCACGCAGGGCATCGACCTTGGCGTCGCGCTTTTTCAGGACTTCCGTGATCAGGTACTTGGTCAGTCCCAGGTTGTCCTTTCCGGCGGCCAGCATCGGGATGATGTTGCCCGGGCGGATGGACAGGGGCAGGTCAAGGTAGCTGCCGGTCTTGAGGAACTTGGTGGAGAAGCCGGCATACGGGCCGAACAGCAACGACCGCTTGCCATTGACAAAGCGCGTGTCCAGGTGAGGCACCGACATGGGCGGCGCACCCACTGAGGCCTGGCCGTAAACCTTTGCGCTGTGCTGGGCGGCGATCTCCTCGTTGGTGCAGCGGAAGAACTCGCCGGAGACCGGGAACCCGGCGAAACCCTTGCCTTGGGGGATGCCCGAGCGCTGGAGCAGGTGCAGGGCCCCGCCGCCGCCGCCGATGAAGACGAAACGGGCCTTGAGCTTGCCACGGGCACCGGAGGCGACATCCTTGAGGGAGACATCCCAGCGGCCGTCAGCGCCGCGTTGGACATCGTTGACCTCGGTGCCGTAACGGACTTCGGCGCCGTTGTCCTGCAGGTAGGACGTGAGCTCGCGGGTCAGCGCGCCAAAGTCGACGTCGGTGCCTTCAGCGGCACGGGTGGCGGCCACTTTTTGGAACGCGGGCCTGCCCTTCATCACCAGGGGGGCCCAGGTGGCGATTTCGGCGTGGTCTTCACTGTATTGCATGCTGCTGAACAGCGGATTGGGCTTGAGCGCCTCGAACCGGGTGCGCAGGAAGTTCACGTGGTCATCGCCGGTGACAAAGCTCATGTGCGGCACCGTGTGGATGAAGTTGGTCGGCGAGCCGATCATGGAGTTGCTCACCAGGTGCGCCCAGAACTGGCGGGAGAGCTGGAACTGCTCATTGATGCTGACGGCCTTGGCCGGGTTCACCGAGCCGTCCTTGGCTGCGGGGGAGTAGTTCAGTTCGCACAGGGCGGAGTGGCCGGTGCCGGCGTTGTTCCAGGGGCTGGAACTTTCCGTGCCGGCTTCCTCCAGACGCTCGAACAGGGCGATCCGCCAGGTGGGTTCCAGCTGCTTGAGCAGGACTCCGAGAGTGGTGCTCATGATGCCGCCTCCGATGAGGACGACGTCGGCGTCTTTGGTGTCTGAAATGAGAGTCACAAATCCATCTCCGGTAGGGCGGTCCTGACCCAGCAAGAGTATCCCTCCGCATGAGCGTTATTTAAATTGTGCGCCCCGCCCGTGCGGCACTGGTCGAAGTCAGCGCCGAAGTTTGACCCTATTGAAAACCTCGTTGAGTACAGGGCTTACCGGGTAGCTGACCACCTTGTCAGACATGGCCAGGGCGGAGATGGGGAACGCAACAGGAACGAGCGGCAGGGTTTGGGCGATTTGGGTGTTGATGGACTGGTACGCCGCATTGCGGTCGGGCCCATTCGGCAGCGTCCTGGCACGGTCGATCTTGCTCACCAGCTGCGGGTCGGTGAGACCGAACTCACCGTTTTCAGCACCGAACATGGGGCCGACGAAGTTGTCCGGATCGGAGTAGCTGCCGTTCCAGCCCATCAGGTGCAGGCCGTGATCGCCGGGGGAGGTAACAGCGGCCAGGTAGCCCTCGGACCATTCCATCGGGACCGGCTTGATGGTAAACCCGACGGCGGTGAGTTGCCGGGAGATCTCCGCGTACACCTTTTCGGGGGTGGGCAGGTAGGCACGGGTGACGTTCCGCGGGTAGTAGAAGCGGATCGGCTCCCCGGCGTACGCCGACTCCTCAAGCGTTTTCCGTGCCTTGTCGGGGTCGTAGGCGAGGCCAGGGACCGAGTTGTTGAAGCCGCTGAGTTTGGGCGGGATGACCTGCGCCGTGGCCCCGGTCCCGTCGATGAAGAAATCCCGGATAAGGGTTTCCTTGTCCACTGCCATGGCGATGGCCTGCCGGACCTTGAGTTCCTGCAGGATCGGAACCTGCTGGTTGATGCCGACGTACATAACCGAGAACGGGTCGCGCTGCAGGATCTGCTTGCCGGTGCGCACCAGCGGGTCGAAGTTGCCGGGCGTGACAAGGTCGTAGCCGTCGATCTTGCCGTCGTTAAGGGCCTGCAGGCGGGCCTGCGGCTGTTCGTAGGTGATGAAGTTCACCTCGCTGAGCTCTCCCTTGTCCCCCCAGTAGGAGGGGTAAGCGCGCAGTGTGACGGTGTCCTGCTGCCAACCGGCGAACTCGAAAGGGCCCGTACCCACCGGGTGCAGCCCGTAGCTGGAGATGGGGTGGCCGGAGATGGTTTGCGACGTGTCGTCAGCGGCAAGGTCAGCCAGGGCCTGCGGTGAGGAGATGGCAAACGCCGGCAGGGTCAGCGCCTGCAGGAAGCCCGTCATGCGGCTGTTGAGTTCGATGCGCACACTCGTGGGCGTGAGGGCCGTGCAGCTCTTGAAAATGGATGCGGCGGCGTTGTCGGAAAAGGCCTTGAAGACCTGCTGGAACGTCACTGACGAGCTGTCCGGCCGCGCCGCGGCAGGCAGCTGGAACCAGCGGGTGAAGTTGGCGCACACGGAGTCGGCATTGAACGGTGTGCCGTCATGGAAGGTGACGTTTTCCCGGAGGGCGAACGTGTAGGCCAGCCCGTTCTGTTCTTCCTGCCAGCTCAGGGCCAGGCTGGGCGACGGGGCGCCCGTGGTGGGGTCCACGGTAACCAGGCCCTCGAGGATCTGACGCGTGATGCGGTAGGACTCGGCGTCGGCCACCAGGGCGGGGTCGAGGCCCAGCGGGTTTGAACCGGTGCCGAATCGGAACGTTACGGGCACCGGGGCTGCAGTTGATGACGGGGACGGCGCCGGATCGGCCGTGCAGCCGGCCGCGGCAGCGGCAAGCAGCCCTGCCCCAAGGGACGCGGAGGTGCGCAGAAACGTCCTTCTCAGCACTCCCGCACCACTTCCTGATCAGTCATCACACCTGCAGACATATGGATAGTCAGTCTAGTGGACGCGCGTTCCCGATCCTCCCGGCGTGGCAGCGGGGAGGATCGGGAATAACGCCAACGGATCAGGGCCGTGCGGGCATGCGACGCGTTGACTTACTTCGGCATCAGCACCGAATCGATGAGGTACACGGTGGCATTGGCGGTGTGGACCCCGCCGCAGATGACGCTGGCTCCGCCGTCGACCATCAGTTTGTCGGGGGTGCCCGTGACGGTGAGGGTGCCTCCTTCAACGGTCTTGTGCTCGCCGACGATCTGGTCAGGCGTGATCTGGCCGGGCACCACATGGTAGGTGAGGATCTTGCTCAACGTGGCGTCGTCCGTCTTCAGGGATTCGATGGTGGCCGGGTCGATCTTGGCGAAGGCCTCATCCACGGGAGCGAAGACGGTGAACTCGCTGCCGTTCAGGGTGTCCACCAGGTTCACCTTGGGGTTCAGCTTGCCCGATACGGCCGAGACAAGGGTGGTCAAGAGCGGGTTGTTGGACGCGGCCACCGCCACGGGATCCTGCGACATTCCCACGATGGATCCTCCGCCGGTGGGAACCTGCGCGGCATAACCCTGGCATCCCGGGCCTACGAGGTCGCGGGCCGGATCCGCTGCAGCCATGGTGCTGGCCATTGCGGAGGCGGACGGCGAAGCGGAGGACATCATCGACGACGATGACGTCGCGGCGGATCCGCTGGTCGTCCCGGCAGCGGAGGAGGCTCCACCACCGCAGGCGGACAGGGTCAGGACGGAGACGGCTGCCAGGGACAGCAGGGTTGCTGCGGGGCGCTTCTTGAGTTGCACGGTAACTCCTTGAATGAGGGCTGATGTTCTGAGGGTTGGTGTTTTGAGGTTCGGGCAGCGGCCCAGCGGCCGGTGTCACACTGCCTATTCGGCGGCTCCGGCCGGACGGATGGGTGCACGGCAGGAAATTGTTTTTTCTTTTTTCGGCCAAGCGCCATGGGCTTCGGCTACGAACTGCCTGCGACATCTTCCCGCCGGCAATCCGGCGGTATCCGCGCTCACCGAAGGACACCCATGTTGCAGCTGGCCCTCATTGGACTGGTCGGAGGCTTGATCACGGGAATCTCCCCGTGCATCCTGCCCGTCCTGCCCGTCATCTTTTTCTCCGGCGGCGTGCAGTCCGCCCGGAACGGACACCCGCCAGGCGCCAGCCCTGTCCCGCCCCACACTTCGGATGCCGGCGTTGCGGGTGTCGGCGTTGCCGGGGCCCGCGGAGCCGGGGCGCGGCCCTACCTGGTCATCCTGGGTTTGGTGCTGAGCTTCTCCGTTTTCACCTTGGCAGGGTCCTTCCTGCTCACCCTGCTGCACCTGCCGCAGGACCTGCTGCGGTGGATCGGGCTGGTGGTCCTGGTGCTGATTGGCGTGGGCTTGATCTTCGAAAGGTTCCAGCACCTGTTGGAGCTGCCGTTTTCGTGGATCCCGCAACGGCAGGTAGGCAATGACAAGGGCGGCTTCCTGCTGGGCCTGGCACTGGGGGCCGTCTATGTTCCTTGTGCGGGCCCGGTGCTGGCGGCGATTGCCGTGGCAGGCGCCACCGGCCAAGTCGGGGCCGAGACCCTGGTGCTGACGGTGACGTTCGCCGTCGGCGCCGCCATCCCGCTGCTGGTTTTTGCGTTGGCCGGCCGCCGCGTGGCTGAACGGGTCAAGGCGTTCCGCCGGAACCAGAGGGGCATCCGCATCACGGGCGGCATCCTGATGATCGCGCTCGCGATTGGTTTGGTCTTCAACCTGCCACAGACCCTGCAGCGGCTGGTGCCCGATTACACCAGCTCCCTTCAGGAACAGGTGCAGGGCGATTCAGCCGTGCAGCAGAAGCTCAACCTGGGGGGACTGGTCAATGACCAGAACCGCGGGCTGGACAACTGCAGCAACGGCGGCACGGAGCTGGAAAGCTGTGGCACGGCGCCGGACATCAAAGGCATCCAGCAATGGTTCAATACTCCGGGCAACCAGCCGGTGAATCTCACTGCTGAACGGGGCAAGGTGGTGTTGGTCGACTTTTGGGCCTATTCCTGCATCAACTGCCAGCGTTCTGTACCGCACCTGACGGACTGGTACGCCAAGTACAAGGACGCCGGACTGGAGATCATCGGCGTCCACTCGCCCGAGTACGCCTTCGAGAAGGAACCCCGCAACGTGATGGCAGGTGCGCAGCAACTGGGGATTTCATACCCGGTTGCCATCGACAACAACCTGGCCACCTGGACCAATTACCGCAACCGGTACTGGCCCGCGCACTACCTGCTCGACGCCAACGGCACTGTGCGGCACATCCAGTTTGGTGAGGGCGGGTACCAGAACACGGAAAAGTTGATCCGCCAGCTGCTCCAACAGGCCAACCCGAATGTCCAGCTCCCGCCGGCCTCCGTCCAGAGCGATGACGCACCTGCCGCCGGAACCACCACACCCGAAACCTTCTTGGGCGCGAACAAGGACATCAATTTCTCGGGCACGGAACAGTACACCGCAGGCGCCCGCGATTTTGGCTATCCCCAGGCGCAGCCCGCGGACAGCTTTGCGCTGCTGGGACCATGGACCTTGGACAGCCAGTCGATCACCCCCACCGAAGCCAGCGCCTCCATCCGACTCCACTACACGGCGGCCAAGGTGTTCATGGTGGTGGCCGGTGAGGGTGAGCTGACTGTGCGGGAAGACGGCCAGGTACGCCGGGTGGAGGTTCACGGAACGCCCACGCTTTACCAGGTGGCAGACCGCGGCCAGTCCGGCGGCGGCGTGCTGGAGGTGGAGGTGCCCGGGGGAGTATCCGCGTATTCCTTCACGTTCGGGTAATTCCCGTCTGTGTCTGGGATAGCCCGAAAGTGCGCGAGGGGGGACTTGAACCCCCACGTCCGAAGACACAGGAACCTAAATCCTGCGTGTCTGCCAATTCCACCACTCGCGCCTGGCTACCGGTTCGGATGGAGGCCGCCGATTGCCAGCCTCCATCCTAGCCGCAGGAGGTACTCCGTCAGTCCAGGCCGAGGTCCCGGCGGAGCTTGGCGACATGGCCGGTGGCACGCACGTTGTACTGCGCCACCGCCACCTTGCCCTCGCCGTCAAGCACGACGGTGGAACGGATCAGGCCCTCATAGGTCTTTCCATAGTTCTTTTTCTCTCCCCAAGCGCCGTACGCATCAGCGACCGCGTGGTCCTCGTCCGCCAGGAGGGGGAAGTTGAGGTTCTCCGACTGTACGAACGCGGACAGCTTTTCCGGCGAGTCAGGGGAGATTCCGAGCACGTCATAACCGGCGGCCTTCAGCGAGTTGAGGTTGTCCCGGAAGTCGCACGCCTCCGTCGTGCAGCCGGGGGTGGCAGCGGCGGGATAGAAGTAAACCACCACGTTGCGTCCCCGGAAATCTGTCAGGGACACCGGGGTGCCGGTTGCGTCGGGCAGCGTGAAATCCGGGGCACTGTCTCCGAGGGCCAGGGTGTTCGTCATGGGTGCTCCTTGGCGTTGGTGGGGTAACGCTTCCGACGGCGGCTCGGCGGAAGCAGTTCATGCCCAGTTTATCTCTGGATCCCTACGCGGGGCGTGGAAGCCGATGCCTCTCACCGGCCATCATGGGGAACACTCACTGGCCATCGTAGGAGCCTCTGACCGGCCACTATGAGCCGGTGAGTGTCATCTTCCGGGGAAGCGCACCGGGGCGAGGGCTATACTGACGGTTATGCCGGATATGGACAAGTGGCCAACAGGACGCCTGCTGTCAACAGCAGCGCGGCTGGTGGAGCATGCTTGGAATGAAAGACTGGCCTCGATTGGGATCACGCACGCGGGCATTATTGCCCTGGATGTGCTTGCCTCCCAGGGGCCCATGACGCAGGCGCAGCTGGCGAGTATCGTGCGGGTCCAGGCCCAGACGATGGGCAAGACCCTCTCCCGGCTGGAGTCGCACGGACACGTGGAAAGGGTCCGCAACGTCAAGGACCGCCGCAGCCATCTGGTCACCCTGAGTGACGCCGGTCGAGTGGTCATTGGCCGCGCCCATGGGATGGAGAACGGCCTCCTTGACCGGAACGGGCTGGACCCCGATGCGCTGCGCAACAGCCTCAAGCGCGTGATCCAATCCCTCGGCGAGCAGGTGCCCGTGGAGGTCTCGGAACCGCTGGGTACGGTCAGCGACCCCGAACTGCCCATCGAGGAGACCCTGCGGGTAACGGAGCGCTCGGCGTCCTGACTTTGGTGCCACAATTCTTGGTCCCACTGTTTTAGACGACACTGGTTTTGACGACACTGGTTTTAGTGCCACTGGTTTTAGTGCCACTGCTTTTAATCCCACAGTGTCGGCGAGCGCCAATACACTGACCGCGTGGGACAGAACAGAGTGCGATACATCGGCAGGCGGGCTAATCGGGCGGCGCGAACGGCGCGCTTCCTTGCCGCCGCAGCCAAGGTCTTCAGCATCCTGGCCCCGGTGGCAGCCACCATCTTCCTGTTCCTCGCCCGGGACGACACCACACTGTTCTCCTGGGCCGTGGTGGCCCTACTGGTCAGCGCGGGCGTGCAACTGACGGGCTTCCTCTGGGAGCGCCGCTTGGCCACCCGAACGCTGGCAGACGGCAACGTGCTGAACACCCTGGTTTCGCAGATGGCAGCCGCGGTCAGCAATATGCCGGAACAGTCCGAGGAACAGCGCAACGGGACGCTCAATGAAGTGGCCAGGCACGCCGTCGACTCGTTGGTGAATCTGTACCGCGATTCGCATGACATCCGCGCCATTGTTTACAGCATCAGTCCGGACCAGTCCGAACTGGCGGTCTATCGGTATGCAGGGGTCCGCCGGCCCTCGGGCAGGTTCATTAGGGGCGATGGCGCCCGTGGGGACAAAGCCCTGGACTTCGTCCTGGACCCGGAGTCGAAGTCGTTGTTCATTCCGAACCTCAAGAAGGAAAAGCCTGAGGACTACGGTGGCTCGGGTAACGGGTACAACACGTTCATCTCTTCCCAAATCAGCAGCGGGACGGCCGCCTACGGCATGCTGACGGTGGATGCGGCCAAGACCGGTGACCTGACAGAGGACGATATTCACGTGGTGGAACTCTTCGCCGGCGTGTTGGCCATTGCTTTTGCACAAACCGCCGAGGGATCGGTATCAAATAGTGAGACAACGAACTAAACTGAACGGGAGATGAGGAGTGAGCATGACATCCATTGCCGTTGGTCACATCAAGCGACCACAGCCACAGCCTGTGCGTTTGCCTGACCTCAGCGATCCCAAAGTCGTTCAGGAAATCTACGACAACGCCGAAAAAGACGCCAAAACTTCGCGTGCGCGGCGGCTGGGAATCTTCCGCGGCACCAAGCCCGTCCGCGGCTGACGTTCGCGGGCGTTTGCCCGTTCATGACTGCTTTGCACATTTGACTGCTGCGGACGTCGACTGCCATGGACGTCGACTGCCAGTGCTTTGGACGTCGATTGCCGGCAGATAACAGGCGGGACCGCGAGGCACGCCTACGCTTCGTGGCCTTGGTCAACGGTCCGTGGCCTGGGCCTTAAATTGAACGGCCCCGAAAGCGCTTGCAGCTACCCCCCCGAGGCCTAACCAACAGCTCAGTCTCAGTGAGTAGTGGCTGCCTTGAACGCTATCGGACTTTGGTCCTTTCTCCCGATTTTGAAAGGTAAAGAATCCATATAGGTTTTCCGGGCAACGGTCCTCGATAAGCTGGCAGCACGTCTTTTTTGCCAGCGAGGGAGTAGACATGGCCGAGTTCCGTCCCATCAGCAAGCTGAATCCCGGCGACATTCTGGTATGGGGTGAACGCATCGTCACCGTTCAAAGCGCGGAGGAGTTCTCCTTCACCGTGGCACCGGGGGCTTTGATGATGCACGACGTGCTCCGCTACGTCGGAGCCGAGCAGCTGGAGGTTGTCCCCGTGACTGAGGAAAACAGCGGCATCCAATTGCTCCTGCTGCATTCCCAGATCCAGCCGGGGGAGTAGCGCTCTGGACGATTCCCGGGCGCAGCTAGGAGCCGGCACCTATTCGCAGGGCCGGCCGCCGCTCGGCACCGTTATCGTTCGTACACCTTAACAGCCTTTCAAAACGGTAGTCTCATCCCAATTACGGCGGTCCATGCCGTCCGTCGCGCGTGGTCGGCACACGGTTCCGCAGTCACGAACAGAGAGGCTACCCCTTGTTCATCCTTGCCATCCTCGCCGCCGTTATCGCGGTCGCGTCCATCATCGCCTCGCGACGGGCACGCGTTTCGGGTCCGGAAGGCAAACCGCAGAAGACGGGCCGCATTGCCGTCGGTGTCGCAGCGGCTTTCGCGGTCATCGCCATCGTGCTCCTGGTGAGCAGCACCGTGTACGCACAGGACCCGGGGGAGGCCAAGGTGCTCAAGAGCTGGTCCGGCTCGGTGGAGGGGCAGGACACCACCGAAGGGTACAGCGTGAAGGCTCCCTGGGTGGACGCCATCGATTATGACATCCGCAATCAGCAGGCCGCCTACATCGGCACCGGGCAGGACGACTTCAACGGAAAGGAACCCAACGGGCCCCAGATCACGGTGCAGGACAAGGACGGCGTCAGCGCCAACGTTGATGTCGCCGTCCGGTACTCGATCCGCCCTGACCGGGTCACGGACGTGTACCGGCAGTATGGGCCGCAGGAGAACTTCCGTGCTCGGCTGATCGACCAGGACATCCGCTCTGTCGTGCGCAACGCGCCGTCGCAGTACACCACCATTGAGGTGCTCACCCGTCGCGGTGACGTTGAAAAGGCGATCGCAACCGACCTCACCGCCCGCTGGGAGTCCCAGGGCGTCCAGGTCGAGTCGGTAGCGCTGCAGGAAATCCGTTACCCCGATGATGTGAAGCAGAAGTACGCCGACGCGCAGAACGCCCGCACCGAGATTGTGAAGGCCCAGGCCGAGCTCGAGGCGGCGCAGATATCAGCCCAGCAGAAGGTCGTTCAGGCCCAGGCCGAAGCTGATGCGAACTCCAAGCTTGCCGCGTCCCTTACCGATCCGATCCTGCGTCAGCGCTACCTCGACACCCTCAAGGAGCTCGCCGCCGCCGGCAATCTGGTGGTGGTGCCGGCCGATAGCGGCAACCAGATCATCAACCTTCCGGCCCGGTGACGGGGCCCGTTCCAGGGCATGTGGACAGCTGAGCCGTTTGGGGCAAAAAAGAACCGGCCCTGACCTCGCGATTGCTTGGTCAGGACCGGTTTTCCCTTGGTGCACCCCCCGGGACTTGAACCCGGAACCCATTGATTAAGAGTCAATTGCTCTGCCAATTGAGCTAGAGGTGCATCTTTTCGCTGCTGATTGCGTCGGAATTTCTTCCATCTGCGAACCCCGCAACAGCATGAAACTCTACATGGTTTTTCCGTGGGTGTGAAATCGGGGTGGACGGTGAGCCCTGGATTCGTGTCTGGGCCTAGACCATCGACAGGAACGAGGAAAGGAACGCTGCATAATCCTCGTGGTCGCCCGGTTGCTCGATGACGCGCCGCACGCCTGGCTCGTCGCCAAGGGGTGGCAGCTCGCCGAGGGGTTGGACGCCGAAACGGAAAGCCTTGCCGGTGCTTGTGCTGATTTCAATGTCGCCACCGGGGAGTTGGACGGCCTGGTGGAGGTTGGTCATATTGAACGTGACAGGAACCGCCGCAGCGGTGAGCGCCACCGGATGAAAGGGCGCGACGACGATCTCCATCGGCTTCCACCGGTAGCCGACGACAAAGCACCGGAGTTTCGACTCCCGCCCTTTCCCTGGCCATACCCTTGCCAACGGTGCCTGCAGCACGCCCTGCAGGGCGCCGGCATTGCTGGCGTAGACCAGGTTGTAATCGCCGTAGTTTGGAATTTGCGTGTCGAAGACCCGGCGCAGGGATTCCTTGAGCTGGTCACTGGTGGTCACCGGCCCAGTCTACGAACGCAACCCCAAAATGCAGCCTCCTCACTTGGCCACTCCGCCCGTATTCTGCTCCTGCGGCGGGAACTTAACGAGGCTGTTGCCTGCCCTTAACAATTCCGACCGGTTCGCGGGGCTTCCGGGGGAGTCATAGACTTCCCCCTATGAGTGTGGACACAACGTCAAAGGCGCAGGAATCGGATCAGCCAGGCACAGCCGGCACCAACGAAATCGACATCAAACCCCGGAGCCGCGTCGTCACGGACGGCATCGCTGCCGCCCCGGCCCGCGGCATGTTCCGAGCCGTCGGAATGGGTGATGCCGACTTCGCCAAACCCCAGATCGGCGTCGCCAGCTCCTGGAATGAAATCACCCCCTGCAACCTCTCCCTGAACCGCTTGGCGCAGGGCGCCAAGGAGGGCGTGCACGCCGGCGGTGGCTTCCCCATGCAGTTCGGCACCATCTCCGTCTCGGACGGCATTTCCATGGGCCACGAGGGCATGCACTTTTCCCTGGTGTCCCGTGAGGTCATCGCGGACTCCGTGGAAACGGTCATGCAGGCCGAGCGGATCGACGGCTCCGTCCTGCTGGCGGGCTGTGACAAGTCCCTGCCCGGCATGCTGATGGCAGCGGCACGGCTGGACCTTGCCTCCGTGTTCCTCTACGCCGGAACCATCATGCCCGGCTTCGCCAAAATGGAGGACGGCACCGAGAAGGAAGTCACCCTGATCGACGCCTTTGAGGCCGTTGGAGCGTGCGCCGCGGGCAAGATGAGCCTGAAGGACCTGGACAGCATCGAACGCGCCATCTGCCCCGGCGAGGGCGCATGCGGCGGCATGTACACCGCCAATACCATGGCCTGTATCGGCGAGGCGCTCGGCATGTCGCTGCCAGGATCGGCTGCCCCGCCGTCGGCAGACCGCCGTCGTGACATGTTCGCCCGGCAGTCGGGCGAGGCCGTCGTGAACCTGCTGCGCTTGGGCATCACCGCCCGGGACATCATGACCAAGAAGGCCTTCGAGAACGCCATCGCCGTCACCATGGCCTTCGGTGGGTCCACCAACGCCGTCCTGCACCTGCTGGCCATCGCCCGTGAAGCCGAGGTCGACCTGACCCTTGACGACTTCACCCGCATCGGGGACACCATTCCCCACCTGGGTGACCTGAAGCCCTTCGGCCGCTACGTGATGTTCGACGTCGACAAGGTTGGCGGGGTGCCGGTCATCATGAAGGCCCTGCTCGACGCCGGCCTGATCCACGGCGACTGCCTCACCGTGACCGGCAAGACCGTGGCGGAGAACCTGGCCTCCATCAACCCACCGGACCTGGACGGCAAGATCCTGCGCGCGCTGGACAACCCACTGCACAAGACCGGCGGCATCACCATCCTGCACGGCTCCCTGGCCCCGGAAGGTGCCGTCGTCAAGAGCGCCGGCTTCGACGCCGACGTCTTTGAAGGACCTGCGCGCGTCTTTGAGCGCGAACAGGGCGCCCTGGCCGCACTGAAGGCCGGCGAGATCAACAAGGGCGACGTCATCGTCATCCGCTACGAAGGACCCAAGGGCGGACCGGGCATGCGCGAAATGCTCGCCATCACCGGAGCCATCAAGGGTGCCGGCCTGGGCAAGGATGTCCTGCTGCTTACCGATGGGCGATTCTCGGGTGGAACCACTGGCCTGTGCATCGGGCACGTCGCCCCGGAAGCAGTCGACGCCGGTCCCATCGCCTTTGTGCAGGACGGCGACCTTATCCGCGTGGACATCGCCAGCAAGTCGTTTGACCTGCTGGTCGATGAGGCCGAGCTCGAAGGCCGCAAGGTCGGCTGGGAGCCGCTGCCGGCCAAGTTCACCAAGGGTGTGCTCGCCAAGTACGCCAAGCTCGTCCACTCCGCCTCCAAGGGCGCCTACACCGGCTAACCCCACCCGCCGCCGTTGGTCGAGCTTGTCCTCGTTGGTCGAGCCTGTCGAGACCTGTCGTTGGTCGAGCCTGTCGAGACCCGGCACCGTTGGTCGAGCCTATCGAGACCTGATCTCGACAAGCTCGATCAACGGCCCGCTCGATCAACGGCCCCCTCGATCAACGGTCGCTCGATCAATGCGGTGTCCGGTCAATGGACGGAAGAGTCCACATGGTGAGATGGCGGAGAGTGTGGTTTGACACTCTGCGGCGGTAACGGAAAACTACAGATATGCAGCTCGTACCCGTAGTCGTCCTTACCTAGCGCGTGACTGGTTAGCTTCACAA
This sequence comes from Micrococcaceae bacterium, assembly GCA_025465475.1. Classification (GTDB taxonomy): domain Bacteria; phylum Actinomycetota; class Actinomycetes; order Actinomycetales; family Micrococcaceae; genus Arthrobacter_M. The sequence goes on from JAODMR010000065.1 coordinate 16,590, forward strand.
AAGCTACCGTCCGACTGGTAAAACAGTTCGAACTGCAGTCATGCGCACACCCCTCGCAGAGCCTTACCGGCTGAGGGGTTTTTTTGTTGCACTACCCGCGGCGACAACGACGTGATTCAGCAGGTCCGAACACCACAGCAGCAGCTCACAGATGTGACGAATTGTTCTTCGTAAGGAAGTTCCAATGAGTAAAGGATCGCCCATCAGCCCCTCGCTGATGGCCACAAAGTTGCCAGGCCACGGGGCCGTTGCGGAATCACCGGTTCCCAACACGCCCGCCGGTGTCTCCGCCGTGCAGGGACCCAACAACGTCGTCGTGCCGACGCCGATGACCGGCTCCGAGGCCATCGTCCGTTCGCTGGAGGAACTTGGCGTCAAGGACGTGTTCGGACTTCCGGGTGGTGCGATCCTTCCCACCTACGATCCGCTGCTCGCCTCCAGCCTGAACCACATCCTGGTCCGTCATGAGCAGGGCGCCGGCCACGCGGCCGAGGGCTACGCGCAGGTCACGGGCAAGGTTGGCGTCTGCATCGCCACGTCCGGTCCCGGCGCGACCAACCTGGTCACGGCGATCATGGACGCACACATGGACTCCGTTCCGATGGTCGCCATCACCGGTCAGGTGTCCTCCGGCGTGATCGGCACCGACGCCTTCCAGGAAGCGGACATCGTCGGCATCACCATGCCGATCACCAAGCACTCCTACCTGGTCACCAACCCGAACGACATCCCCCGGGTGCTGGCCGAGGCATTCCACCTGGCCGCCACAGGCCGTCCCGGTCCCGTCCTCGTGGATGTGGCCAAGGACGCCCAGCAGGCGCAGATGACGTTTTCTTGGCCTCCCACCATCGACCTGCCCGGCTACCGGCCGGTGTTCCGCGGCCACTCGAAGCAGCTGCGTGAAGCCGCCCGCCTGATCGCCACCGCCAAGCGGCCGGTATTTTACGTCGGCGGCGGAGTGCTCAAGGCCCACGCGTCATCGGAGCTGCTGGCCCTGGCCGAACTCGCCGGGGCTCCTGTCGTCACGACCCTGATGGCCCGCGGCGCGTTCCCGGACTCCCACGCGCAGCACGTCGGCATGCCCGGTATGCATGGTTCGGTCTCGGCCGTGACGGCGCTGCAGCAGTCAGACCTGCTGATCACCCTCGGCGCGCGCTTCGATGACCGGGTCACCGGGGTACTGAACACGTTCGCCCCTGGCGCCAAGATCATCCACGCGGACATCGACCCGGCGGAAATCTCCAAGAACCGCACGGCAGACGTGCCCATCGTTGGTTCCGTGAAGGAAATCATTCCCGACCTCACCCAGGCGGTGCAGTTGGAATTCGAGCAGGTTGGCAAGCCCGACCTCACCGACTGGTGGACCTTCCTGAACAACCTGCGGGACACCTACCCCCTCGGCTGGACGGAACCGGACGACGGCCTCGTTGCGCCGCAGCGGGTAATCAAGCGCATCGGGGAACTGACCGGTCCTGAGGCTGTCTACGTCTCCGGCGTCGGGCAGCACCAGATGTGGTCGTCCCAGTTCATCCAATACGAGCGCCCCCACTCCTGGCTGAACTCGGGCGGTGCAGGCACCATGGGTTACTCCGTTCCTGCCGCCATGGGCGCCAAGGTCGGCAACCCCGACCGCGTGGTGTGGGCCATCGACGGCGACGGCTGCTTCCAGATGACCAACCAGGAACTGGCCACCTGTGCGATCAACCGCATCCCCATCAAGGTTGCGGTCATCAACAACTCGTCCCTCGGGATGGTCCGGCAGTGGCAGACCCTGTTCTATGAGGGCCGCTACTCGAACACCGACCTGAACACCGGCCACGACACCATGCGGATCCCCGACTTCGTGAAGCTTGCCGACGCCTACGGTTGCGTAGGCCTGCGGTGTGAACGTGCCGAGGACATTGACGCCACCATCGAGGCGGCGCTGGCCATCAACGACAGGCCCGTTGTCATCGACTTCGTCGTCAGCCCCAATTCGATGGTCTGGCCGATGGTCCCCGCCGGCGTCAGCAATGACCAGATCCAGGTCGCCCGCAATCTGACCCCCGTATGGGAAGAGGAGGACTAGCCATGACTCGGCACACACTTTCCGTCCTGGTCGAAGACAAGCCGGGCGTGCTGACCCGCGTGGCCAGCCTGTTCGCGCGGCGCGCCTTCAACATCAATTCTTTGGCCGTGGGCCCCACCGAAGTGCCGGGCGTGTCCCGGATGACAGTGGTGGTCGACGCCGAAGGTGACCTGATCGAACAGGTCACCAAGCAGCTCAACAAGCTGATCAACGTGATCAAGATTGTCGAGCTGGTAGCCGAAAACTCCGTGCAGCGCGACCACATCCTGGTCAAGGTGCGCGCAGACGCCGCTACAAGGCTGCAGGTTACCCAGGCCGCAGACCTGTTCCGGGCTTCCGTCGTCGACGTTTCCACCGATTCGCTCACGATCGAAGCCACCGGCCACCCCGAGAAGCTCAGCGCGCTCCTGAACGTGCTGGAACCCTTCGGCGTCCGCGAAATCGTACAGTCCGGAACCCTGGCCATCGGGCGGGGATCCCGTTCCATGAGCGACAGGGCCCTGCGCACCCTCAGCGCGTAGCCGTGGGCGGTGCCGGGCTGCGCCGGGACCGCCGTCGTAAGACCTTCGCAGCCAACAACTTTTTACGCACGACGAAAACTAATTAAAGGGAGTAACAAGTGACCGACATGTTCTACGACGACGACGCCGATCTGTCCATCATCCAGGGACGCACCGTCGCCGTCATCGGCTACGGCAGCCAGGGACACGCGCACGCCTTGAGCCTGCGCGATTCGGGTGTCGATGTCCGCGTCGGCCTGAAGGAGGGCTCCAAGTCCCGTGCCAAGGCCGAAGCAGAGGGCCTGCGCGTACTGAACGTTGCAGACGCCGTCGCCGAAGCCGACCTCATCATGGTCCTCACCCCGGACCAGGTGCAGCGCCACGTCTACGCCGAAGACATCGCCCCCAACCTGCAGGCCGGCGACGCCCTGTTCTTTGGTCACGGCTTCAACATCCGTTACGGCTACATCCAGCCGCCGGCCGACGTCGACGTCGCCCTGGTTGCGCCCAAGGGACCGGGCCACATCGTGCGCCGCGAGTTCGAAGCCGGCCGCGGCGTGCCGGACCTGATCGCCGTCGAGCAGAACCCCTCGGGCAAGGCCAAGGAACTGGCCCTGTCCTACGCCAAGGCCATCGGCGGAACCCGCGCCGGCGTCATCGAGACGACCTTCACGGAAGAGACCGAAACCGACCTCTTCGGTGAGCAGGCTGTGCTCTGCGGTGGCGCGTCGCAGCTGATCCAGTACGGCTTCGAAACCCTCACCGAAGCCGGCTACAAGCCCGAGGTTGCCTACTTCGAGGTGCTGCACGAACTCAAGCTGATCGTCGACCTGATGGTCGAGGGCGGTATCGCCAAGCAGCGCTGGAGCGTCTCCGACACCGCTGAGTACGGCGACTACGTCTCCGGCCCGCGCGTGATCGACGAGCACGTCAAGGAAAACATGAAGGCCGTGCTGAAGGACATCCAGGACGGCACGTTCGCCAAGCGCTTCATCGACGACCAGGACGCCGGAGCTACCGAATTCCAGGCCCTGCGCAAGAAGGGTGAAGACCACCCGATCGAGGCCACCGGCCGCGAACTGCGCAAGCTGTTCTCCTGGATCAAGAGCGACGACGACTACACCGAAGGTTCCGTCGCCCGCTAGTCCCGCCCCCGGTGGTCGAGCCTGTCGAGACCCGGCCTTCGGTGGTCGAGCCCGTTGAGACCCGGCCTTCGGTGGTCGAGCTTGTTGAGACCCGGCCTTCGGTGGTCGAGCTTGTCGAGACCCGGCCTTCGGTGGTCGAGCCTGTCGAGACCCGGCCATAGCATTTCGGCAAGGAAGCCGGGCTCCGTTTCTGGAGCCCGGCTTTCCTGGCATCTGCAGCATCACCAGAATTCCCATCGCAAACAGTAGAGAGCTAAAGAGGTTCCCGGTGACAGCCACCAAGCCC
>JAODMR010000100.1 GCA_025465475.1 Micrococcaceae bacterium
CATGGGGATGCGGACTCCGCGGGCAGCGGCGACATCGGCGGCCCGCTCGTAGCCGGCGTCGACGTGCCGGATCACGCCCATTCCGGGATCGTTGGTCAGCAGCCGTTCGAGCTTTTGCCGGGCCAGGTCGGTGCCGTCGGCCACGCTGACCTGACCGGCATGCTGCGAGCGGCCAATGCCCACGCCTCCCCCGGAATGCAATGAAACCCAGGTCGCGCCGGAAGCGGTATTGAGCAGGGCGTTGAGCAGGGGCCAGTCGGCGATGGCGTCGGAGCCGTCGGCCATGGCCTCTGTCTCGCGGTAGGGCGAAGCGACCGATCCGGAGTCGAGGTGGTCCCGGCCAATGACGATGGGGGCCTTTACCTTGCCATCCGCCACCAGTTGGTTGAACAGCAGGCCTGCTTTTGCCCGGTCACCGTAGCCGAGCCAGCAGATCCGTGCCGGCAGCCCCTCAAACTCGACGTGCTGCTGGGCGGCGTCCAGCCAGCGGTGCAGGTGCCGGTTGTCGGGAAAGAGCTCCTTGAGCGCCACGTCGGTGACGCGGATGTCCTCCGGGTCCCCGGACAGGGCGACCCAGCGGAACGGTCCCATGCCTTCGCAGAACAGCGGCCGGATGTAGGCAGGCACGAAGCCCGGGAAGTCGAAGGCCCGTGAGTAGCCGCCCTTGCGGGCTTCATCCCGGATCGAGTTGCCGTAGTCGAACACTTCGGCCCCGGCGTCCTGGAACCCCACCATGGCTTCGACCTGGCGTGCCATGGAGGCCTGGGCGTCCTGGGTGAAACCTTCCGGGTCCGCTGCCGCCCGCTGCTTCCATTCGGCCAGGCTGTAGCCACTGGGCAGGTAGCTGAGCGGGTCATGCGCGCTGGTCTGGTCCGTCACCACGTCCACTGCCAGTTGCCCTGCCCGGTGTCGGCGGAGCAGTTCGGGAAAAACGTCCGCGGCGTTGCCGACGTATCCCACCGAGAGGGACCGCGCCTCGGCCTTGGCAGCGGTCACCTTGGCCAGGGCCGCTTCCAGGTCCGTTTCGACGTCGTCCAGGTAGCGTTTGCCGAGCCGGCGGCGCAGCCGGGCCTCATCGACGTCGACGATCAGGCACGCTCCCCCGTTGAGTGTCACCGCCAGGGGCTGGGCCCCGCCCATGCCGCCGCAGCCTCCGGTCAGGGTCAGCGTGCCGGCGAGGGTTCCGGTGGCGGTGAAGCGTTTACGGGCGACGGCGGCGAACGTTTCGTAGGTGCCCTGGAGGATGCCCTGGGTGCCGATGTAAATCCAGGATCCGGCCGTCATTTGCCCGTACATGGTCAGGCCTTCCGCCTCGAGCCGGCGGAACTCGGGCCAGGAGTCCCAATCGCCCACGAGGTTGGAATTCGCGATCAGGACGCGGGGCGCCCATTCGTGGGTGCGGAAAACGCCGACAGGTTTTCCTGACTGCACCAGGAGCGTCTCATCGGCGGCCAGGGTGGTGAGGGTCTTGACGATGGCGTCGAACGCTGCCCAACTGCGGACGGCCCGTCCCGTCCCGCCGTATACGACCAACTCGTCAGGGCGCTCTGCCACCTCGGGGTCGAGGTTGTTCATCAGCATGCGCAGGGGCGCTTCCGTCTGCCAGTTGCGGGCTGTCAGCGCGGTGCCCCGAGGTGCCCGCACGGGGCGGGAGCCGGCCGAGAAATTCGCGCCGGTGGCAGTGATCTGCGCCATGGGAAACTCCTGATCATAGAGGAAGGCTGGTTTGGCTTCTGCATCAAGCAAACCTCCTGCCGTGGTTCCTGGGACCGCCCCTTAGCGGCCTCGTGTCCGGGATTACAGACATTGGGACCGAACCTGTTGACCGCAGAATTCACCTGGTTCGGGCTTGGTCTGGCCGCTGGTGATTGTTTCCTGGGGAGGTCACCTGGGCGCGGGCGGGTGCCAATATGGGTCAGCCAACCAGCGGTGGCGATTCGACGGCGGATGGGTCAGCCAGCGGCGGGCCTGCCGTAGAGGCGGTGGGAGAGTGCGGCGGCGGTCCTGCCGGCCTGGGCAGCGAGCTCCGGCCAATTCCCCTGCTCCACGTTTTCCTCCAAAAACGTCACGGCAATGGCAGCTGTTGGCCAACCCAGGTGGTCACGGACGACTGACGCGACGGAGCCGAAGCCGGCCGTCACCTCACCGTGCTCGGTGGCATAGCCACGTGTCCGGACCTGGTCCAGATGCGCTTGCAGGGCCGAGTATTTGCTGATCTGGAATTCGGTGCTGTGCCGGACGCTGAAGGCCGCCGCATTGGGGTAGAGGGCACGCACCTGAGCTTTGGGCAGGGCGGCCAGAATCGCCCGGCCGCTGGCGGTGAGGTGGCTGGGCAGCCGCACCCCGACGTCGGTCACCAAGGAGGGACGCCCCTTGGCCCGCTCCTCCACCAGGTACAACACGTCCCGCCCGTGCAGCACGGCCAGATGCGCACTTTCACCGATGCGGTCCACCAGGGCGGCCAACAGGGGCCGGCCCAACCTGGAAAGCGGCTCCTGGCGGGAGTATGCGGAACTCAGTTCGAAGGCGCTGACCCCCAAGCCGTAGCGCTGCTCCTCATGCAGGTGCAGGACAAACCCGTTCTGTTCCATCACATCGAGCAGGTGGTACACGGTGGAACGCGGCAGTTCCAGGGTGGAGGCGATGGTCGATGCGGCCAGGGGCCCACGCTTGGAAGCCAGGAGTTTCAGAACCCGCAGCGTGTTCTCGGCCGCCGGAACCTTCGAAGCCGGAACCTTCGACGCCGGAACCTTCGACGCCGGAACCCGCACCCCCGGGCGGCTACTGCTGTCGTTGCTCATGGGACCACTAACGCCAAACGGGATGGCCAGCGGTTGCTGACCATCCCGTTTAACGTATCGCGCGGCAACCCTGGAGCGGGTGCGCCCTAGCGGGCGCTCCAGCCACCGTCCATCGTGTACGACGCGCCGGTGACCATTGCTGCGTTCTCGGAGGCGAGCCAGCCGACCAGGGAGGCCACTTCGGCAGGTTCCACCAGGCGCTTGATGGCGCTTTCGGTCAACATCACCTGGCTGAGCACCTCGTCCTCGCTGATGCCGTGCACCTTCGCCTGGTCTGCGATCTGCGCCTCGACCAGCGGGGTGCGCACGTAGCCGGGATTGACACAGTTGCTGGTGACGCCGCGCTCGCCGCCTTCCAGGGCGGTGACCTTGGACAGCCCTTCAAGCCCGTGCTTGGCGGCCACGTAGGCGCCCTTGTAGGGGGAGGCCCGCAGCCCGTGGACGGAGGAGATGTTGATGACGCGGCCGTGCCCCTGGGCGTACATGTGGGGCAAGGCCGCCCGGATCAGCAGGAACGGAGCTTCCAGCATCAATCCCAGGATGCGGTGGAAGTCGGCGGGATCAAACTCCTCCAGGGGACTGACCCGCTGGATTCCGGCGTTGTTGACCAGGATGTCGGTCTGCAGGGTCAGTTCCGCCAGCGCGGCCGAGTCGCTGAGGTCAACGGCCCAGGCCTTGCCGCCGACGTCGGCTGCGAGCGCCTCCGCCGCGTCGGCGTTGACGTCGGCGACGGTCACCTCCGCCCCCTGTCGCGCCAGTTCCTGCACGACTGCGGCTCCGATGCCGCTGGCCCCACCGGTCACGAGGGCGCGACGTCCGGCCAGCGGCAGGTTTCCTGCGGTCATGCCTGAGCTCCAAGTCGTGCCGCGGTGCGCTGCGCATCGGCCTCGTCCACGTCGTAAAGCGAGATTCCCTTGGTCTCCTTTAGCGCCAACACGGCCACCACGGTGATGGCACCGGCGACCAGCAGGTAGATGGCGGTGGGAACCCAGGAACCTGTGTCCTTGAGCCACTGCGTGGCCAGGATCGGTGCGAGGGAACCGGCCACGAGTGAGGTGACCTGGTAGCTCAGTGACACACCTGAGTAACGCATCCGCGTTGGGAACATCTCGGCCATCAGGGCCGGCTGGCCGGCGTACATCAGCGCGTGGAAGCACAGGCCTACGATGATCACGGCCAGGATGATCCAGTCATTTTTGGTCCCCATGAGCGGAAAGGCCCACAGGCCCCAGGTGCCACCGAGAATGGCGCCGGCCAGGTACACGGGCCGCCGTCCGATCCGGTCACTGAGGTTGCCCACGAGGGGGATGACAACAAAGTGGCAGATGTGGGCCACCGCGATCATGCCCAGGATGGTCGAGGTGTTCATCTTCAGGCCGGTGGAGAGATAGACGATCGAGAAGCTCACCACCAGGTAGTACATGATGTTTTCGGCGAAGCGCAGCCCCATGCCTGTCAGGACGCCGCGCGGGTAGCGCTTGAGCACCTCGAAGACGCCGTAACCGACAGCCTTTTCCTGTTCCATCTCGGCCTTGGCGGCCTCGAAGATCGGGGCTTCGGTGATCTTGGTCCGGATCACGTAGCCGATCACCACGACGACGGCGGAAAGCCAGAAGGCCACGCGCCATCCCCAGCCCAGGAACTCCTCACCGGAGAGTGTCACCGACATGATCCACAGCACGGCCGTTGCAATGAGGTTGCCCACCGGCACGGCCGCCTGCGGCCAGGAGGCCCAGAAGCCGCGGCGTTCCTGTGGGCTGTGTTCAGCCACCAGCAGGACCGCGCCGCCCCATTCGCCGCCCAGCGCCAGGCCCTGGACGAAGCGCAGCACCACCAACAAGATGGGCGCCCAGACGCCGATGGTGGAGAAGGTGGGCAGGCAGCCCATCAGCACGGTGGCGGCGCCGATCAGCAGGATGGTGATTTGCAGGGTGCGCTTGCGGCCCAGCTTGTCCCCGAGGTGGCCGAAGACAATGCCGCCCAGGGGCCGGGCCAGGAAGCCCACGGCGTAGGTCAGGAACGCGGCGATGATGCCGTCGTATTCATTGCCCATCTTCGGCAATAGGACTTTGCTGAAGACAAGCGCCGCCGCGGTTGCATACAGGAAGAAGTCGTACCATTCGACGACGGTTCCTGCCATGGAGGCCGAAACGATCCGCTTCAGGGCGGAATTGTCCGTGCCGGCGGCCTTCCCCGGCCCCCGGCCGGCGGCCGACTGCTGTGTGCTCATACTGTGCTCCCTTACATCTGTCCCGGCACGGCATCGTCCTTGAGGTCGCGCCCGCTGGACCCATCGTTTGTCGCGGCACGTGATCCGTGCCACAGGAACTCCAAGCTACGGGCATTCGGGGGGTGCAGCAATGCCCAGCGACGCAGACGTGATCTGCAAGAATGCACACATGAGCATTGACGTGGACGCAGCTTCCCCTCATCCTGACGACCTGTTGGTCCTCCTCGCGGTCTCCCGCAGCGGCACCTTCAGCACAGCCGCTGACTCGTTGGGGAGGAACCACACGACGGTGTCGCGCCGGGTTGCCGCCTTGGAAAAGGCGCTGGGCGGCAGGGTGCTGGCGAAGACCGCAGGTGGTTGGGAACTGACGGAACTGGGACATCGGGCGGTGGCGGTGGCGGAAAACGTCGAACGCGCCCTGGAGGGGCTGGCCGCACCGGACCCGGGGACGGCGCGCCTGTCCGGCGTGGTGCGGATGTCGGCCACTGACGGGTTCAGTGCCTACCTTGCGGCACCTGCGGTGGCGAAGCTGCAGCGGCAGCATCCGGGGCTGAGCGTGGAACTGGTCACCGTGACCCGTCGGGCCCTGCAGCACCGGTCCGGCCTGGACATTGAGGTGGTGGTCGGAGAGCCGCAGGTGCACAGGGCGCAGGCTCTGCAGGTGGGTGAGTACGTGCTGGGCATGTACGCTTCCCGCACGTATTTGGCGGAACGGGGAACTCCTACCTCCGTGGAGGAACTGACCCGGCACCCCCTGGTGTATTTCGTCGATTCGATGCTGCAGGTCGACGACCTGGACGCACCGCGGCGACTGGTGCCTCTGATGCGCGACTCGTTGAGCTCGACGAACGTTTTCGTGCATGTGGAGGCCACCAGGGTAGGAGCCGGGATCGGGTTCCTGCCGTGCTTCATGGCTGACCGGCATGCGGACCTGGTCCGGCTCCTGCCGGGCTCATTCTCCGAGCGGCTGCCGTACTGGATGGTGCTCCGGCCCGATTCCCTGCGCCAACCGGCTGTCGCCGCCGTCGTCAAGGCCCTCCTGGCGGAGGCCGCGCATCAGCGCGAAGCCTTGCTGGGCCGGACAGCGCCCGGTTAGGCCTCGGCGTCGTGCACCGGCAAGGCGGAGGCGCTGAAGCGCCGCACCTGTTCGTCGTCCCAGAGCTGCGCCGGCATCGCGCCGCCCAACAGGAGCCGGGGCAGGCGGGGGTCGGTGCCCAACGGCACGTCACTGCCGGCCAGGATCACGTTGCCGTAGCGGCGGCCCTTGAGCATCGGCGGGTCGGCCAGCAGGACAGTGTGGGGGAAGACGGTCGCAACAGTGGCCGCCTCCCGCCGTGCCTGGACCAGGGAGGGCCCGTCACCGCAGTTCAGCACGTAGATGCCGCCGGGCGCCAGTACCCGTCGGGCGTGCTGGGTGAACTCAACGGTGGTGAGCGGCCGCGGGGTGAGGGGCCCGGCAAAGACGTCGCGGATGATGAGGTCGCGGCTGCCATCCGGAAGTGATTCGGTGACCTGGCGCGCTTCCCCGACCCGGATCTTCAGCAGTGGCGCACGGGGCAGGTCGAACCAGCCACGGACGTAGCTGGCCAGCCTGGCATCGATTTCGACGACGACGTTGCGGGAGTCCGGATATGCGGCCACCAGGTATCGCGCCATGGAGCAGGCGGCGCCGCCCAGGTGCAGGGCGCGGAGGCGCCCGTCGATCCCGGCCGGGGGCGGCCATTGGCTTTCCACAAGGGCCATGATCCAGCGCATGTACTCGAAGTCCAGCCGCAGCGGGTCTGCCAGGTCCAGGTGCGAGCTCTGCACCCCGTTCAGCTTCAGCAACCAGCCGGAGGGGTTGGTGCCGTCCGGAACCAGCTCGGCCGTTCCGGTATCAATGTCATAGGTTCCAGCGGCCGGACCGGCACCGGGCTGCATGTCCGCCTCGGCGTCTGGTCTGCCGTGCCGTTGGCGACCCATCAGGCGCACCCAAGGACGGTGGTGGGGTTCCTCATGCGGCCAGCGTATCCCGCCGGCGGAATGGTTCCGGAGCTACGAATGGCCCTCGTAGGCTTCATCGTCGCCAATGGCCTCCTCCAGGCGCTGGACCTTGGCGTCCAGTTCACCGGCATACCCCGGCCGGATGTCCGCCTTCAGGACCAGGGATACGCGGGAACCGTAACGCCCCACTGCGTCCGTGGCCCGCTTCACCACTGCCATGACCTCGTCCCAGTCCCCTTCGATCTCGGTGAACATGGACGTGGTGCGGTTGGGCAAGCCGGATTCGCGCACAAGGCGCACCGCCGCGGCCACCGCATCGTGGACGGAGGCGTCGTCCGCTGCCTTGCCTCCTGCCGGGGCGCCCGACGGGGCAACCGAGAACGCTACCAACATGAGTTCCTCCTTGCAGGATTTGCGATACCGCAAGTCTGCCATGCCCGCCCGTCGCCCGCAGTGGACACTGGCGGTACCCTTGGACCATGGCGGCAAGTGGCAGCAACCGCCCTTTGAGGGCGGACGCCGCGCGCAACATTGACCGGATCATCAGTTCCGCGCGCGAGTGCTTCCACGAGTATGGGCCGGAAGTGCCCCTGCAGGTCATCGCCAGGCACGCCGGTGTGGGTCCTGCAACCCTTTTCCGGAACTTCGCCGACAAGGAGGAGTTGGTGCTGGCGGCCTTGGCCCAGCAGTTGAGGCTGCGTGTCGACCCCCTGGCTGCGCGGGCCCTGGAGCGAAAGGACTCCGGCGAGGGGATGCTGGAGGTGGTCGCCGCGCTGCTGGAGGCGGCCAGCGAAAATCGCAACCTGCTCCTAGCGATCGGCCGGCGACGGCGTGAACTGCTGGGCGGCGCGGGCCGGCCCATGGTGGAGGCGCTGCAGGCCCTGCTGCTGCGGGGACAGGAACAGGGCCGGATCCGCCCCGACATCAGCGCCTACGACGTCGTTCCGCTGCTGGCCATGGCGTTGGGCGCGCTGGAGGCCGCCGCTCCCGGCTCCGACGCGTGGAGACGCCACCTCGCGTTGCTGGGGGATGCCCTGCTGGTGCCTGCGGCGGCCCGGACCCTGCCGGTACCCGCGGCGCCGCCCGCAGCAGAAGGCCTAGCCACGCCGGACACCGCCACACGAGCCACTGCCACGCCCGGCGTGCCGCCAGACGTGGCGCCAGAATCGGGGGCGTCCGATACCAGGTTCCCGGACACCGGCTCCGCGGCTCCCGCTGCACAGGGTTCCGGACGGGAAGGTCCGGCGACGCCGGAAATAGGTTTGTTCAGCTCACTGGCCGCCGAGCCAGGCGGCTTCAGTTCCGGCCCGTCGACAGCTCCCGGTCCCCGGTGGAACCGCAGCTTCCTGGCGTCAGCCCCAACCCAGCAGGCGCAGCCCGGCCGCAGCAGCAGCCCCGCACAGCACAACCACCAGGAACGGCGCGCGCAACCATAGCGCCGCCGCGGCGGCCGCGAGTGCTCCCAGACGGGCGTCAAGGACCAGCGCCTGTCCTGTGGCCAAGGTGTTGACCACGGTGAGTGAAGCGAGCAACCCGATGGTCAGGGTTCCGGCCACTGCCGCCATGCGCGGATTGCCCATCAAGCGGGCCGGTACCAGGTAGCCGAGCAGTTTGGTGGCGAAGGCCAGGATGCAGGCAAGCAGGATCCAGGGCCACAGATTCATGGCTTCTCCCGGTGCGCGTAGGGTTCGACGTCGGGCTCCATGCCCGCCGTCGCGGGCCGGTGCCGGAACCAGCCGATCAGTCCGGCGACCAGCGCCGCGACCAGGATGGGGATCCCGGGTGGCAGGACAGGAACGGCCAGCACGGTCGCCAGTGCGCAGAGCACGGCGATGCCGGCGGCCTGCCTGGCCCGGATCCGGGGCCACAGCAGTCCCAGGAAGGCCGCCACCGCTGCGCCGTCAAGCCCCCACTGGCGTGGGTCGCCCAGCGCGTTCCCCAGCAGCGCCCCGGCGGCGGTGAACACGTTCCACAGCACGAACACTCCGCCGCCAGCCACCCAGAAACCGATCCGCTGCTCCCGGGTGTCGGTCTGGCCGGTGCTTGTGGCTGTTGATTCGTCGATGGTCACGTGCGCCGACACCACCTTGCGCCAGCCGCGTGGCCGCAGCAGGGCATTCAGCTGCATCCCGTACACGCCGTTGCGGATTCCCAGCAAGGCGGCAGCGCCCATGGCTGCGGCGCCGGTTCCCCCGCCGGCGATGATGCCCACGAAGGCGAACTGGGAGCCGCCGCTGAAAAGCAGCAGACTCAGCACCTGGGTCTGCCAGAAGTCCAGGCCAGCCGCCACGGACAGCGCCCCGAAGGATATCCCGTACAGGCCGGTGGCAAGGCTGATCGACAGGCCCACCCGGGCGGCAGGTGAGGAGAGAAAGCTCATGGCGTGGCGGGCAGTCCCCCGGCCCGCAACCGGTGACGGGTCACGACGCGGATTCAGGTTGCGAGGTCAGTGCCATGCTCAGGGGGCTCCCACCGGACAGCGCGTCGGCCGCCCGGACCAGCGCCAGGTGTGAAAACGCCTGGGGGTAGTTCCCGGCCATCCGCTGGTCCTGCACGGAATACTCCTCGCTGAGCAGGCCCAAATCATTGGCGAACCCAACCAGCCGGTCCATGAGTTTCCGCGCTTCCCCGCCCCTGCCGGTCTTGGCGTACTGTTCGACCAGCCAGAAGGAGCAGGCCAGGAACGGATGCTCGCCGGGCTCCAGGCCATCAAGGGCTTTCTCGGTTCGGTAGCGGAGCAGCAACCCGTCGCCGTCGAGCAGTTCCTCCTCGATCCGGGCCACCGTGCCAAGCATCAGCTCGTCGTCGTAGGGTAGGAACCCCACCTGCGGCAGAACCAGCAGCGCAGCATCGGTGGTGGTGCCTCCGTAAACCTGGGTGAACGAGTTCAGCTCCGGGTTGAAACCGGAGGACAGGATTTCGGCGCGCAACTGGTCCCGCAACTGCTCCCAGCGTTCCACCGGACCGTCAAGGCCGTGGTCGCGCACCGCCCGGACGCCGCAGTCGAAGGCAGCCCACATCATGACCCGGGAGTGGGTGAAATACTGCGTGTCCCCGCGCATCTCCCAGATGCCGTTGTCCTTGTCCGCCAGGTGGTTCTCCGCGAACCCGAGCAGGGCCCGCTGGAGTGGCCAGGAGAAGTGGTCCTCGACTCCGCCAACCATCCGCAGCTTTTCCAGCGCGACCATGACCTCCCCGACGACGTCGGCCTGGTACTGCTGCACGGCGCCGTTGCCGATGCGAACCGGCAGCGACCCCTCGTAGCCGGTGAACTGGTTCAGCTCCCGCTCCTCGAGGTGCCTTTCACCGCCGAGCCCGTACATGATCTGCAGGTCCTCGGGGTCACCGGCGACTGCCCGCAACAGCCAGTTGCGCCAGTGCAGGGCTTCGTCGTCATGCCCGTGGCTCAGCATCGCCTCAAGGGTCAGCGCGGCGTCCCGCAGCCAGCAGTACCGGTAGTCCCAGTTCCTGCTGCCGCCGAAGGCTTCCGGCAGGGAGGTGGTGGCGGCGGCGACAATGCCGCCGGTGTCCTCATGGGTCAGCGCGCGCAGCACCAGCAGCGAGCGGGTGACGATCGGTACGTAGTCGCCGTCATTGCGGCAATCGTCGGCCCACGCTGACCAGAAGCCCAGGGTCTCCTCCAGGGCGGCGTCAATATCGATGGCCGGCGGCACCGGGCGGTGGGAGGGATACCAGGTCAGTTCCAGGTCCACCCGTTCCCCGGCCGTGACCTGAAACTCGCCCGCGTGCCGGTGGTCGGCGGCTATGGGCAGTTGGCCACCGCGCAGCACCATCGCGTCCGGACCTGCCACGGCCAGGAGCACGTCTTTGTTCTCACCATCCACCATTCGGCTCATCCAGGGCATGGTGGTGCCGTAACCGAAGCGGATTTCCAGTTCCTGGTTCATTCGGACCGTTCCGCTGAGGCCCTCGATGCGTCGCACCAAAGACGCGCGGCGGTCGTTGACGGGCATGAAATCGGTCACCAACACACTGCCGCCGTCGGCTTCCCATTCGGTCTGCAGGACGAACGTCTCGCCGAGGTAACTGCGGGTGAGCACGCGCGCCGAGGAGTCAACAGGGGCCAGCAACCATCGCCCGTCATCCTCGGAGCCCAACAGGGCACCAAACACCGACGGCGAATCGAAGCGGGGCAGGCACAACCAGTCGACGCTGCCCGTCCGGGAGATCAGCGGCCCGGTGTGCATGTCGGAAAGCAGCGCGTAATCCTCAATCCGGGATGCCATGACCCCTACTCAACCACATTGCCGGCGGGGAGTAGTGCGTGTACCCTGGCCGGCCAGTTGGTGGTGAATTCCTGAACCCCGGCGGCCAGGCATAACTCCACCTCTTCGGGCTCGTCCACCGTCCACACGCGCAACTGGATGCCGGCGTCCAGCCAGGACCGGATCCGGTCCGGATGGGCCCTCACATAGTCGACGCCGGGCCCGGCCCAACCGAGCATCCCCGCGTTGACGCGCCGCTCCCCCTCGGCCAGCGCGTTGCGCAGCATGCCGGTCACTGCTGTTCCAGCCAGCCGGCCCAGGCCCAGCTCTTCGGTCACGACGTCGGCATCAACGTCAGCGACCAGTTGGCACAGGTATCGGGTGGGCACGGTCTCGGCCAGGAACTCCAGGGCGTCCGGACTAAAGCTCATGAACGTGATCTGCAGGTTATCCAGGACCGAGCTTGCCGGATCCCAGCCCTCCGCGCGCAGCAGGGCCAAGGTCCGCTCCTCCAATTGCTGGCCAAAGGAACTGGGATGTTTGAGTTCAATCGCCAGGCCCAGGGGCCGGCCGGCGGCCCTCAGCAGGTCAAGGAGTTCACTCAAGGTGAGCAGCTGATCGGAGACCCCGCCATACTCCTCCGGAATGTCGGCCCCCTTCCAGGAGCAGAAGTCCAGGTCCCACAGCTCCCGCAGTGAGTAGTCGGAGACCGATCCGGTGCCGTTCGACGTCCGGTCCAGTGTGGCATCGTGCAGCAGCACCAGCTGCTTGTCCTCGGTCAGCCGCACATCGCATTCCACCCCGTCAACGCCGTCCGCCAACGCCTGCAGGTAGGCGGCACGGGTGTGTTCGGCGAACTTCCCGCTGGAGCCGCGGTGCGCGTAAATCAAGGGCCTCATGGTTCCACGCTAGGCCATGGTTCCCGGCCTGCCTCCGCCTGCCGTCCCTTAGGCTGGCTTTATGGCGTTTCCTTCCCCGAGCACAACCGAAGAACAGGATCCGGCAGCATCCTCCGGCAGCGATCGGATGACCGTCGGTGATGTGCAGAAGGCCGCGGCCCTGCGGCGGATGAAGGGCCTGGCCCTGGTGCTGCTGCTCGGAATGGCGGTGGTGTTCGTTGTGGCGTTCGCCCTGCAGGAGCGGCATCCCGCGTTGCAGTACGTTCGGGCCGCCAGTGAGGGCGGCATGGTGGGTGCGCTGGCCGACTGGTTCGCGGTCACCGCGCTGTTCCGCTATCCGATGGGGTTGCGCATTCCACACACCGCGATCATTCCCAACCGGAAGGACGCCATCGGCGCCAGCCTGGGCGAGTTCGTTGAGACGAACTTCCTGTCCGAGGCCGTCGTGCGCCAGAAGCTTGCCGACGTCCACCTGGCCCAAAAGGTGGGCGGCTGGATGGCCAAGCCCGCGAGCGCGGAACGAATTGCCACGGAAGGAGCGGTGATCATCCGGGCCGCCATGACCGTGCTCAAGGACGACGACGTGCAGGACGTCATCGAGTCAATGGTCCGTAAGCACCTGCTCGATCCACCGTGGGGTCCTCCGCTGGGCCGGATGGCTGCCCAGGTCTTTGCCGACGGGCATCACCACCAATTGGTGGACCTGCTGGTGGATCGGGCCACGGAATGGGTGGGACGCAATCATGAGATCATCAGTGGCCTGGTGTCCGACCGGTCCCCGTCCTGGGTGCCAACCTTTGTGGATGGGCTGGTCGGCGACAAGGTGTACAGCGAGCTGTACAAGTTCATGCACGCGGTGCAGTCGAACCCCGACCACCAGGTCCGGCAGCAGATGGACAAGTACCTGACGGATTTGGCGGAGGATCTGCAGCATGATCCCTTCACCATCGCGAAGGCCGAGGCCATCAAGGGCCAATTGTTGGATGACCCGCGGGTGCGGGAGCTTGCCGGTCGCACCTGGGAAGCGGTCAAGAACGCCCTGCTGACGGCTGTTGACGACCCGGACAGCCAGCTGCGCATCAAGTTCACCTCGGCGGTGCGTGACTTTGGTTCCCGGCTGGCCACGGACAGCGAGCTGGCAGCGAAGGCCAACCAATGGATCAGCGACGGTGCCGGTTACCTGGTCCGGACCTACCGGCACGAGATCGCCTCCATCATCACGGAGACGGTGGAACGCTGGGACGCCGAGGAGACCTCCCGCAAAATTGAGCTGCAGGTCGGAAAGGACCTCCAATACATCCGCATCAACGGCACCGTCGTTGGAGCCCTGGCCGGCCTGGCGATTTTCACGCTGGCCGCATTGGTCTTCGGCGCCTAAGTCGTCCGAGTCTTGGCCGGCGTCAGGCAAAAAACCCGGTACGCAGCGTTGAAGCTGCGCACCGGCGGGCTACTTGTCCAGTTCCCGGAGAAGATCCGGCGGGAGCTGAAGGGGTGCCGGACCGAAGGCCTGCCGGGTGGCGGCGATGACAGCCCTGCCCATGGCCAGGTTTCCCGCCCCGCCCACGATGGCGCCGATCCCGAAGGGGATGGCCCGGCCCACCCAAGCAGTGCCCTGACGGACCAGCAGCTTCCGGAGGAACATCCGGCGGATCCGCGCCCCGATGCTCCGCACGGCCGTTTCCGGCATGCTCCTGCCCACCGCGGTGCCCCACGCCGGGACCGGAGCGCTTCCCCGGCCGAGGGCGTGACTGGACAACCCCTCGATCAGGGAGGTTCCCTCTTCGCCCAGCATGATCGCCATGACCAGGGTCCGGGTCCGCTCGGGGTCCTGCATCTGGACGCCGTGCAGCTCCGCCACTGACTGCGCGTAAAGCGCTGTGGCTTCCAGGAAGCCGACCGTCGCCGCAGCAGAGAGGGACAGCGAAGCAACGGTACCCAGGCCGGGAAGGATCGCCGTCGCACCGATGGCCGCTCCGCCCCCCGTCACTCCGGCCAGGAAGTCACGTTCCAGCTTGGCGCTAAGCTCGGCCGTGGTGGCTCCCGGATTCCGACGCCGAAGCCGGCGGATGTTGGCCAGCACCAGCGGGCGCTGGACGTCGAGCGCCCGCAGGAGCGCGTTCTCGACTGCAGGTTTCGGTTTGCCGTCCGCACCAAACGCAGCCTTCGCGGCGATCTTGACCGCCGGGTTTGCTTTTGTCTTTCCGGTCCTGCTCAGGTTCTTCGCCATAACCACCCTTGGAATCGTTGTCCTTCCCAGCCTAGGTCACCTCGGTGCCGGGCAGGTGCGGAACGCACATCGCGGACTTTGGCCCGCTGCCTAGGCCCCCCGCTACTTCCGGCGGATCCTGGGCTTGAGCCGCTTCCACCGGCGCAGGAAAAGGAATTCGCTGTTCCGGGCCGCGACTTCCTCCCGCGCGTGCAGCCGGCCAAAGCTGAAGCCGTTGACGCCGGCACCGGTGGCGGCGGCGCCAAGTCGCCGCAACAGGGGCCGTGATGCCACGGCGTCGTGCTGCTCCCCCAGGATGTCCTGAACTTCCTTGGCCCGGTCGGCGACTTTCTGCGCCCGTTTGCCTCCGACGGCGGCCCCGGCCTCGGCAGCGTAGCGAAGCCGCCGGGCGGCCTTGCGGGCTTCATGCCATGCCGCGTCGCGGGCGTTCCCTGCCGGTGCCCGCCGGGCGCTTCGAACGCCTGAGCGGAGCCGTTTCGCGTCTTTGGCCAGCACGGCCGACAGGACCCGAGGAGCCGGACCCTGGCCGTCAGCCGTGCACTGCGGCGTTGCGAGGAAGGCGTCCAGGTGCTGCATCAGAAGCGTGTACCGGTGGCTGCCCAACGCGTTCAGGACCTGTTCCCTGCCGGCCCGCATGGAAGCCAGCAGGTCCTCTTCCAGGAGCTGGACCACCGGCCCCAGCAACAGGTCCGCCGGTTCCTCAGCAGCCAGGCCAAGGAGCCGGTCGTGGAGGACGTCAGCGTCCCGGGCCTGTCCGAGGACCCGCCCGATCCACTGCAGCTCGGCGCGCAGCGGTTCGGCGGATGTGGCCGGAAAGAGCCGTCGGTAGCTGCCCAGCACGGAGCGGAGCCTGCGGGCGGCAGTCCGCATCTGGTGCACCGCGTCGGGAGCGGATTGGCGGACCAGCTCCGCCTGCTGCACCAGCCGGTCGCGGTGTTCGCGCAGATAGTCCAGCACGACCGCGCCGGCGGCGTCCGCGGGCAGCTTCGGCTCTTCGGGCCCGTCCGGGACGTCAGGCGTCCCGGAGCCTGCTTGGTTTCCGTCCTGGGTCGTGGCGGCCATAGCCAGAACTATAGGGGCATCACGACCCTGATGGGCGGAAGGATCCGGGCACCTGCACGGTCAGGAAGGAGGCAGCGTCGGCCACCTCCGGCGCTTCGATGCGATGCCCCATGCCCGGATACAGCTCGGCGGTCAGGTCGGTATTGCGCTGCAGCCAATCGGCGGTGAACTCCACTGCTTCCGGGTTGATGACCAGGTCTGCCTCATCCCGGCCCCAGAAAAAGGGCACGTGCAGCGTTAAGGGTTCCATGGCCGCCAACAGGTCATTGTCCAGGGCGAAGCCGGAAAGCCCGACGGCGGCGGTAAAGGCTTCGGGCCGCAGCCGCAGCAGGGTCGTCGCCATGGCCATGCCCTGGGAGTAGCCAAACAGGCTGACGCTGCTGAAGGAGTAGCGCTGCTGTTGCCCTCCCAACCAACCAAGGACAGCATTGGCAGAACCAATCACCTCCGCGAAGTCGTTGGTGAGGAAGTAGTCCAGCAGGAACCAGCCATAGGAGCCTGAAATGTCGCGGATTCCACGCAGCGCAACGCACGTCATTCCGCTGGGCATGGCACCAAACAGTGCGCTCATCCTCGTCTCGTCGGTTCCATAGCCATGCAGCATGATCAGCAATGGCGTACCCGCGCGTTCTTCCTCCGGGCGGGACCAGACGGCTGTCATTTCCATGCGTCCAACCTACCGTTCGGGCGACGCTTCGATCGGGACAACGATCCCCGCCCCCCCTGTGGGATTACGTGGAATTGTTTGGTTTTATGTTGACACATGCCCGTTTTCGTGGCTATTGTTTTGAAAACACAGATCGCTGTGATCTGAATCACCGGCAGGAGCCCCAATGTTCGCTGAGGAACGGCAGCAGAAGATCGCCGAACTCGTGGCCGTCCGCAGCCGGGTTACCGTCAACGAGTTGGCCGAACTTTTCACCATCACCTCGGAAACCGTCCGCCGTGACCTGGCAACCCTGGAATCAGCCCGCACCCTGCGGCGTGTCCATGGCGGCGCCGTGGCACTGGACCGGCTCAGCACCTCCGAGGCCAGCCTGGTGGAGCGGCAATCGCAGCAGCAGGAGCAAAAGGCCCGCATCGCCCGGGCTGCCGCCGCCATGCTGCCCACAACAGGAGCCGGATCGATCCTGCTTGATGCAGGCACCAGCACTGCGCTCCTGGCCGACGAGCTGCTCGACTGGTCGCCCGCCGGACCCGGTGACGCCCTCCTGGTGGTCACAAATGCTGTGCCCATCGCGCACAAACTCTCAGCAAACGCCGCGCTGCAGTTGGAAATCCTGGGTGGGCGGGTCCGCGGCCTGACCAGCGCCGTCGTCGGTCCAACCGCTACCGAACAGCTGGCCGGCCTGCGTCCTGACATTGCCTTTGTCGGAGCCAACGGAGTGCACGCCGATTTTGGTCTGAGCACGCCCGATGCGATGGAAGCGGCCGCCAAGCACGCCATGGTTACAGCCGCCCGACGCGTCGTGGTGCTGGCTGACTCCTCCAAACTGGGCAGCGAAACCCTCGTGCGGTTCGCCAGGCTCAGTGAGATCGACACCCTCGTGACCGATGCGGCACCCCCCGCCGACCTTTCCGCCGCCCTGGCCGCGGCCAACGTAGAAGTGGTGATCGCATGATTGTGACCCTGACCCCCAACCCCAGCCTGGACCGGACCATCGAGCTTGCGGCACCGCTTCTGCGCGGTGAAGTGCAGCGGGCAACCTCCGCGTCCCAGGAGCCGGGCGGGAAGGGCGTGAACATCGTCCGCGCCCTGGCCGCGTCCGGTGTGAACTGCCTGGCACTGCTGCCCGGGGATGAGGACGACGCCGTGCTGGTCGCCCTGCGTGCCCAGCACATCCCGCACCTCGGACTTTCCATCGGCGCCCCGTTGCGCAGCAACGTGGCGCTCACCGAGGCCGACGGAACCACCACCAAGGTCAACGAGCCGGGACCGCCGCTGTCCCGCAGCCAACTCGCTGACCTGAGCGCCCTCACGGTGGCACAATCGGAGGGCGCCAGCTGGCTGGTGCTGGCCGGTTCCCTGCCGCCGGGGGCTCCCGCAGATTTCTATGCACAACTGACCGAAGAACTGCGTAGAACTTATGGTGCAGCAGCACCGAAAATCGCCATCGACTCCTCCGGCGCTCCACTGGCGGCCGCCCTGGCCGCCAAGCCGGATCTGCTGAAACCCAATGCAGAGGAGTTGGCCGAGCTGACAGGCAGGTCCGATCCGGACAGCCTGGAAGCCGATCCCGGGCTGGCGGCGGGCGCAGCCCGCACCCTGGTGGAGGGCGGCGTTGGCGCCGTCCTTGCCACGCTCGGATCCAAGGGGGCTGTCCTGGTGACCGCCGCGGGAAGCTGGTTGGCCCGCGGACCCCGCATCGAAGCACGAAGCACCGTCGGCGCAGGCGATTCAGCCCTTGCCGGCTATCTGTTGAGCGAAACGGCCGGCGCTGCCGGTCCTGACTGCCTGCAGCAGGCGGTGGCCCATGGGGCGGCCGCCGCATCCCTGCCCGGATCAACGGTTCCGGCACTTTCCCAGACCAACCCCAATGCCGTCGTTGTGACGGCCCTGGCATTTGCCAAGGAGAACTGAAATGACTTCACTGATCACCCCGGAGCTTGTCACTCTGGATGCTGACCTGGGCACCGAGCCACGGGACGTCATCCGGCACCTGGCAGACCGGATCGCCTACACCGGCCGCGCTTCCGGCGCGCAGGGCCTCTACGAGGACGCCCTGGCCCGCGAGCAGAAGACGGCGACAGGAATTCCGGGTGGCATCGCCATCCCCCACTGCCGTTCCACCGCGGTTCTTGAACCGACGCTGGCCATGGCCCGGCTGAACCCGCCGGTGCCCTTCGGCGCGAAGGACGGCCCGGCCGACCTGATCTTCTTCATCGCAGCCCCGGAAGGAGCCGACCAGGCCCACCTGAAGCTGCTCTCCAAGCTCGCCCGGTCGCTGATCAAAAAGGACTTCACGGCAGCCCTTCGGGCGGCCACGAGTCCCCAGGACATCGTCGACCTCGTCGATGGGGCGTTGGCCGACCGCCCGGCAACAGGATCAACCGCGGCGGGCGCGGCAACTGCGGCGGGCACAACTTCGGGCGCCGGCACCGGTGCCGCCGTTTCGGCAGGTGCCGCCGAGCAGGCGCCGAGCGGCTCAGCCACGGCTAACCGGCCGCGCCGCCTCGTTGGCGTCACCGCCTGCCCCACCGGCATTGCGCACACCTACATGGCAGCGGATTCCCTTGTCGCCGCGGCCAAGGAAGCCGGCGTGGAGCTGGAAATTGAGACGCAGGGCTCCGGGGGCGTCACCCCGTTGGACCCGGCAGTCATCGCAGCCGCCGACGCGGTGATCTTCGCGGTCGACGTCGATGTCCGCGGCAAGGAGCGCTTCGCGGGCAAACCGGTCATCAACGCCCCGGTGAAACGAGGAATCGCCGAGCCGGAGAAGATGATCCGTGAGGCACTCGCCGCTGCCGACAACCCCAACGCCCACCGGGTACCGCACTTCGGGGCGGAGGAAGCAGCCGACCGCCAGGCCGAAGCCTCCAACGAGCACATTGGACAAAAGATCAAGAAGGTCCTGCTCACCGGTGTCAGCTACATGATTCCCTTCGTCGCCGCCGGCGGCCTGCTGATCGCGCTGGGCTTCCTGCTCGCCGGGTATGACATTGCCCTGGCCGGCAAGGCTGACACCATCCTCAGCACCAACACGCTGTTCAACCTCCCCGACGGCAACCTCGCCCTCTATATCGGCACCGTGATGTTCAAGATCGGCGGTCTGTCACTCGGGTTCCTGGTTCCGGCGCTCGCCGGATACATCGCGTTCGGCATCGCCGACCGGCCAGGTATCGCTCCCGGCTTTACCGCCGGAGCGGTGGCCAGCTACATGGGCGCCGGGTTCCTCGGAGGCCTGGTCGGCGGCCTGCTGGCCGGCCTGGTGGCGTACTGGATCGGAACATTCAAGGCGCCCCGCTGGCTGCGCGGACTGATGCCTGTGGTCATCATTCCGCTGGTGGCCTCGGCCGTCGCCTCCGGCCTGATGTTCATGGTTTTGGGTGGTCCGATCGCGGCCCTCACGGTTGGACTGAGCAACTTCCTCTCCGGACTGACCGGCGCCTCCGCCATCGTGCTGGGCATCATCCTCGGACTGATGATGTGCTTCGACCTGGGCGGGCCCGTCAACAAGGTCGCCTACGCCTTCGCCGTCGCCGGACTTGGCGCCGCCACCGTCGCCAACCCCGCGCCGTGGCAAATCATGGCCACGGTCATGGCAGCCGGCATGGTGCCGCCCCTGGCGATGGCGCTGGCCACCACGCTCGATAAGAAAAGCTTCAGCCTGGCCGAGCGGGAGAACGGCAAGACTGCCTGGCTGCTGGGTGCATCCTTCATTTCCGAAGGTGCCATCCCCTTCGCCGCAGCGGATCCGCTGCGCGTCATTCCGTCCACCATGCTCGGCGGCGCCGTCACCGGTGCCATCTGCATGGCTGCCGGCGTCACCTCCCGGGCACCCCACGGCGGTATCTTCGTCTTCTTCGCGATCGGGAACATCTTCATGTTCATTCTCTCGATCGTCGTCGGCATGGTGATTTCAGCCCTGGCGGTACTGGCGCTCAAGCGCTGGGCAGTGCGGAAGCCCGTTGATACTGTTGCACCAGCATCACTGGCAGCGTCGTCGGTCAGCAACTAAAGGAACCGCCATGAAGACCTTTTCAGGAGTCGGAGTCACCGCGGGCCGCGTGCTCGGAACGGTGCGCCGCATGCCGCCGCCCATCGCCGAACCGCCGGTGGGTGAGCAGTTGGCCGCCGACCTTACGGTGGAGGCCGCCACCGGAAACCTTAAGGCGGCAGCTGGAAAGGTGCAGACCGAACTGAAGGCGCGTGCGGAGCGGGCCACCGGGGACGGCAAGGCGGTGCTCGAGGCGACAGCCCTGATGGCCGCCGACCCGATGCTGCTGAAATCCGCCGCCAAGCTGATTCGGGCCGGCGCCTCACCCGAACGCGCCATCTGGGAGGCCGGTGACGGCGTCGCCTCCATGCTCCTGAACCTGGGCGGTTACATGGCAGAGCGGTCACATGACGTGCTCGATGTGAGGTCCCGGATCGTTGCAGAGCTACGCGGCGTTCCGGCGCCGGGCATTCCCGACGCGGCAGAACCCTTCATCCTGGTGGCCGAGGACCTGGCGCCGGCTGACACCGCCACGTTGGACCCATCCAAGGTATTGGCCCTGGTCACCTCCGGCGGCGGACCGCAGTCCCACACGGCCATCATCGCCAGGGCCATGGGCCTGCCGGCGGTGGTGGCAGCGCACGGTGTCACCGAAGTGACGGATGGCACCGTCCTGTACGTCGACGGGGCTGCCGGAACCATCACGGCCGATCCGGACAGCGCCCAACAGCTGGCTGCCGAGGCGTGGAGTGCCCACGCCTCGGAGCTGGCCGTGTTCGACGGCGACGGCCGGTTGGCGGACGGCACCGCGGTTCCGCTGCTGGCCAACGTGGGCGGCGCCAAGGACGCCGTGGCCGCCGCGGCCGCGGGCGCCCAGGGCGTTGGACTGCTGCGCACGGAGTTCTGCTTCCTGGGCCGGGACAAGGAGCCGTCACTGGAGGAGCAGGTAAGCGCCTACCGTGGGGTGTTCGACGCCTTCCCCGCCAAAAAGGTGGTGGTCCGCACCCTCGACGCCGGCGCGGACAAGCCGTTGCCGTTCCTGACTGACGCGAGCGAGCCGAACCCCGCACTGGGCGTGCGGGGCTACCGCACGGACTTCACCACGCCGGGCGTGCTGGAGCGGCAGCTGCACGCCATTGCCCTGGCGGCAAAGGACTCAGGCACCTTGGCTCCGGCCGACGTGTGGGTCATGGCACCGATGATTTCCACCGCGGAGGAGGCAGCGCAGTTTGCCTCGCTCTGCAGTGCCGCGGGCCTGAACATGCCTGGCGTCATGGTGGAAGTGCCCTCCGCGGCGCTGTCCTCCCGGCACCTGTTGACCGAAGTGTCCTTCGCCAGCATCGGCACCAACGACCTGACCCAGTACACCATGGCCGCCGATCGCCAGCTGGGCCCCCTGGCCGCCCTGAACGATCCCTGGCAGCCAGCCGTGCTGACCCTGATCCAGGCCACCGTCGAAGGCGCCGCGCAGGCGGCGGCCGGAATCGGTGCCGGCCAGGCCAGAAGCGTCGGGGTCTGCGGTGAAGCGGCCGCGGACCCGGCACTCGCCGTCGTGCTGGTGGGCCTGGGCGTGAACAGCCTGTCCATGACGGCCCGTGCGCTTCCGGCTGTGAGCGCCGTCCTGCGCAGTGTCACAATGGAACAGGCCCAGAACTTGGCGGCGGCCGCAGTGGCCGCTCCGAGCGCAGCGCAGGCCCGCACTTCGGTCCGGTCCCAGCTGCCGATCCTTGACGAACTCGGTCTCTGACCAAAGGAGAAAAACCATGCCAGAACGCACAGCCACCATCGCCAGCCGCGTTGGCCTGCATGCACGTCCCGCAGCCATCTTTGTTGAGGCGGCAGCAGAACTGCCCGTCGAGGTCACCATCGCCAGGGAAGGCGAACCGGTCGAAGACGCACTGGACGCCTCCAGCATCCTGTCCCTGATGGGCCTGGGCGCCGAGCACGGCGACGTCGTCGTGCTGCGGGCGGAGGGCGAGGGAGCCGACGAAGCCCTGGAGACCTTGGTGCGGATCCTTGAAACGGACCACGACGCGTAGGCAGCGCCACTAAAAAAGCGTTACCTGCAGCGTTTCCGGCCCTCGGGCCGGAAGATACTGGAAATACCGGAAGCAGTCCCGGCCCGAGGGCCGGGACTGCTTCTTTTAATGCTCCCAACCTTGCCGACCGCGCCCGAAAGTGAGAGTGACGTACCACATATTTCGGGCTTCGGGTAGGATAGATAGCCTGCCCGAAGCCGGGCCCCACCCCGTCGCAAGCAAATGACCTCCCCAGGAGAAGCCCAAATGCCCACAGACAGAAGCATGACCCACCTTTTGAACGGTGCCCAGGACACCGCACGACAGCAGCGTATCCGCCGCCCGCCGCGCCTGAAACGACGCCGCTTGGCGGTCGGGGACGTCAACGTCGTCGACCATCCCATGTTGAAGAAAGCCGTTGGCGGAACCATCGTGGGAAACACCATGGAGTGGTACGACGTCGGCGTCTTCGGTTACCTCATCACCACCATGGGTCCGGTATTCCTGCCCGAAGCCGACCCCGCCGTGCAGACACTGTTCCTGCTGGGCACCTTCGCCGCCACCTTCGTCGCCAGGCCGTTGGGCGGCGTCGTTTTCGGCTGGCTCGGGGACAAGGTCGGCAGGCAGAAGGTACTTGCCACCACCCTGCTCATCATGGCTGCCTCCACCTTCCTGGTCGGGGTCCTGCCCGGCTATGCCCAGATCGGCATCTGGGCCGCCGCCCTGCTGGTGCTGCTCAAGCTGATCCAGGGCTTTTCCACCGGCGGCGAATACGCCGGCGCCACCACCTTTGTCAGCGAGTACGCCCCCGACAAGCGCCGGGGCTTCTTTGCCAGCTTCCTGGACATGGGCAGCTACATCGGCTTCGCCCTTGGTGCGGCCCTGGTCTCGGTGCTGCAACTGACGTTGGGCCAGGACGCCATGGAGGCGTGGGGCTGGCGGTTGCCCTTCCTGCTGGCGGGTCCGCTGGGCCTGATCGCCGTGTACTTCCGCAGCAAGATCGAGGAGTCGCCCCAATTCCAGGCCACCCTTGACGCGCAGGAAGCCACCGCGAAGGACGCCGCGGCCGACGATGACGAGGTCGCGAAAGGCCCCGTCGGAATCGTGAAGGCCTACTGGCGCCAGATCATCCTGGCGATGGTCCTGACAGCTGCCGCCAACACGGTGGGCTATGCGCTCACGTCCTACATGCCGACCTACCTGACGGACGCCAAGGGCTACGACCCGGTGCACGGCACACTGCTGACCATTCCCGTGCTGGTCATCATGAGCGTTTGCATTCCCCTGACCGGTCGCCTGTCCGACCGGATCGGGCGCCGCCCGGTGCTGTGGATCGGTGCGATCAGCACTGTGGTCCTGGCGCTGCCGGCATTCCTGCTGATCGGCGTCGGGGATGTCTGGTCAACGTTGCTGGGCCTGGCCCTGGTCGCCTTCCCGGTGACCTTCTATGTGGCCAACCTGGCCTCCGCCCTGCCTGCCCTGTTCCCGACGGCCAGCCGCTACGGTGGCATGGGCATTGCGTACAACTTCGCGGTGGCAATTTTCGGCGGCACGACGCCTTTCATCGTGCAGGGCCTGATCCAGCTCAGCGGCAATGACCTGATGCCCGCCTACTACCTGATGGCAACCTCGCTGATCGGGGCCGTCGCCGTCTGGTTCCTCAAGGAGTCCGCACAGCGGCCCCTGCCCGGATCCATGCCCAGCGTTGATTCGCCGGAAGAGGCACAGGAACTGGTCGCCCACCAGGACGAGAACCCAAACCTGGACATGAACGAACTGCCGTTTGATGACAGCTACGAACCGCCGACACCGGCTGAGGGCATTGCCCAGACGGCTTCGCGGGCCTGACTCCCGGCCTTGCGGGGCAGAGTTGAACTTGCGCGATCTACGACGGCGGCGGCGCTTCCTGTGGGAAGGGCCGCCGCCGTCGTCTCAAGGGACGTCGTCTCAAGGGATGTCGTCTCAGTGGGTGCCGGCTCAGCGGAGGTGAGGTCAGCGGCGCCGGGTCAGGGCGGCGCCGGAACGCACATCGGCGCTACCAGCGCACCTTCTTCTCTCTGCCGCCCTGCCGCCCGCTTGCATGTTCCGGTTTGTGTCCGCCGCCGCTGGGCGGCACTCCCTGCTGCCGGCCCGCGTCATTCTTCCGGGCGAGGGATTCCTTTCGGGCGTCGGCGAGCCGCTCGCTTGCCTCGGCGGAAAGGTGGACGACGGGCTGATCGGTCGATGCGTTGTCGCTCATGGTGGTCCTGTCTGTACATCTGTCCCGCCCGGCTGGCACTGATTCCCTGGTTACCGGCATCCGCATGGGAAAGCAGCGGGCCGGGTACTCCTGGGAGGAAGCACTGCGCCGGAATGGCCGTGGCAGGCGCTGTTCCGGTATTTCGGTGAGGAGGCCATCGGAATGGCCGGACTGCGGCGCGGAGCCGCGGAGACGAAGAGCTTTCCTAGTCGAAAATCAGTGTTCCCATGCCGGACAGCCTAGCTACGTCCGGGCCCGCAGGGAAGGCGTGGCCGCTTCCGGTGCTGGCTGCCTCTCGCGGCCCTCGTCGCTGGCGGCCCTCAGCGCTTGCGGCCCTCGGCGCTGGCCGCCGTCTGGAGGTCTTCGGCCCTGGCTGCGTCAGCGGCCGCGCTTGCCGGCGTAGGCCCCCAACCGGGCCGGCAGGAAACGGCTGACGAACGCAGCGACTGTGTACCGGCGTGAGGGAACGGACACGGCCCTTCCTGCCGCGGCGGCCGCCAACCCTTCCCGGACCACCCTCTCGGGTTGCAGCCACAGCCAGCCGGGAATGGTCTTCTTGGACACGCCCATCCGCTGATGGAACTCGGTGTGCACAAAGCCGGGACACACGGCAGTGACGGAAACCCCTTCCGGCCCGTATTCCACGTTCGCCCACCGGCTGAAGCTGATCAGCCAGGCCTTGCACGCACCGTAGGTGCCGCGCGGCACGAACCCGGCAACGCTGGCAACGTTGAGGATCACGCCGGAGCCACGCTGGAGCATCGGTCCCAGGGCGGCGTGCATCAGCTCCATCGGCGACGTGACCAGGATCCGCAGGTGATCCAGTTCCTGTTGCGGGGAATTCCGGTCAAAGCGCCCACGCAGGCCGTAGCCGGCATTGTTGATCAGCAGGTCAACCGCCGGCGTTCCGCTGCGCAGCCGATGGGCCACCGCCTGGGCGCCGCTTTCCGTTTCCAGGTCTGCCGAGAGGACCTCCACCGCTATGCCGTACTCGCTGCGGAGCTTGGCAGCGCTGTCGTCCAGCTTGTCCATGTCCCGGGCCACCAGGACTAGGTTGGTCCCGCTGGCCGCGAGTTGACGGGCGAATTCCGCACCCAGCCCCGCCGTTGCACCGGTAACCAAGGCCGTCTTGCCGGAAAACTTCAGCATTCCTCCGCGAAGGTTCATTGCCCCATGCTAGAGGTGCGCGGCGGTCGGCAGAGAACTACGACCGGGCGTGCGGCGGTTCCGGCCAATCCGTGTGCTGCGTGTACTCCGGGTGCTTCCCGATGAAATGGGCGATGAATGAGCAGTGCGGAACGATTCTTTTTCCGGCCGCCACCACGTCATCGAGCGCGTACCGGGCCAGCACCTCGGCCAATCCCCGCCCGCGTTGCGCCGGCTCCGTTTCTGTGTGCACGAATTCGGTATGGCCCGGCAGGTCCCGGTAGTCGGCAAGGCAGGCGAGCGCCATATCCACGTGCAACTCGTAGCGATGCATGGCGTCATTGCGGGACAGGGTTACATGGTTGGAAAACGTCCCATCCGTCCCGGTCATGAATTGAGCTTGGCACGGCTCCCTGCCGGTGGCAATGCATCCACCCGTCCGGGACGGGCTACCGTGGTAGCCAAGCCGTCCGGCTCCGCCGAAACGGAACAGCCGTGGCCCCGGTGCGGGCTCAAACCAGAAACGGGGACAAAGCATGGCCCACGGGATCTACGTCAGCGCCATCACGCCCGGCTCGGGAAAGTCCCTGGTGACCCTTGGCCTGGCCGACATGCTCCACCGGCATGCCGACCGGATCGGGTTCTTCCGGCCCATCGTGCAGGGGGACGACCCGGAACAGGACCCCATGGTGCTGCTCATGCGCCGGACTTTCGGCCTGGATAACAGCATGTCCCGCGGCGGGTTGACCGACCAGCAGGCCAGGGCCATGCTGGCCGCCGGAAAACGCGAAGACATCGACACGGCCTGCGTGGCCATTTACAGTGCCATAGCGCGGAATTGCGACGTCGTCATCGTCGAGGGCACCGACCTGGTCGGCCACGACGCCGCAGTCGAATTCGACCTGAACGCCCGCCTCGCCAACAACCTCGGCACCGCAGTGGTGGCCGTGACCAGTGCGAAGGGTATGACTCCGGCCGAGGCGGCCGACGTCGTGGACGTTGCGCGGCGGGAATTGGATGCCGCCAACTGCTCGCTGCTGGCGATCCTGATCAACCGGGCGGAGGAGGACTCTGCTGCCGAGATCGCAGCCGCAGTGCGACCGGGAGCCTCCCGCCGGCCCGTCTACGTCCTTCCCGAGCTTGACGAGATTTCGCGCCCCACGGTGGCGGCAGTGGCGGCGGCCCTGAATGCCACGCCGATGGCGGGCAACACCAACCTGGAACGGGACGTCACGGCCGTCAAGATTGCCGCGATGACTGTGGGCAACTTCCTGCAGGTCCTGCACGACGGCGAACTGGTCATCACCCCCGGCGACCGGGCCGATGTCATGGTGGCCACGCTCGCCGCCGCCCTCTCCCCGGAATTCCCGGTTCCTTCGGGGCTGGTGCTGACCGGAGGGCTAACCCCCGACGCCCACATCCACCCTTTGCTGGCCTCGGCCCCCTTTCCGGTTTTCGCCGTCGCCGGGGACACGTACCAGACCGCCCGGACCGTCAGCGGGGTGCGCGGGGAAATCACCACGGGTGAGCGGCGTAAGGTCGCGGCGGCGCTGGGGGCCTGGGCGCGGGCGGTGGACGAGTCGGAACTGCTGGACCGGTTGACCCTGCCCCGCCCGGAGAAAATGACCCCGTTGCGGTTCCTGCACGAACTCATTGAACGGGCCCGCTCCCAGCGCAAGCACATTGTGCTGCCGGAAGGGCAGGATGTGCGCATCCTGCGGGCAGCCGAAATCCTCCGTCGCCGGGACGTCTGCGACCTGACAGTGCTCGGACCGGAAAGACGGGTCCGGGAGCTGGCCGCCACCGAAGGAATCGACCTGGCCGGCATCTCGCTGGTGGACCCCGCCACCAGCCCGTTGCGGGAGGACTTCGCCGCGGAGTATGCCCGGTTGCGCGCGCATAAGGGCGTCGACGTCGAGGCAGCCCGGGAGGTGATGCTGGAGGGGGCTTATTTCGGCACCATGATGGTGCAGCTGGGCGTGGTCGACGGCATGGTTTCCGGAGCCGCCCACACAACGGCCAACACCATCCGGCCTGCCCTGGAATTCGTGAAGACAAAGAGCGGGGTCCGGATCGTCTCCTCGGTGTTCCTGATGCTGCTGGCCGACCGGGTGCTGGTGTACGGCGACTGCGCCGTCAATCCCGACCCCAATGAGGAGCAGCTGGCGGACATCGCGATCGCCTCCGCCGGCACCGCAGCCCAGTTCGGCGTGCAGCCCCGGATCGCCATGTTGTCCTACTCGACCGGCGGGTCCGGGTCTGGTGCAGCCGTCGACCGGGTG
Organism: Micrococcaceae bacterium; assembly: GCA_025465475.1. Lineage (GTDB taxonomy): Bacteria > Actinomycetota > Actinomycetes > Actinomycetales > Micrococcaceae > Arthrobacter_M. The sequence goes on from JAODMR010000100.1 coordinate 27,772, forward strand.
CGCCGGGCCACTGACCTTGTCCGCGAGCGCCGGCCGGACCTGGCGGTGGAGGGTCCAATCCAGTACGACGCCGCCGTGGACGCCTCGATCGCCGCGTCGAAGCTGCCCGGATCGTCGGTGGCCGGACAGGCGACGGTGTTCGTTTTTCCCGACCTGAACACCGGCAACAACACCTATAAGGCGGTGCAGCAGTCCTCCGGCGCCGTCGCCGTCGGCCCCGTGCTGCAGGGCCTGCGAAAGCCGGTCAATGACCTCTCCCGTGGCTGCACCGTGGAGGACATCGTCAACACGGTGGCCATCACCGTCGTGCAGGCGCACGAATCGGCTGCCTCCTCCCCCGCTGCGTCCCCGAAGGAATCCTGATGCTCATTCTGGTCCTCAACTCCGGCTCGTCCTCGATCAAGTACCAGGTCCGGGAAACCGCGAACCCAAACCCGGGAACTGCCGGGCTGGACGCGACGGACGGTACCGGTTCCGATGAAGTCCTCATCGCGGGCACCATTGAGCGGATCGGTGAAGCCGGAACGGACGACGGCGGCCAGGACAGCGGAGTGAGGAATCACACCGAGGCCCTGGAGCGGATTGGCCAGGCCGTGGGGCAGGCCCTGCACGGCCGGGGGCTGGACGCGGTGGGGCACCGCGTGGTGCATGGCGGGGAACGGTTCAGCGCCCCGGTGCTCATCAACAACGAAATCACCAGGGCCATTGAACGGCTGAATCCGCTGGCACCGCTGCACAACCCCGCCAGCGTTCTGGGCATCCGGGCGATCACGGCCAAGTGGCCGGACCTGCCGCAGGTTGCCGTTTTTGATACCGCGTTCCACCGGACGCTGCCCGAGCACGCCTGGCGATACGCGGTTCCCGATGAGTTGTACCGCAACCACGGCATCCGCCGTTACGGCTTCCACGGCACCTCCCACCAGTACGTCGCGGCCCGGGCGGCCCGGTTCCTGGAGCTGCCCGAGGACGGTTTTTCCGGTGTGATCGCCCACCTGGGCAACGGAGCGTCAGTCACCGCCATCGCGGCAGGCCAAAGCGTGGATACGTCGATGGGATTCACCCCGTTGGCCGGTTTGGTCATGGGCACCCGGTCAGGGGACATTGACCCTTCCATCCTGTTGTTCCTGCAGCGCCAGGGCATGGATGCCGACGCCATCGACGAGCTGTTGAACCGCAGGTCCGGCCTGGCCGGGCTGGCGGGAAACAACGACATGAGGTCGGTGGTGGAGGCCGCCGACGCGGGCGGGCGCTCGGCGCAGCTTGCCCTCGACGTGGCAGGCTACCGGTTGGCCAAATACATCGGCGCCTACCATGTGGCGGTTGGGGGTGCCCAGGCTGTCGTGTTCACGGCCGGCATCGGTGAAAACTCCTGGCAGTTCCGGGCCAATGTGGTGGAACGGCTGGCCGCCCTGGGCATTATTCTGGACGTGGACGCAAACCGGGCGCCCGGCAGGACCAGCCGCCGGATCAGTGCGCAGGGCTCGGCCATTCCCGTGTTGGTAGTCCCCACGGATGAGGAACGCGCCATCGCGGAGGCGACGGCCGCGCTGGTCAGCGGCCTTTAGCGCTGCGAAACCGTGCGAAGGCTCCCCGGAACGCCCAGCCGCTGTCCGGCCGGCACCCCTGCCGCGGACTCGGCCCGTGCCAGGCAGTTCTGCAACCGCAGCACTGCACGTGCATACTCGGCTCCGCCCGGCGTTCCCGCGCCGTCGGTGGCACCCAGGCGCTCGGCCTCGCCGAGTGCCCGGATCAGGTCCGCGGTTGCCGGGGCGCGGACATCCGACATGGCCGGGAAGTCGATCTGCCGCTCAGGCTCCAGTTCGTAGCGGGACCAGTGCACCAGCAGCTCCCGGTGCGCGAATACCAAGGCAGGCAGGGCACGCCCGGCCCTGGTCCGCCGTCGTACCTCCGCCACCCTGGGTAGTGCCGCCACGGCGGCCGGAGCGGAGCAGGCGGCCAGGAGTGCAACGGCCAGGCCCAGCGGCGGAAACATGATGGCCGGAATGAGCACGGCCGGCAGCAGCAGCACGGAAGCCGTAAAGGTGTTCCAGAACAGTTCGTCGCCTCCGGCTGTCCCGCGCCTGCCGCTGCGCAGTGTGGAGACCGCCCAGACGACGGCGGCCACCGCCACGGCGGCGCACAGCAGCGCTATGGGAACCGCACCTGCAGCACCCGGCAACTCGCGCGAAGCGAAAATGGGGAGCATGCGAATTCCCCCTTGCGTTGAACCGCTAACCCGGTTGGGAAGGTACCTCTATTGCAGTACGGACAACGGGGCGCGTCAATGCCCGCTGTAGTTGCAGCACTAGCGGCACCAACACGAAAGGGAGCCTTCCGAGGAAGGCTCCCTTTCGCTGTGCAGGGTGGGCCCTGTGGGGCTCGAACCCACGACCCACGGATTAAAAGTCCGTTGCTCTACCAACTGAGCTAAAGGCCCCTGCCATCCGTGCCGGTACCCGGCAGGACGGTATTCACAATAGCGCACCGGGCAGCGAGGCCGGGAATTGCCTGTCTCGACCCGCCAGAGGGCGAGGAGTATCGTCGAAACATGAGCGAATCAGCCGGACCGGACAAGCCACCGACAGCACCGCGGCACCACAAGCCGAAGCCGTTCGCCCCCATCGATTTTGAACCGTTTGCCGGCGGTGCCGACCCCGCCCGCGTCTCGGAAGCCGCCCATCTGGCGGCGCAGGCGCTCGTCCATCACGGTCGGGCCAACGATGATCCGGCGGTGACCAAGCGCCTGGTGAAGCTCGCGGACCAGCAGGGCCTGGAGGTCCTGGCCGAACTGTGGGCCGAGAGCCCGGCCCGTTCCCTCCCCGGTGCCCTCTGGCGGCTCTACGCGCTCCGATCAGCCACGCAGCGCGACCCGGAACGGATATCCGTGTTCTTCAAGGCGGGAAAGGATACCGCACAGGTGGAACATGCCGTCGCCGGCGTTGCAGAGCCCCCCGGCGCTGACGAGCTGCTGGCGATGGCAGACGCCATCCTTTCCGGAGCGTTCAACGGGGATTTTGACGTGGCACTGGAGCGGTCCGCCGCTTTCTGCCGTGTCCTGGCCCTTGGCATGTCCCGCGTGGCCGATGAGCGCGACTTCGCCGACGCCGATCACGCCTCCCGGCTGACCGGCAAGGCGCACAAAATGATCCGGACCGCTGAGGACCTGGAGCACGCCGCTGCATCCTGGCGCCGCGGCGAGCTGGACTAAGCCCCGGCTCAAACCCGCCCGCACCCTACCGGAGCCCTGCCCCTTTCCCGCCTGCACAAGGCCTAGCCCCGCCTCCGGTCAGGCTTATGGCTTCATTGTGTTTGACACGGTGCGGGGGAAGGGAGAAAACTGAAGGTGGTGTCGAACTGTGGCAGCCCCGGGCTCCAACTTTCAGCCGCTTCGAGCGGCCTTCCGCCGAGAGGCGCTCCCAGTTCGGCACCATTTTTCTGCCCGTAGCCGGACGCGGGCTGCAGCTGAAGGGACGCCTCCCCGGCGGCTGCCGGTAACCGTAGCCCGTTCGCCCAGACTGCAGGAGGATCCGTGTGAAGCTGCGATTTTTCCCGTCCGAGCGGGCCGGCCTGGATATCCTGGCCCGGATGGCGCAGGAAGTGGTCGCAGCCGTCCAGGCGCTCAGCGAACTGCTTGGCGCAGCCCCGGGCGACTACGCCGAACTGGCCGCACGGGTCCACTCCCACGAATCAGCGGCGGCGGAACTCCAATTTTCCCTGCTGACGCAACTGCGCAGCAGCTTCATTCCGCCTTTGCCCCGCGAAGACCTGTTCGCACTCTCCCGCTTCCTCCATGAGGCCACCGAAAAGCTCGACGCGGCCGCGGACCTCATGTCCCTGTACTCGCTGGAGCGGCTGCCGCCCAGGGCATCGGAACAGCTGGAGGTTTTGGTACGGCAGGCAGAGCTGACGGTCTCAGCCATGCATGGCCTGCACAACCTGGACGGGCTCGAGGACTACTGGATCGAGGTCCTGCGGCTGGCACGCCGCGCGGAGCGCACCCACCGCGTCTTCGTTGCCGAGCTGCTGGCCGGGCACAAGCCCCTGCCCGCCCTGCGCCACGTCCAAGTGGCTGAGCAGTTGGTGGCCGGCACCAGGGACATGCGCCGGGTGGCCAGCCAGGTGGGCAGCATCATCATCCAGGAATCGTAGGTGGAACTCCTGTTCCTGCTGGTGGTGTGTGCACTGGCAGGAACCTACGCCTGGCTGAACGGCTTCCGCGACGCATCCTTTGCCGTGGCGGTAGCCGTGCGCACCCGCTCGTTGACGCCCAGCGTCGCCCTATTACTGGCCGGACTGTTCACCCTGACCGGTGCGCTGTGCAGCCTGCCGCTTGCGCTGGCCCTCAGCCGGCACCTGATCGGGGTGCCGGACGGTGCCCCCGGATTGGCGCTGCTGGGCACCGGACTGGCCGGTGCGTGCGCCTGGGGACTGCACCAGTGGTGGCGGGGCCTTCCCTCGTCCTCCACGCACGCCCTGATTGGCGGCTTGGCCGGAGCTTCGGGAGCGGCTCTCCTGGTGGGCCAGTCACGACCCACCGGGGTGGACACGTCCCTGCTGGCGTTGGTGGTCCTGCCACTGGTGATCTCCCCGCTGGTTGCGTTCCTGCTGTCCTTCGTCCTGGTGTACCCGGCCGTGTGGGCGGCCCGGCACGCCCCACCGCGCACCGTGCACGAGCGGGTGCGGCAGCTGCAGGCAGTGGCCAGCGCCGCCGTCGCGTTCGGCCACGGGCTGCAGGACGGGCAGCGCACCACCACGGTGCTGCTGCTGGCGCTCGGTGCCGCGGGGGTGGCGGGAACGGAAACGAATTGGTGGTGGGCGCCAGCGTTTGGTGCGGCCCTGCTGACGGCCGGCACCCTGGCGGGTGGCTGGCGCATTTCCTACACGGTGGGCACCCGACTGGTGCGGATGGATCCCATGCGCGGCGTGGTGGCCCAGCTGGTGACGTCCGTGCTGCTCCTGGTGGGCGCCATCGGGCTGCAGCTGCCGCTCTCCACCGCCCACACCACCACCTCCGCCGTGGTGGGGGCCGGGGTGAACCAGGACTCGCCACGGGCTGATCGGCTGCTGTGGCTGCGGATCCTGGGTGCCTGGCTGGTCACCCCCGTCGCGGCCGCCGTCCTCGCGGGCATCCTCTTCCTGGCGGTCTCACCACTGCTCTGAGGCCACCGCCTGCTGGCTCTGCAGTAAAGGGTCAGCCGAAGCGGCCGGAGACGTAGTCCTCCGTGGCCTGCACCGACGGGTTGTTGAACACCGTCGAGGTTTCGGCGTATTCAATCAATTTGCCCGGCTTGCCGGTGCCCGCAATGTTGAAGAACGCGGTCCGGTCGGAAACCCGTGCGGCCTGCTGCATGTTATGGGTCACGATGACCACCGTGTAGCTGTCCTTGAGCTCGCTGATGAGGTCCTCCACGGCCAGGGTGGAGATGGGGTCAAGCGCTGAACACGGCTCGTCCATCAGCAGCACTTCGGGTTCGACGGCGATGGCGCGCGCGATGCATAGCCGCTGCTGCTGCCCGCCGGAAAGGCCCTGTCCCGGCTTGTCCAGCCGGTCCTTGACCTCGTTCCACAGGTTGGCCCCGCGGAGGGATTTCTCCACCAGGTCAGCGGCTTCCGAGCGGGGCAGCCGCTTGTTGTTCAGCCGCACTCCGGCCAGCACGTTGTCCCGGATGGACATGGTGGGGAACGGGTTGGGCCGCTGGAACACCATGCCGATCTGGCGGCGCACGGTGACCGGGTCCACGCCGGGCGCGTACAGGTCATCGCCGTCCACCAGCACCTTGCCTTCGACCCGGGCGCCGGGAAGCACTTCATGCATGCGGTTCAGGGTCCGCAGGAAGGTGGACTTTCCGCAGCCGGAGGGGCCGATGAAGGCGGTGACGGACTTGGCTGCGATGTCCATGGTGACGTCGTGCACGGCGAGGAAGTCCCCGTAGTACACGTTCAAGTCCTGAACGGTGATGGTCTTTGACACGGTTGCTCCTGGGTCTTGCGGTCAGCGGGAGGTTTTTGGCGCGAAGATGGCGGCGATGATCCGGGCCACGAGGTTCAGCACGACCACCAGCAGGACCAGCAGCAGGGCCGCGCCCCACGCCTGGCTGTTGGACAGGGCAATGTCCTGTCCGGGGAATTTGTAGCCGGTGTAGGCCATCACGGGTAGCGTTTGCATGGGCCCGGCGAGCGGGTTGCCGTTGAACGCGTCGGTGAAACTCGCAGCCATGAAAATGGGAGCCGTCTCGCCGATCACCCGGGCGATGGCCAGGGTGATGCCCGTGGCAATGCCGGCGATCGCCGTGGGAATGACCACCTTGACGATGGTGACGAATTTGGTGACGCCCAGCGCGTAGGCAGCCTCCCGGAGGTCCGCCGGCACAAGCCGGAGCATTTCCTCGCAGGATCGGACCACGGTGGGAATCATGAGCACGGACAGTGCGACGGCGGCGGAGAGTCCGCTGAATGCCTTGGGGCCGAGGATCAGGGTGAACAGGGAGAAGGCGAACAGCCCGGCCACGATGGACGGGATACCCGTCATGACGTCCACCAGGAAATTCACGGTGCGACGCAGCCAGTGCGTGGGCGCGGCGTACTCGACCAGGTAGATCGCCGTCAGCAGGCCAATGGGAACGGAGAAGAGGGTGGCAAGGCCGGTGATCTCCAGGGTTCCCACGATGGCCTGCAGGGCTCCGGAGGAGGTCACCAGTTCCAGGGTGTCCGGGTTGATGGTGGTGCCACCGCCGGAGGTGCCGATGAACTCCCAGCTCAGCACGCCGATGCCTTTGCTGACCACTGTCCACAGGGTGGACACGAGGGGAAGCAGGGCCAACAGGAACGCGCTGGTCACCAGGCCGCGGATGAACCGGTCCATCGCGCGGCGCCGGTTCTCCACGACCAGGGACAGTCCCGAAATGGCGGCCAGGTAGATCAGGGCGGTGAAGGCGGCCAGCCCGAACCAGTTGAAGCCCAACAGGCCCATGACCGCCGCGGCCAGGATGAACGAGCCCGGCAGCGTGTACAGGTTGATGCGGCGGGGCAGTGAACCCGTGCTGTAGCGGTTCCGCCCGGCCGGGCGGGCAACGGTGCTGGCGGCGGCGCTCATTTGCTCACACTTTCGGGGTGCAGGACGGACACGGGGCTGACCCGGGCGTCGGAGGCGGCCAGCACATCCGCCGGGTCGGGGGCGGCCGTGGCCTTGCCGCCGTCGTCGCCGGTTGGGCGGCGGCGCTGTCGTGGCTTCCGGGAGATAACCAGCCGGGCGACCATGTTGACCGCCAGTGAGATCACGAACAGGACCAGGCCGGTACCGATCAGGGCATCACGCTGCAGGCCGGTGGCAATAGGGAAGTTCAGTGCGATGTTGGAGGCGATGGTTTGGGAGTTCTCGCCTTCGGTCAGGACCCGGAAGGAGGTGATGATGGCCGGGGAGATAATCATGGCCACGGCCATGGTCTCCCCCAGCGCCCGGCCAAGACCCAGCAGGACGGCACTGACCACGCCGGAGCGGGCGTACGGGAAAACTGTCAGCCGCACCATCTCCCAGCGGGTGGCCCCAAGCGCCAGGGCTGCTTCCTCATGCAGCTTTGGCGTCTGCAGGAAGACTTCGCGCGAAATGGAGGTGATGATGGGCAGCACCATGACCGCGAGCACCACGGCTCCGGTCAGGATGGAGGACCCGGTCGAGGTGACTGAGCCGGAAAACATGGGAATCCAGCCCAGATACGTGTTCAGCCATTCCTGCATGGGCAGCAGGAACGGCCGCATCACCAGGATCCCCCACAGTCCGAACACCACCGACGGCACCGCGGCCAACAGGTCAATGATGTAACCCAGGAAAGTCGCCAGCCTCCGGGGGCTGTAGTGCGAAATGAACAGCGCGATGCCGATTGCCACGGGAGTGGCCAGGATCAGGGCGATCAGGGAAGCCCACACCGTCCCGAACGCCAGCGGCGCGACGTAACTCCAGAAGCTGGGGAACCCTCCGGTCACCCCGGATTTCAGGTCTGCTTCGCTGGTCCAGTTGGCGGCGATGGCGGGCACGGCCCGCAGGATCAGGAACAGTGCGACGCCGGCCAGGATGACCATGATGGACACGGCGGCCGCCGTGCTGAGCAGGCGGAAAATCCGGTCGGCGGGCCTGGCCCGAACGGCGGCCGACGATCTGTGGGCTGTTGCTGGGAATGCGCTCACGGAATGCTTTCTGAGGGCGGGAAGGTGTGGAAGGGGTCGGGGAGTCCGGCAATCGGGGGAATTGCCGGACTCCCCGGTCTTGGCTTAGGAAACCTTCTTCAGGCTTTCCTGGATCTTGGCCGCAAGCTCAGCCGGCAGCGGGGCCGAGCCGGCGTTCTTGGCGGCGATCTTCTGCCCCTGCTCGCTGGCAATGTAGCCGATGTAAGCAGCGGTGAGCTTGGCCTGGGCGGGGTCCTTGAAGGTGGTGCAGAGGATGTCATACGAGATCAGCGGGATCGGGTAGGCGTTGGCGGAGGTGAGCTTGGTGTAGTCGATGTCCTGGGCCAGGTCGCCCTCCTTGGCATTGGCCGCAGGGGTCACGGCCGCCTCGACAGCCTTGGTGACGGCGTCGGCGCTGAAGGACACGTACGCATCGCCGGCCTTGATGGCGGCCGCCTTCAGGTCGCCGATGGCGCTGTGGTCCGCGTAACCGATGGTTCCTTCGCCGGCCTTGACGGTGTTCACCACGCCTGAGCCGCCCTGCTGGGCGGAGGATCCGGCGACGGGCCATTTGTTGCTGACCGGGTCGGTCCAGACGGCCGGGGCCACCTGGTGCAGGTAGTTGGTGAAGTTCTGCGTGGTACCCGAGCCATCGGAGCGGGTAACCGTGGTGATGGCGGTGGAGGGCAGCGTCACGCCGGGATTGTCCGCCTTGATGGCCGCGTCATCCCAGGTCTTGATCTGCTGGCTGAAGATTTTGGCGATGGTTTCGGCCGAGAGCTGGAGCTTGTCCACACCGGGGAGGTTGAAGATCACTGCCACGCCGTCCAGGTAGACCGGCAGGTTGATGGCACCACCGGGGCCGCACAGTTCCTGTGCCTTGGCCGCCTGGTCAGCTGTCAGGTAGGCGTCAGATCCGGCGAAGTCGTAGGAGCCGGCGGTGAAGTTGGTGACACCGCCGCCGGATCCCTGGGACTTGTCGTAGTTGATCGTCACCTTGGAGGCCTGCGCCTTGAAGCCCGCGGCCCAGGCAGCCTGCGCGTTCGCCTGCGCGCTGGACCCTCCAGCCGTGATGGTGCCGGAGAGGCTGCTGTAGTCAGTGGCCGCTGCGGCGGTGCTGCCGGCAGGAGACGAGCCGGCCGCCGTCGACGTGCTGGACGAGCTGGCGTTTCCGCCGCAGCCGGTCAACGCCAGCATGCCGACGGTCAAAACAGCGGCCGCTCGGCCGAAGGAGAGAACCTTCACGAATGTTGCCCCTTTCAGGGAAAGAACGGGAACCTGCGGACCCAAGGGAAGTTGGCAGCAGGTGAGGAGCGCGTGCCCGGAGGCGCACGGAATGAACCTCCTTCAAGTTATGCCCGCCAGGTGAAGGCCCGGGCTGCGCAAGGTGAACGCAGGGTGAACGGCTGCCGCACATTGGCCGAACCGGTTTCGCCGCAGGCGCGCCCCTAGACTGGCACCATGCCCAAAGCTTCCGGGATATCCGCTGTCGCCGGTTTCCTTTCCACGCGGTCGCGGATCGGCCTGCAGCGCAGTACCGCTTCCTTGGTGCCCGCACTGCAGATGACGGTCTGCGCCGTGTTGGCGTACGCCTTCGCGGAGTACGTTCTCGGTCACACGGGGCCCCTGTTCGCCGCGACCTCGTCCCTGATCGCCCTCGGATTTTCCCGTGACCCCCGGTTCCGGCGGGTGCTGGAGGTGGGCATTGGTTGCACGCTGGGCATCGTCATGGGCGATCTGCTGCTGCACTGGCTGGGGGGCGGGATCTGGCAGGCCGGGGTCGTGCTTTTCGTCTCCATCATGCTGGCCCGGTTCCTGGACGGGGGCGTCATTTTCACCACCCAGCTGGGTCTCCAGTCACTGCTGGTCGTGTTGCTGCCGGCCCCGGCCGGCGGTCCTTTCACGCGCAGCATCGACGCCGTGGTGGGAGGCTGCTTCGCCCTGGTGGTGGCTTTCCTGACTCCCAGGGATCCTCGACGCGAACCGCGCAGCGACCTGCAGAAGCTGCTGGACGAACTTTCCGCGGTGCTGCGGCAGTGCGGTGACGCACTGTCCGAGAGCGATGCCACCAAAGCGTGGCACGCCCTGGTGCAGGCGCGGAACACCCAACCGCTCGTGGACAGCACCCGCACCTCGCTGAAGGCCTCCCGGGAAGTGGCGCGGCTGGCTCCCGCCTACCGCCGATTCCGGGGTGAGGTCCACTCACTGTCACAGTCCCTCGACTACATCGACCTGGCCCTGCGCAACAGCAGGGTCTTCGCGCGGCGGCTGACCAGCGCCATCAACAACTCGGCCCTGAGCGATGAGGGCATCGATGGCATCTCCCAGGTCCTTGAGGACACTGCGGAGGCCGTCGATGAGCTGGCCATTGGCCTGGCCGACCCGGACCTTGGAGCCCGCGAACGGCACCTGCACCGTGCACGGCATTCCCTCTCCGGCATCGCCGCGGGGATGCATCCGCGCAAGCTCGGCATCGAACGGCTGGAAGGCGAAACCTTGGTGATGCTTTTCCGACCCTTGCTCATGGACCTCCTGGAGGCGGCGGGAATGGACCCCGAGGACGCTCGCGAACTGCTGCCCCGCCTGTGAGGCCAGGCCTGACGTGTCGGTGCCGGCCGATATCTTTGAGACATGGCATCAAAAGCGTCCCGCGCAAGTACCCAGCCCACCGGTTACAAGTGTGCCGAATGCGGCTGGACGACAGCGAAGTGGGTGGGCAGATGCGGCGAATGCCAGGCATGGGGAACCGTCGAGGAGATCGGCGTAACCGTGGCCCGCACGACGGCGGCCACCACCGTGGCGGTGCCTGCGATTCCGATCGCCGACGTCGACGCCACGGCAGCCGCCTGGAGTGCCACGGGCGTGGCCGAACTGGATCGGGTGCTCGGTGGTGGCGTGGTGCCGGGCGCCGTGCTCCTCCTGGCCGGGGAGCCGGGAGTGGGCAAGTCAACGCTGCTGCTGGACGTGGCCGCCAAATTCGCGCGCAACGTTGACGGTCCGCGTACCCGGGACGTGCTGTATATCACCGGTGAGGAGTCCGCCGCGCAGGTCAAGCTCCGCGCGAACCGCATCGGCGCGGTCGCTGAAACCCTTTATCTGACCGCCGAATCGGATCTCGGCTCCGCCCTGGGCCAGGTGGAGAAACTTCAGCCCAAGCTCCTGGTGGTGGATTCGGTGCAGACCCTCAGCAGTGCGGTGGTGGACGGCAGCGCCGGCGGCGTCACCCAGGTGCGGGAGGTGGCGGCGTCGTTGATCGCCGCGGCGAAGCGGCTGAACATGACCACCCTGCTCGTTGGGCACGTGACCAAGGACGGGTCCATCGCCGGTCCCCGCCTGCTGGAACATCTCGTGGATGTCGTCTGCCAGTTCGATGGCGAAAGGCACTCCCGGCTTCGGCTGCTGCGTGCGGTGAAGAACAGGTATGGACCCACCGACGAGGTGGGGTGTTTCGACCTGACGGAGCAGGGCATCGTTGGCCTGGCGGACCCCAGCGGCCTGTTCGTTTCCCGCACCAAGGAGCCGGTCTCGGGCACCTGCATCACTGTGACCCTGGAGGGCCGGCGGCCGCTGCTGGCCGAGGTCCAGTCCCTCCTGGCCGCGAGCTCCACGTCGCAGCCGCGTCGGACCACGAGCGGGTTGGACTCCTCCCGGGTGTCCATGCTCCTGGCGGTGCTGCAGCAGCGTGCCGGCGCTGACCTGGCCGGAGAGGACAGCTATGTCGCCACCGTGGGCGGGGCACGCTTGACCGAGCCAGCCATGGACCTGGCCATCGCACTGGCGGTGGCGTCCTCCAAGGCTAGGGTGCCGCTCTCCGATCGGCTCGTCGCGTTTGGCGAGGTGGGCCTGGCCGGTGAAGTCCGACCGGTGCCAGGGATCAACCAGCGCATCCAGGAAGCACATCGGCTCGGCTTCACCCGTGCGGTGGTGCCCGCGAGCCCCAAGGGGCCCGGTCCCGTGCCCAAGGGGTTCACCGTGCGGGAGGTCGACCACGTCGCTGAGGCGATTGAGTTGCTCTTCCACGGCAACCAGCCCTCCCATGTCGAGCGGAAGATCGTGCCACTGCGCCCGCGCGGCGAGGACCCCCGGGCCAGCCGTAATTAGGAACGGCGGGTCTCGGGCCCCGAACGTCGCCGAAAGCCGGCGGGGCCCGAGACACGGACGGCGGGGCGGGGACGTCAGCACGCCGGACCAGCCCCTGGCTGGCCGCGTGGCGGGGAGCGCCCGGCCGGGCCACTATCATTGCTGTGTGGCTTGCCAGGACTGACCTGCGGGCACAGCGGAAGGATTAGGCAATGGTTCGGAGCCCCGAAGAGGCCCTCAAGGCTACCCTGGCCCGAGTCGCCCCCGGAACTCCGCTGCGGGACGGGTTGGAGCGAATTTTGCGGGGCCGCACCGGCGCCCTGATCGTCCTGGGTTATGACCGCACCATTGAGTCCCTCTGCTCCGGCGGTTTCGAAATCGGAATCGACTTCGCTCCCACCCTGCTGCGCGAACTGGCCAAAATGGATGGCGCCATCGTGTGTGACAAGGACGCCAACAGCATCCTGCGCGCCGCAGTCCAACTGGTGCCCGACCCGACGATTGAGACCCAGGAGTCGGGAACCCGGCACCGGACAGCTGAGCGCGTGGCTATCCAGACCGGGGTGCCAGTCATTTCCGTTAGCCAGTCAATGCAGATCATCGCCCTGTACGTGAACGGATTGCGCCACGTGCTTGAAGGCTCGGAGAAGGTCCTGGCCAGGGCCAACCAGGCGCTCGCGACGCTTGAGCGGTACCGTGCCCGGCTGGACCAGGTGACCAACTCGCTGTCCGCGTTGGAGATCGAGGCCATGGTCACCATCCGGGACGTCGCGGTCATGCTGCAGCGCCAGGAAATGGTGCGCCGCATCTCGGAGGAGATCTCGCAGTACGTTCTGGAGCTTGGTGAAGACGGCCGGCTGCTCTCCCTGCAGCTGGAGGAACTGACGGTTGGCCGGGGCCCGGGCAGTGACGTGGTGATCCGCGACTACTCAGCCGGGGACATTTCACCGGCCGCCATCGAGGCGGCGGTCGCCGCGCTGCAGGAGGTTGGCCCGACCGAGATCATTGACCTGAGCCGGATCGCCAACATCGTGGGACTGACAAAGGGGTCCGAATCGCTGGAGGCGGTGGTCCAGCCTCGCGGGCACCGGCTGCTGTCCGGACTCAAGGCGGTGCCCAAGGCTGTGGCAGACCGGCTGGTGGACCACTTTGGCGGGCTGCAGAACCTGATGGCGGCCACCATCGAGGAACTCATGGCGGTGGACGGCATTGGAGAACAACGTGCCAGGAACGTCAGGGAAGGACTCTCCCGCATTGCCGAGGCCAGCCTGTTGGACCGGTTCCTCTGACGGTTTCCTGTCCTGTCGGGCGCTATTCCAGCCCGAACGTGGTCTTATTGCTGGTCGACTGTCCCAGCGACACCTGATAGGAGTAGCTGCCTGGTGGGGGCACGTCGGACACCGGGGAGCAGCCGGGGGCCGTTCGGTTGCGCAGCCAGCGGAAGTTGGCCGTCTCGGATGCCCCGGGGGCCAGCGTGCGGACCAGGTCCTCACCGCCTTCCTGGCAGTCCCGTGAGGAGAAGACGCGCTCATTTCCGCTGAAGATCTGGAATTCCATCTGGTTGGTGCCCACGTTGACGGAACACGCCGCCTTGGACGAGTTGGTCACCTTGAGGGTCAGCAGCGGGTTTTTTCCTGCCGGATAGGACTGGGCGTCCGTGGAGCCGGTAACGGTGAGCGCGTTCACGGAACACGTGGGGGCCGATGCCGCCGAGGACGTTGCCGATGCGGTGGACGAGGCAGATGGTGACGGAGTCCGGGTTGAGCCCGCGGAAGGCGTGGCGGTGGACGAAGGGGTCGGCGTGGGCGTGGAGGAAGCCGAGGGGGTCGGGGCTGCCGGAGTGGTGGGCTCGGCACCGTTCGTGGAGGCACCAGGGGTCGCGGCGGCATCCGTCGACGAGGACCCACCACCCGCCAGCAGGTTTATCCCCAGTACGATGACTGCGCCAACGAGGAACGCGACAATGAGGACCACCAAGCCGGCCAGCAACAACCGGCGGCGGCGGTAAACCTTTGACGATGGCCGACGGACGCGCGGCTGGCTCTGCCCGTGTCCACGCTGAGGCCTGTCGCCACCCTGTCCTGCCATACCTACCAGCCTAGGGCCCCGCGCTGCTCCGTCCGGCACCTCCCGCCCGGTGGGCCCCCAGGGCAGGTGTGCATCCCATCACATTCCCGCCACTGCTGATGGAACCTTCAGGAATCCACCCCGCTGAACATTCAGGCAGCAGGGGGCAACCAACCTACCGGCTGATTGCACCTAGACTCGAAACCATCGAAACACTAGCTCCTGCCCCGCACAGCCTCCCCCGCAGCGAATCCCCCCGGCCCCCGGTGCAGCGCCTCCAGCTGTCCATCCCGGAATGGTTCCGCACAGCCGCCCGGGACCTTCCGTGGCGCCGGCCGGAATGCACACCGTGGGGGGTCCTGGTCAGTGAGATCATGCTGCAGCAAACACCTGTGGTGCGGGTACTGCCGGTATGGGAGCAGTGGATGGCCCGCTGGCCTGATGCTGCCGCCCTCGCTGCGGAACCCGCAGGGGAAGCGGTGCGTGCGTGGGGGCGTCTGGGATATCCGCGCCGGGCCCTTCGGCTTCATGCTGCCGCCGTAGCCATCCAATCCGAACATGACGGCCGCGTGCCCGATACTGTGCAGCACCTGCTGTCCCTGCCGGGAATAGGCAGTTACACCGCAGCGGCGGTGGCGGCGTTTGCGTTCGGACGACGGGAACCCGTCGTCGATACCAATATCCGGCGGGTGCACGCCCGTGCAGTGTCCGGCAAGGCCCTGCCTGCGCCGACGCTTACTGCCGCCGAGACGCGGCTGGCGAATTTCCTGCTGCCGGAAAATGCCGGGGAGTCCGTGCAGTGGAACGCAGGGGTCATGGAGCTCGGCGCGCTGGTCTGCACGGCCCGCTCGCCCAAGTGCGGCCAGTGTCCGGTGCGGCAGGAATGCGCCTGGCTCGCGGCCGGTTCCCCGCCACCGGACTACGTGCCCAAGGGGCAATCGTGGGCCGGCACGGACCGGCAGGTGCGGGGAGCGGTGCTGGCGGTCCTGCGGGCCGCTGAGCATCCGGTGCAGCGGGAACTGTTCTTCGCGGCCGTTCCGGGCCTGGACGGAAGCGACGGAGGGCAGGTGCGTGCGGCCCTGCGCCGGCTGCATGTCCTGGGCGTGGACGAGAGCCAGTTGGAACGGGCGCTTGCCGGCCTGCTGGCTGATGGGCTCGCCGAGTCAGTGGCCGGCGGGCTGCAGCTGCCGGCCTAGACTTCGCCGAAACCGCGCTCCACTTCACGGCGCACCAAGGCCACCGCTTCGTCGGCCTGCGCACCGGTCGCCGTGACGTGGAGGGTCTTTCCCATCCCTGCTCCCAACGCCATCAGCATCATGACGGATTTGCCGTCCATACCGTTGATTTCAACGTCCGCGTCCAGAACGCCGAGCGCCCCGGCCAGCGCCGCAGCGGGACGGGTGTGCAGGCCCATGGGGTTGATGAGTGTCAGTTCGGCGGTGACTGCCGGACCGCGCGTGGCTGCCTTCTCGGGCGCATTGCCCCCTGCGGGTGGTTGTCGGTTGGCCTCTTCGGCTGCCCTTCGAACAGTTTGTGCGTTGCCGCCGGACTGGGCGGCCACCGCGGCTGCGACGCTTCCCTCCACCAGCGGCGCGTCGGCCAGGAGCATCGTTTCCGGGTCGCCCAGGAACTCCAGGGCTGACTCGGCGGTCATCACGGCCGAGCCCAGATCGGCCAACACAACGGCCCCGCTGCCGGTATCAGCGGTGGATAACGCCTCCATCACCCGGTCAAGGCTGGTCCCAATGATTTCCGCCCCGCCGTCGTCGGCTGTTCCTCCCGCCGGGACCAAGGTGACGTCGGGTGCCATCTGCGCTGCGAGTTCCACCACTCCTTCGGCGACTTTCCGGCTGTGGGACACAATGACCAGTCCCACGCTCATGCGCTGGGACCTCCAGCTGGACTCCCACCTGGTTCCACGGCCGCCGCCGCTTCGGCTGCAGCCCGCAGGATCAGGGCTGAGGAAGCCGCCCCGGGGTCCCGATGACCTGCGCTGCGCTCCCCTAAATAACTGGCCCTGCCCTTACGGGCCACCATTGGGTCCGTCGCGACGGCTCCGGCTTCCGCGGCAGTTGCTGCCTCGCCCAGCAGTTCAGCCGGGGTGGCGCCGCGGTCGGCCGCCGCGGCGGCAGCCTCGACGGCGGGGGTCCAGGCGTCGATCATGGTCTTGTCACCCGTTTCCGCCTTGCCCCGGGCCACCACCCCGTCCCGGCCGGCTGCCAGCGCGGCAGCCAGAGCCGGCGCGTCCAGGGCAGGGGCGTCCCCGGCCGCCGTCGCGGCACGCAGGAAAGCCGTTCCGTAGAGCGGTCCGGCGGCGCCGCCAACCTTGGACATCAGGGTCATGGCCGCGAGCTTGAAGGCCGCGCCGGGGGTATCCGGAACGTCCGTGTCCAGCTTGGCGGTCACCGCACGGAAGCCGCGGTCCAGGTTTTCGCCGTGGTCGCCGTCGCCTATCGCGCGGTCGAGTTCAATCAGTTCGGTCCGGTGCCCGGCAATGACCGCGGCGCACCGACGCAGCCAGTCAATCGCCCATCCCGCGTCGAGTTCCGTCGCCACGCTCAAACCCCCCACCGCAGCGCGGGGGTATGGACCGGGGCATCCCACAACTCCACCATGTCCGCGTCCAGGCGGAGCACCGAGATGGAGCAGCCCTGCATTTCCAGCGCGGTGATGTAGTTGCCCACCAGGGAGCGCGCAACCTGGGCACCTGCCTCGGCCAGGACCTGCGCGGCCCTCCGGTAGACGATGTACAACTCGCTCAAGGGGGTGCCACCCATGCCGTTGACGAACAACAGCACCTGAGCGCCCGCCGCGAGGTCCAGTTCCGTCAGGATCGGCTGCAGTAACCGATCGGTGATGCCGTCTGCTGATTCCATGGCGATCCGATGCCGTCCCGGTTCGCCATGGATGCCCACGCCAATCTCGATTTCATCCTCCGCCAGTTCAAAGCTGGGCACGCCGGCGTGCGGCACGGTGCACGCGGCCAGCGCAACGCCCATGGTGCGTACGCTGTCGTTCACCCGCTGCGCAATGGCGGCGACGGCGTCCAGGTCGTCTCCTCGTTCGGCGGCGGCTCCGGCAATTTTTTCGATCAGCACCGTGCCGCCAACACCCCGTCGCCCGGCCGTGTACAGGGAGTCCTCGACTGCGACGTCGTCATTGACGAGTACCTGCCGAACCTCAACCCCTTCAGCCTGTGCAAGTTCAGCGGCTGTTTCAAAGTTCAGGACGTCCCCGGTGTAGTTCTTCACAATGTGGACCACGCCTGCACCGGTGCTCGCTGCCAGGGTCGCCGGCAGGATCTGGTCAGGGGTTGGCGAGGTGAAGACGGCTCCCGGCACCGCTGCGTCAAGCATGCCCAGGCCGACATAACCGGCGTGCAGCGGTTCGTGGCCGCTGCCGCCTCCGGAGACGAGCCCCACCTTCCCTTGGCGGGCAGGTTCGCGACGGAAGACAAAAAGCGGGTCAGCGGAAACCGAGACCAGGTCCGCGTGTGCAAGCCCAAAGCCCTGCACGGATTCGTCCACCACAGCCCTGGGGTCATTGATGAGTTTTTTCACTGCAACTCCTTGCGGAAATCCACGCCACGGCGGGGTCCGGCAGTGGCTCTCGTTGAACCCTACCTGCCGGTCATATTTCTGGGTAGGCCCGTTCCGGAGGCTGGTCCGCTGCTCGCCCGTTAGCCGGTTTAGGCCGGCTCGGGCAGGCTGACCCGGACGATCCGGACAATGCGATCCAGGCTCAGGGTCATCGACGCGGTGGCGCTCACTGGTTTTTCCGGCGAGCCAAGTCGGTGATAGTAGGCGGAGACGTGTTCGACGGCGGCAGCTGCGGCGCGCAGTTGCGCCCGGGCGTCGCCGTCGTTCCAGCACTGCAGCAGTGCGCCCGTTTCGGTCAGCGCCTGCCCCAGCGGGCCGCACAGCTCAGCCGGAACGGGGTTTTGCCGGGACTGCTGGTAGATGGCGTCGGCCAGGACCTCGGTGATGTCCTGCACGTGGAAGGTGACCCGCTCCAACTGGCGCACGTGAGCGTAGTCGGCGTTGAGGTCCCGGTGGTGGCGCCATTGGCGGGGATTTCCGCGCCTGCTGCTGTCCGCTTCACCGACGGCGGTGCGGACGTCCCGTGCCGCGTCGGCCAGGCGGTCCTGCCGTCGGGACCAGTCCTCGTGGTCAGGTGGCCACCGCTCCGCCATGGCGGCTCCCATGTCGGCCAGCTGCCCCGCGAGTTCCTGCCGGCCGCGTTCCAGGCTGGCGGCAGCAGCACTGAAGCGCAGCGGCGGAAGAAGCAGCAGGTTCACCGCCAGCCCCACGGCCACTCCCACGGCCGTCTGCAACAGGTAGCCGAACGAGAATGAGCCCGGATCGGCGCCGCCAACCACCAGCACAAAGAGTGCAGCGGTGGGGATCCAGTCCTTGCCGCCCCCCACGCGAGGCACCCCGGAGAGCAGGATGCCCAGTCCGATAACGGACCCCACCAGCCAGGGCGTGGGCCGTCCGAACGCGGCCAGCGCGAACGCCAGACCCACGCCGCAGGCCAGGCCCGCGAGGCTTTGCAACCCCTGTCGAAGCGAACCGGCGACCGTCGGGTACATCGTGATGAGGGCACCGAACGGGGCGTAGTAAGGCACCTCGGCCGCGGGACCGGGCATCAACGGGGCGAGCGTCCACGCGATGCCCGCTGCCAGCGCGGCCTTGCCGGCCAGCTGTAGGCGGGCCGGCGCGAACACGGCACGGACCGTGAGTGCTGCCCGGGAGGGGATCGTGCGCAGGACAGGGCGGACGGATCGGATTTCGGGCATCCGGCCAGTATTCCGCACGGGCCCGGTAGAGGTCCAACCGCCACCCGACTGAGGTGTCAGCGGAGCCGGGTCAGCGGAGCCGGGTCAGCGGAGCGGGGTCAGCCGAGCCGGGTCAGCCGAGCCGGGTCAGCGGAGCGGGGTCAGCGGCGGCCTTCGGGGATTTCCTGCAGGTGCAACCGGAAGAAGTCCTCGATCCGGCGCCACGCGTCAGCGGCGGCCTCCGGGTTGGGTCCGGCCCCCATGATGAGCTTCGCCACCGGCTGCAGCCAGGCCGGTCCAGTCGGTGCGTCGTTGAGGAAGCCGTGGCCCGCCCCCGGGTAGGACTTCACATCGGAGGGAATACCCTTGCGGCGCAGCGCCTTTTCCAGCCGTGGCTTGGCCCGCAGCAGCGTCAGATCCCGCTTGCCGTAGCTGGCCACCACGGGACAGGCTCCCTCAAGGACTTCGGAAATGTTCTTGGGCACAGGGCCGTAGTTGACGGCCGCCGCGCTGAAGCCGCGGGAGGCCGAGGCGAGGGCGAACCCGCCGCCCATGCAGAAGCCCAGTACTCCTGCCACGCCGGTGCAGTCGGTGCGGTTGAGCAGGAACCGCCGCGCAGCTTCGATGTCCGAGAAGGCCCTGCCCCGACCTTCGGATAGTGCGCGGAAGGTGGCGGAAAGGCACCGGCGTGACGTGCCGGCGCTGAACAGGTCCGGCATCAGGACCAGGAAGCCCGCGTCAGCCATGCGCTGCACCTGGCGCAGCATGACGTCGTCAATGGCGAATGCCTCGTGCAGCATGACCACTGCCGGCCAGGGGCCCTGCGTGTTGGGGACGCCAAGGTAACCACGCAGCTCCGGAGTGCGATCCGGCACCGGCACATCGATCGGAACCTCAAAGACCTTCGGTGGCAGTCCGTTGCGGTGCAGGTGAACGCTGGTGCCGGTTCCCGCCGGGTCCTCCGCCGGGGCCACATACACTTCGGAGAGCTGTTCCACCGACGCTTCGGTGCGGCGGTAGCGGGCCTCGTCGACGACGTCCTGCCGCACCACGTAGGCGTTGCCGATGGACGCGTCCCGGGCGACGGTGCTCAGCCAGGTTCCCGGCGGCGGGGAGATGCGGCGGCGCACCATCGCGTCCCGGAGCATGTCCACGATTTCCTCGGTCGTTTCCCCGTCAACCCGGTCCACCACTTCAAGGATCGCCAGCTGCAGTTGGACGTCGCTCCGGTTCTGTCCGGGATTCTCCACTGGTACCTTCTTTCGTGCCGTCAGTACTTTTACTTATACACCAGCACGGGCGCCGGGCCCGCTGTTGGCTACAGGCTTCGTATCATCCGGGTGTTGCCCAGGGTGTTGGGCTTCACCCGGGCCAGGTCCAGGAACTCGGCGACGCCTTCATCGTGGGAGCGCAGCAGCTCCGAGTAGACGGCCGGGTCGACGGCAGACTGGTCGGCCATCACCTGAAAGCCGTGCCGTTGGAAAAAGTCCACCTCGAAGGTCAGGCAGAAAAGCCTGCTGACGCCCAGTTCCCGGGCGTCATGAACCAGCTGCTCCACCAGGGCCTTGCCGACGCCGTGGCCGCGCCATTGCTCCGCCGTGGCCAGGGTCCGGATTTCTGCCAGGTCCTCCCACATCACGTGCAGGGCTCCACAGCCGATCACATCGCCTTCGGCTTCCGCGATGCGGAACTCCTGCAGGCCCTCATAATAGGCGACTGTCTCCTTGGCCATCAGGATCCGCTGTTCCGCCAGCGGGGCCACCAGCCGTTTGATGGGCCCGACGTCGGAGGTGCGGGCGGGTCGAAGGTGGAAGGCGTCGCTCACCGGTTCAGTCTACGGCGGGAAAAGGTGAGGCAACGTCGACGGCGCCCTCCCCGTCAGAGGGGAGGGCGCCGTCGTCGTTGGTGCCGCGTGTTGACCGGGTGCCGAGAACCCGGGGAGGTTCGCCGGTCAGGCTCCGGCGGGCAGGGCGTCCGGAACGCTGGGCTTGGCGTTGCCTTCGAAGACGAACTTGGCCTCGTCACCGGAGCCTTCCACGTCCACCACCACGATGTCGCCGGCCTTGATCTCGCCGAAGAGGATCTTCTCCGAGAGCTGGTCCTCGATTTCGCGCTGGATGGTCCGGCGCAGCGGCCGGGCTCCCATGGCGGGATCGTAGCCGCGGGTGGCGAGCAGGACCTTTGCGGCGTTGGTCAGCTCGATGCCCATGTCCTTGTCCTTCAGGCGGCCTTCGAGCCGGGCGACGAACATGTCGACGATCTCGATGATCTCGTCCTGCGTCAGCTGCGGGAAGACCACCACGTCATCGACGCGGTTCAGGAACTCGGGGCGGAAGTGCTGCTTGAGTTCCTCCGTGACGCGGGCCCGCATCCGGTTGTAGCCGGTCTGCGTGTCGGTGCCTGATTGGAAACCGGTGGCAACGCTCTTGGAGATGTCGCGGGTTCCAAGGTTGGTGGTCATGATGATCACCGTGTTCTTGAAGTCCACCACACGGCCCTGGCTGTCGGTCAGCCTGCCGTCCTCCAGGATCTGCAGCAGCGAGTTGAACAGGTCCGCGTGGGCCTTTTCCACCTCGTCGAACAGGACCACGGAGAACGGGCGGCGGCGGACCTTTTCGGTCAGCTGTCCGCCTTCCTCGTAACCGACGTATCCGGGAGGGGCACCGAAGAGCCGGGACACGGTGTGCTTTTCGGAGTACTCGGACATGTCAAGGGTGATCAGGGCGTCCTCCTCACCGAAGAGGAATTCCGCCAGCGCCTTGGCAAGTTCGGTCTTTCCGACGCCGGTGGGGCCGGCGAAGATGAACGAACCGCCGGGACGCTTGGGGTCCTTCAGGCCGGCACGGGTGCGCCTGATGGCCTGCGAGATGGAACGGATCGCCTCGTTTTGCCCGACGACGCGCTTGTGCAGCTCGTCTTCCATGTGCAGCAGGCGGGAGGATTCCTCTTCCGTCAGCTTGAAGACGGGGATGCCGGTGGAGTTCGCGAGCACCTCGGCGATGAGTTCCTCATCCACCTCGGAGACGTCGTCCAGCCCGCCGGACTTCCACTGGCGTTCCTTCTCCGTACGTTCGGAGATGAGCTTCTGTTCCTTGTCCCGCAGCGAAGCGGCGCCTTCGAAGTCCTGCGAGTCGATCGCGGACTCCTTTTCGCGCTTCACTTCGGCGATGACTTCGTCCATGGCCTTGAGCTCCGGCGGGGCGGTCATCCGGCGGATGCGGAGCCGGGCACCTGCCTCGTCGATCAGGTCGATGGCCTTGTCGGGCAGGAACCGGTCGCTGATGTAACGCTCTGCCAGGTTGGCTGCCGCGGCCAGGGCGCCGTCGGTGATGGAAACCCGGTGGTGGGCTTCGTAGCGGTCCCGCAGGCCCTTGAGGATCTCGATCGCGTGGGCGACGTTTGGTTCCTGTACCTGGATCGGCTGGAACCGGCGTTCCAGGGCCGCGTCCTTTTCGATGTGCTTGCGGTACTCATCCAGCGTGGTGGCACCGATGGTCTGCAGTTCGCCACGGGCCAACATGGGCTTGAGGATGGACGCGGCATCGATGGCGCCCTCGGCGGCTCCGGCACCGACCAGGGTGTGGATCTCGTCGATGAACAGAATGATGTCTCCGCGGGTACGGATTTCCTTGAGGACCTTCTTCAGCCGCTCTTCAAAGTCACCGCGGTAGCGGGAACCGGCCACGAGGGATCCCAGGTCAAGGGTGTACAGCTGCTTGTCGCGGATGGTTTCCGGAACGTCGCCGCGCACGATGGCCTGGGCCAGGCCTTCCACGACGGCTGTCTTACCGACGCCGGGTTCACCAATCAGCACCGGGTTGTTCTTGGTGCGGCGGGAAAGAACCTGCATGACGCGTTCCATCTCCTGCGCACGGCCGATGACGGGGTCAAGCTTGTTTTCCCGGGCGGCCTGGGTCAGGTTCCGGCCGAACTGGTCGAGGACCACCGAGCCGGCGGGTGTGCCCTCCTGGGGTCCGGTGCCGCTGGCGACGGGCTCTTTGCCCTGGTAGCCGGAGAGCAGCTGGATGACCTGCTGGCGGACCCGGTTCAGGTCTGCGCCGAGCTTGACCAGGACCTGGGCGGCAACGCCTTCACCCTCGCGGATGAGACCGAGCAGGATGTGCTCGGTGCCGATGTAGTTGTGGCCGAGCTGCAAAGCTTCCCGCAGTGAGAGCTCCAGCACCTTTTTGGCGCGGGGCGTGAAGGGGATGTGGCCGCTGGGGGCCTGCTGGCCCTGGCCAATGATCTCCTGGACCTGCTCACGCACACCGTCGAGGGAAATGCTCAGCGATTCCAGGGCCTTGGCTGCCACCCCCTCGCCCTCATGAATGAGGCCCAGCAGGATGTGCTCAGTGCCGATGTAATTGTGGTTGAGCATGCGGGCCTCTTCTTGGGCCAGCACGACAACACGTCGGGCTCGATCAGTAAATCGTTCAAACATTTCGCCACACTCCTAGCTACTGCGTACTTCGATGCTACGCAGGTCCCGGACTGGATGGGAGCTTGTTCGCTCCCGGGGAAATATGGCGCTCAGCCGCGAGGGGCGGCTCAGGAATGGGCGGAGTGGTAGGCCTCTTGGATTTCGGCCTGGATGCGCCCGCGTTCGCGGACCTCGTAGCCGTTCTCCCGCGCCCAGGCCCGGATGGCGCCGACGTCCTGGCTGCGGCCGGAGGCGGGCTTGTTCTTGGCCGGCGCTCCGGATCTGCCGCTGACCTTGCGGGCCTTCGCGACGTAGGGCTGCAGCGCGGAGCGCAGGTTCTCGGCGTTGCCGCCGGAGAGATCGATTTCGTAGCTCGTTCCATCCAGGCCGAATCGGACCGTTTCATCGGCTGTTCCGCCGTCAACGTCATCCACCAGAATGATCTTTACCTTTTGTGCCATCACTCGACCTCGATTTCCCGTAGGGATATGGCTTTCCGGTTTTGTGCCTGCTTAGAGTATGGACGCGTCCACGCGGCCCGTCAAAGAAATGACGGTTCGCGTGGATAATCGGAATCTAATCCCGTTTTTGGGCAGCTTCCCGTTCCGCGGCGGCAAGTGCCTCACGCTCGGCCCGGTCGGCATTGAAGATTGACCTGATGGCGAAGTAGAAAAGTACGCCAACGGCCAGTGACGGAAGAATTACTGCTAGGTATTCCATTTATTCCGGCTTCTATTCGGGTTTCATGAGGGGGAAGAGAATCGCCTCGCGGATTCCCACGCCGGTAAAGAGCATTACCAACCGGTCAATGCCCAGGCCCAGGCCGCCCATGGGCGGGGCTCCGTATTCCAGGGCGCGCAGGAAGTCCTCGTCGAGCTGCATCGCCTCGGGGTCGCCGGCTGCGGCCTGTCGGGACTGCAGGGTCAGGCGTTCGCGCTGGATCACCGGGTCTACCAGCTCGGAAAAGGCGGTGCCCGTCTCCTTGCCGTCGATGATGAGGTCCCAGGCTTCGATCAAGCGGTCGTCGCTGCGGTGCGGGCGGGCCAGCGGCTGCGCGGAGGGCGGGTAATCGCACACAAAGGTTGGCTGGATGAGCGTCGGTTCGACGATTTCACCGAAGAGTTCGACGGCCAGTTTCTCCGCGTCCCAGGCCAGGTCTGCCTTCACCTGGTGCCGGGCCGCGACGTCGCGCAGTACTGCGACAGGGGTGTCGGGGGTGAGGTCCTGTCCGACGGCGTCCGAGAGGCCCTTGTACAGCGGCAACCAGGCCCATTCACCGTCCAGGTTCACCGTGCCGCGGGGCGTCTCAATGATGCGGGAACCGGCCGCGTCGGCGCTGGCCAGGATGATCCGCTGCATGATGCGGGCCATGCTGAACTGGTCCCCATAGGCTTCGTACGCCTCCAGCATGGTGAATTCGGGGCTGTGCGTGGAGTCGACGCCTTCGTTGCGGAAGACCCGGCCCAGCTCGAAGACCTTGTCGATGCCTCCCACCACTGCGCGCTTGAGGTAGAGCTCGATGGCGATGCGGAGCGTCATGGGCTGGTCGAAGGCGTTCAGGTGCGTCCGGAACGGCCTGGCCGCGGCTCCGCCATGGACGAGCTGCAGGATGGGGGTTTCAAGCTCGATGTAGTCCTCGCCGTGGAGGGTGTCGCGGATGGCGCGCAGGATCGCCGAGCGGGTGCGCACCTGGGTCCGGGCTTGTTCTCGGACGATGAGGTCGACGTACCGTTGCCGGACGCGCATTTCCTCGGAAAGTTCGGCGTGCAGCACGGGCAGGGGGCGCAGCGACTTGGCGGCCATCTGCCACCCGTCAGCCATGACGGAGAGTTCGCCACGCTTGGAGGTGATAACTTCACCGGAAACGAAGACGTGGTCCCCCAGGTCCACCAGTGCCTTCCAATCCTCCAACGCCTCAGCGCCGACCTTGGCCAGGCTGAGCATGGCCTGCAGCCTGGTGCCGTCGCCCTCCTGCAGGGTGGCAAAACACAGTTTGCCGGTGTTGCGGACGAATACGACACGCCCGGTGACGCCGACGACGTCCCCTGTCGCCTCATCGGGTTCCAGTCCGGCGTACTTGTCCCGGATCTCGGCCAGGGTGTGGGTCCGCGCCACACCGACCGGATAGGCCTCCCCGTGTTCCAGCAGGCGTGCCCGCTTTTCCATGCGGATCTGCATCTGCTCGGTGGCGTCAACGGCTCCGGGAGCCGGGGCCGCCACAGCAGCCGCGGCAGGAGCGGCTGCCGGCCCGGAAACCGTAGCTGGGGACGAGGGAGGGGTTGATTTCGATGTCACAAGAATCCAGTTTAGTTGCTCGGACCCCGGGCCCCGTCCGGCCGATGCCTATCCGAGGGGCAGGTTGTCGATCAGCCGTACCGGTCCCACCCGGGCTGCGATCAGGGCCAGCGCGGTTCCCGTGAAGGGGGTGTGCCGGCAGTTTTCGGCCAGCGGCTGCAGCGTGTCCGGGTCCACCACGTCGAAATAGTCCAGATCCACCAGCGGTTGGCTCTTGATCATGGCGACGGCGGAGTCCAGGTCGAGCGGCTCGTGCCGTGCGGCCCGCTCACCCAGCAGCCGCAGCGCCCGGGCCAACACCGGCGCGGCTTCCCGCTCGGCCGCGGAGAGGAACCGGTTCCGGCTGGACAGTGCCAACCCGTCCTCGGCCCGGACGGTGGGAACGGCGACAATGTCCACCGGAAACGCCAGGTCGGCCACCATCCGCCGCACCAGCACCAGCTGTTGGGCGTCCTTTTGCCCGAAGTAGGCGCGGTAGTGCGCTGCCGGGGACAACCCGAAATGCAGCAGCTTGGCAACCACGGTGAGGGCGCCGTCAAAGTGGCCCGGACGGGAGGCTCCCTCGAACATGGCGCCCAGCGTTCCGGCGGTCACGCTGACCAACGGCGGCCCGGCGGGGTACACCTCCGCGACGGTCGGCGCGAACACCAGGTCGACCCCCTGGTCCTCCAGCAGCTGCTGGTCTGCCGCCAGGGTACGGGGGTACCGGTCCAGGTCCGCCGCATCGCCGAATTGCAGCGGGTTGACGAAGATGCTGGCCACCGTCACGTCATTGGCGCGGACAGCGGCTGAGGCCAGCGCGGCGTGCCCTTCGTGCAGGGCGCCCATGGTCGGCACCAGGCCCAGGGCGGATCCGCCGCGGCGGGACAGCAGGTCCGCGGCGGCGGCCTTCAGTTCGGCGACGGTGGTCACGGTGGTGATGCTCATGGCTGGTGGGGTTCCTTCCCTGGTGCTGCTGCACCTGGTGCGTTGTCCGTTACCGGGCCGGTAACCCCGGCCAGGGCGGTGGTGATGTCCAACAGTTGTCCGTTGCTGAGCTTGCCGCGTCGAAACGCCCGCTCGGCGGTGGCGGCGGCCATGGCGACGTAGGCTGCCGGGATGTCTGCCGCCCGACCGCCGTCGGCGCTGCGCCCGTAATCGTGCAGCGCCTCCACGTGGGCGGTGACGGTGCTGACATCTCCCCGGGCGACCGGCCCGGTGAGGGCTGCTTCCCCGCTGGCCAGGGCGTTCTCGAGGGCGGCGCGCAGCAGTGGTCCGAGCACGCGTTCGGGGGCGTCCAGTCCCAGATCGGCCAGCAGCTGGGCTGATTGCGCGACCAGGGTGCCCAGGTGGTTGGACGCGTGCGCCAGGGCGGCGTGGTAGAGCACCCGGTCGCCTTCGGCGATGACGACGGGTTCGGCGCCCATTTCCACGACCAGGGCCTGGGCGATGGGAAGCATGGCCGGATCGGCGCTCACTCCGAAACTGCAATCGGGCAGCCGGGCCAGGTCCAGGGTGAGCCCGGTGAATGTCATGGCCGGGTGCAACGCCAACACAATCGCCCCGGCGGCCCGGGCGGGCGCCAGCACCCCGGTGCCGTGACGGCCTGAGGTGTGCGCCACCAATTGTCCCTGCTGCCATGCCCCGGTGGCAGCGAGCCCACCGACCAGGTCCGGCAGCACGTCGTCGGGCACGGCCAGCAGCACCAGTTCGGCCCGTTCCACGATTTCCGGGATGTCCAGCACCGGCACCCCCGGGAGCAGGTTGGCGGCCCGTTCAAGGGAATCGGCGGAGACGGCGGAGACTCCGACGACGGCGTGGCCCGCCGCCCGCAGCGCGGCGCCCAGCACCGCACCGACCCTTCCGGCGCCGATGATTCCGATGCCCAACCGGCCTGGCTTACTGTTCATGAAGGTATTCCTTGTCCTGGTCTATAGGCTGGGGGGCTTCAAGCCAGCGGTCCGGTCGAGCGATCCGACGGGCGGCTGCGGCCCGCGAGGCCTGGGCCAGGAAGAGCTGCCGCCCCTGCATCAGGTCCAGGTGATGCACGACGGGCCTGACCGGGCCGGCCGTGGAGTGCAGCACAAAGTCGATCAGCCGGAGCCTTCGCATGAGGGGCCCCTGGAACAGGCCCAGCGACTGTGTACGCTCGTGCGGCACCACCTGCAGGCTGCGGAAAACGACTCCGTGGCGGCACAGCAGCGCGGTCCCGGTGGCCCGGTAGCCGCTCCGTCGCCAAGCCAGGGGGTCCAGCCATCGGGCCCGGCGCGGGGACGGCTGGAAACCGCCGTCGGAGTCCTTGCCGGTGAGCCCGGCGGTGAAGACGCCCACCGGGTCGGGCGTGCCTGGGTCGGGGAGGATGAGTTCAAGCACCTGCAGCACCTGGTCCAGGGTGCCGGCGGGCAGCACCACGCTCCGGCCGCCGCCTTCGGAGCGGTCGACGCCGTAGCCTGCCACGTTGACGTGCACCCGGTACCAGCCGGCCAGCCGCTCAAGCGGGCCCTGGGTGATGCCCACCGCCTGCACCCGTCCCGGGGGGATGGTTTGCGACCTGGTGTCCAGCAGCCCGTAATGCAGGCGAACGCCGTCGGGTGAGACGGCCACCCGGAAGTTGAATTCGGTACTGAACGATTTCCAGTAAGCGGCCACCAGGCCCAGCAGCAGTGGCAGGAACCCGGCCAGCACGGCCCAGGACCGGACCGAGGAGGCCAGGACGGCGAGCAGGGCTGCCGCTCCGACCAGGGTCAGGGTTGTTCCGGACAGCACAGTGGAGCCGAGGATCCGGGCCGGGGAGAGCCGCATCACCTCACGCTCGGGAGCTTCGGGGACCGCGCCGGCGTTCCCTGCCAGGGGGGTCAGCCCGGCGGCCCGGGCGAGGATGGCGGCCCGAAGCCGGCGCGCCTCATCAAGCCGCAGGAAGGATAACCGCATCGCTGACTTCCCGGCGTCGGCCACCTCAAACTTGAGCTCCGCCAGCCCAAAGATCCGCGCCAGCAGGGGCTGGACGACGTCGATGGCCTGGACCCTGTCGATGCGCGCCTGGCGCTGCTGGCGGAACAGGACACCCGAGTTGACCCGCACGTGGTCGTCGCTGACCGAGTAGCGGGTGAAGTACCAGGACAGGAAGAACACAGTCCCGAAAATGACGGCGGCGCCGCCCACGATGGCGAGGATCAACCAGGCCGGAGGCCCCTCCACGGCGTCTCGGCCACCTGAGGACGCACTCCGCAGGAGGTCTTCAAAGGTGTTGCGGCCGAACACAACCAGCACGCCGATGACCGCTACCCAGCCGCGGACCAGGGGCGATATTGGATGGACCCGCTGCCAGTTGCCCTGGTCCTGCGGCGAAGGAGTCACAGTCCCGCCAGCTTCGCCTCACCGCGGGCGGAGAGCTGCTCGCGCAGGCGGGTGGCCTCTGCGGCCGGCAATCCTTCCAGGATGGCGTTGGTGCCCGCGGAGGCGGTGTGCAGCTTGATGGATGCCAGGCCGAACGCACGCTCCAGCGGACCGACCGAGACGTCCACGTACTGCATCCGCCCGTAGGGAACAACCATCACGCGTTGGAAGAACAGGCCGCGGCGGATAAGCAGGTCATCCTCCCGCTCGGCGTAGCCGATCGCGCGCACCTGGCGGGGAATCAGTGCCAGCCGCCACACCACCGCCAGCACGACCAGCAGGGGAAGCACGACCGCCGGCCACAACGGAAAACCATGCCAAACGTCCGTCTGGCGCAGCACCAGCGGCAGGGCACCCAACAGCACCAGGACCAGACCGGACGCGCCCTTGGCCACTAGGCGCAGGCGGATCAGCCGGGGTGAGACGCGCCGGAAGTCGACCCCTGCCGGGTCGATGGGTTCACGCATACTCTTCCTCGCCGTTGCTGCGCTTGGTTTGGCCGGGACCGGCCGGCGGCGCGCCGTCCTCCGGGGGAATGCGGCAGAATCGCTCGACCACCAGGCCAATGACCACCATCAGCAGCCCACCGGCGACGATGGCGGCTGCTGACCACACGACTGACAGGTTGGTGCGCAGCGCCACGGTGGGCAGTTGGTCCGCCAGAATGCCCCCGTGCCAACCGAACAGCACGGCTCCGGCATAGGCATAGGCCTGGGCAAGGATGACCGTGCGGGCGGCCAGGATGGGGTTAAGCGGCCGGTCCCGCTTGCCGTTGCGCCACCTGAGCACCTGGAAGCCCAGGATCAGGACAAAGGCCCCCATCACGCCCATGGTCAGCAGGGAACTCAGTGGCAGCGACGGCGTCGCCCAGCCCAACCGGTTGGCGAGCAGCGTGACGCCCCAGCCAACCGCTCCTGACACCAGCGCCACCACTGCCAGCCAGGACAGGCGCAGCGAGCGCAGCGTGGTCTTCATTCTTGGCCTCTCCCAGAAATGTCCGTGCTGTTTCTCCACCGTACAATCTTCGGCCGAAAACCGCTTGGGCCTGCCGGCGACTCGACAGCTTCCCGATGGACGGCCCCATGTCTTCCAGCGGTGGTGCGCTCAATGAATGGCGGGGGCCGGGTCCGAGGATCCTTCGTAATGCCTGATGCCTGCCATGTCCGGTGCCCGGGTTGCCAGTTCACTGACCAGGGTGCCGCCCAGCCGGGCCTGCCCGTCCATGACGGCCCACGGATACAGCACGAAGGCCCGTTCCGCGGCCCGGGGGTGCGGCAGGATGAGGTCCGGATCGTTGGATACGACGTCGCCGTACACGATGATGTCCACATCGAGGGTGCGCGGGCCCCACCGCACCTCCCGGGTCCGGTGGTGCAGCGCCTCGACCTCGTGGCAATGCGCCAGCAGGGCCCGGGGGCTCAGTTCCGTTTCGATCTCCAGCACCATGTTGAGGAAGTCGGGCTGGTCCGCCGGTCCGCCCACCGGCTTGGTCTGCACCACCGGTGAGACGTCCCGCAACCGCACTTCAGGTCGGTCCACGAGCTCCGCGACGGCGGCAGCCAGGGTGCCGCTGCGCTCGCCCAGGTTGCTGCCCAGGGCCAGGACGGCGCGGACGTGCCCGGCGTTCATGGCCGCTCCCGGTAAGCGGTGATGGTGACATCCGTGAACGGGACAGGGATGGGGGCCTGCGGCTTGTGCACCGTCACTTCCACGGCACCCACCGGAACGGCCTCCAGGATGGCTACGGCGATCCGCTCGGTCAGGGTCTCGATCAGGTCGAAGGGCTCCCCGGACACAATGCCGGTGATGACCTGCGCGACGGCCCCATAGTCGGCGGTGTCCGCCAGGTCATCGGATGCGGCGGCGGGCCGGATGTCGGTGAACAGGACGGCGTCCACGATGAAGGGCTGCCCGTCCCGCTTTTCGGCCTCGAACACGCCGTGGTAGCCGACGGCGGTGACGCCCCGGAGGGTTATCCGGTCGGGAGCGCTCATCGGCGCACCTGGCGGGCAGCCACCTTCGCCGCGGCCAGGCTGGCCGGAACGTCGTGCACCCGCACTCCCCATACTCCGTTGGCCGCTGCCAGGGCGGTGGTGGCCGCCGTCGCGCTGTCCCGCTCCTTGGGTTCCGGTGCGCGCCCGCCGTCGGCCAGCAGGGTGCCCAGGAAGCGTTTGCGGGAGGTTCCAATTAACACCGGATGGCCCAGGGCAGCGAACTGGTCCAGCCGTGCCAGCAGGTCCCAGTTCTGGTCTGCGGTCTTGGCGAACCCGACGCCCGGGTCCACCAGCAGCTGGCGGGCGGAAACCCCTGCCGTGTAGAACCGTTCACGCAGCTGCTGCAGCTCGGCGATCACATCGGCCACCACGTCCGTGTAGCGGGACAGCTGGTCCATGGTGCGGGAGTTGCCGCGGTTGTGCATCAGGACGTAGTAGGCCTGCCGCTGCGCCACCAGCTGGATCATTTCCGCCGAGACTGCGGTTCCCGACACGTCGTTGATGATGACGGCGCCCGCGTCCAGGGCAAGCGCGGCGGTGGACGCATGGCGGGTGTCAACGCTGACCAGGGCCCCGGCACGAGCCAGGGCTTCGATGACCGGCAGTATTCTGCGCTGCTCCTCCGCCTCGGGCACCTCAGCGGCGCCGGGCCTGGTTGATTCGCCGCCGACGTCGATGATGTCAGCTCCCGCGTAGTGCATCCGCAGTCCGTGGGCGATGGCCTGGTCGACGGCTGCATGGTCCCCGCCGTCGCTGAAGGAGTCGGGCGTGCAGTTGAGGATTCCCATCACGACCGTACGGTCGGTGGGCAGGTCCTGGAACCGGGCGGGACGGCGGGCGGCGCGCAGCACCGGCAGCGGTGAGGTGGCAGGGCCGGTACCGGGCGCTGCGGCGAGGGAATCCATGGGGCGGTGTTACCTTCCGAGAATCAGGCTCATGGCTTCGGCCCGGGTGGCCGGTTCGTGCAGCAGCCCGCGCACCGCGCTGGTCACCGTCTTCGCACCGGGTTTCCGGATGCCGCGCATGGACATGCACATGTGTTCGCACTCGACCACGACGATGGCCCCGCGTGGCCGCAGGTACTTGACCAGGGCCTCAACGATCTGGGTGGTGAGCCGCTCCTGGACCTGCGGGCGTTTGGCGTACACGTCGACCAGCCGGGCAAGCTTGCTTAGCCCCGTAACCCGCCCATCGAGGGAGGGAATGTAACCCACGTGCGCGGAACCGTGGAACGGCACCAGGTGGTGTTCGCAGGTCGAGTAGAACGGAATGTCCTTGACCAACACCATTTCCTCGTGCGCGATGTCGAACGTGGTCGACAGCACGTCGGCGGGATCCTGGTACAGGCCCGCGAAGACCTCCGCGTAGGCCTTGGCGACGCGTTTGGGTGTGTCCTGCAGGCCGCTGCGCTCCGGGTCCTCCCCGATCGCGAGCAGGATTTCGCGCACCGCACGTTCTATCCGTGCGGTATCCACCGGCGCCGCGCCATTGCCCCCGTTATCAAACTCGTCGTCGTGGTCCAGCACTCAGGAGTCCCTGTGCTCTGAGCCGCCCGGGGGCAGCGGTTCGCCGGTGCCGGAGCCCGGGTGGACACCATTGCTGGAGGGCACGTCCGGGGAGCCCGGCAGGTTGGCATGCGCCAGCTGGTCCTGTGGGGCCACCAGGGCCGGATCGGGCTCGTTGGCGGCCCGTGCGTCCCGGCGTTCCTTGGCGGTGACCACCGGGGGGACCGTGGAGACGGGACGGGACTGCTTGGACAGCCACACGTTCCGCAGGTCACGCTTGCGGATGTCGGTGAAGATCTGCTGGATCTCGGCCTGGTTAAGGGTTTCACGTTCCAGCAGCTCAAGCGCCAGCCGGTCCAGCACGTCGCGGTTTTCGATCAGGATTTCGTAGGCCTCGTCGTGGGCCTGGTCGATCAGGCGGCGCACTTCCTCATCCACCACGTAGGCGACCTGCTCCGAATAGTCCCGGTCGTGGCCGGCGTCGCGGCCCAGGAAGGGCTCCCCGCCGCCGCTGCCGAGCTTGACGGCACCGACCCGCTCGCTCATGCCGTACTGGGTGACCATCTTCCGGGCGGTGCCGGTGGCCTTTTCAATGTCGTTTGACGCCCCGGTGGAGGGGTCGTGGAACACGATTTCCTCGGCGACCCGGCCGCCCATGGCGTAGGCCATCTGGTCCAGCAGGTCATTGCGGGTCACGGAGTACTTGTCGTCGTCGGGAACCACCATGGTGTAGCCGAGGGCGCGGCCGCGGGGCAGGATGGTGATCTTGGTGACAGGTGCGGTGTTGCGCAGAGCTGCCGCCACCAGGGCGTGTCCGCCTTCGTGGTAGGCGGTGATCTTGCGCTCGAGTTCCTTCATGACGCGGGTGCGTTTCTGCGGTCCCGCCATGACCCGGTCGATGGCCTCGTCCAGGGCACGGTCGTCAATGAGCTGGGCGTTGGAGCGAGCGGTCAGCAGCGCGCCCTCGTTGAGCACGTTGGCCAGGTCCGCACCGGTGTAGCCGGGGGTCTTCTTCGCGACGGCGTTCAGGTCGACGTTGGGGGCCATCGGCTTGCCCTTGGCGTGGACGCGCAGGATCTGCTCCCGGCCCACCCGGTCGGGTGCCTCCACCGGGATCTGCCGGTCGAAGCGGCCGGGGCGCAGCAGCGCGGGGTCCAGCACGTCCGGCCGGTTGGTGGCGGCGATCATGATGACGTTGGTCTTGACGTCAAACCCGTCCATCTCCACGAGCAGCTGGTTAAGGGTCTGCTCGCGCTCGTCATTGCCGCCGCCGATGCCGGCGCCACGGTGCCGGCCCACGGCGTCGATCTCGTCCACGAAGATGATGGCCGGAGAGTTGTTCTTGGCCTGCTCAAACAGGTCACGGACGCGGGAGGCGCCAACACCGACGAACATTTCCACGAAGTCGGATCCGGAGATGGAGTAGAAGGGCACTCCTGCTTCGCCGGCGACGGCACGTGCCAGCAGGGTCTTGCCGGTCCCTGGGGGACCGTACAGCAGCACGCCCTTGGGGATCTTGGCGCCGACGGCCTGGAACTTGCCCGGATCCTGCAGGAACTCCTTGATTTCGTGCAGTTCCTCGACCGCCTCGTCAGCGCCTGCGACGTCGGCGAAGGTGACCTGCGGGTGGTCCTTGGTGATGAGCTTGGCTTTTGACTTGCCGAACTGCATGACCTTGGAACCGCCCCCCTGCATGCGGGAGAGCAGGAACCAGAAAATGGCCGCCAGGATCACGATCGGCAGGAGGAGCTGGATGATGCCAGACCAGAAGTTGGACTGGATCGGCTCGTCGTCGAAGGTCTGCAGATTGGCGTCGTCGATGGCCTGGATGACGTCGCCGCCGCGGGGGTCGGAGTAGTAGAACTGCACGTTCTTTCCGACCTTGGCCCCGTCGGGGGTGGTGTAGTCATTTTTCAGGACCAGGTCCACGCGGTATTCGCTGCCGATGACCTTGGCGGACTCGACCTGGCCACTGCTGAGCAGGTCCAGGGCGTCCTTGGTGTTGACGCGGGCGGAGCCACCGCCGGTGAGGGTGCCGAGCACGACCAGGAGCAGTACCACCGCGACAACGATCCAGATGATTGGACCCTTGAAGATATTCTTGAAGTTCATGTGCTCGAGGCTTGGCCTCGTCCCTCCTGGTCAAAGCAGCATTTGGTTCTTGCGGATCCGGAAATCCAGTGGCGCGGCAGTTTCGTGCTGCGCCAACGTATCAGCTATACACCGTTCC
Source organism: Micrococcaceae bacterium (assembly GCA_025465475.1). Lineage (GTDB taxonomy): Bacteria > Actinomycetota > Actinomycetes > Actinomycetales > Micrococcaceae > Arthrobacter_M. The sequence goes on from JAODMR010000100.1 coordinate 62,675, forward strand.
GAAACCTTCACGCATAGGGCAGCGCAATAGTTCCCTCTCAGCGGAACCGCCGGGGATCCTGCGCGTTCCTGCCGCTCCCGGCAGCGGAGCGCTATTCGTAAACGTGCGGCGCGAGGGTTCCGATGAAGTCCAGGTTCCGGTACCTTTCCGCGAAGTCCAGTCCGTAGCCGACGACGAACTCGTTGGGAATTTCGTAACCAACGTATCTAACGTCTATCTCGACCTTGGCCGCGTCGGGCTTACGCAGCAAGGTGCAGATCTCCACCGACGCCGGTCCGCGGGACTGCAGGTTGGCCTTGAGCCAGGACAGGGTCAAACCCGAGTCGATGATGTCTTCCACGATGAGCACGTGCTTGCCCATCAGGTCGGTTTCCAGGTCCTTCAGGATCCGGACCACGCCGGAGGACTGGGTGCCGGAGCCGTAGGAGGATACTGCCATCCAGTCCATGGTCACGTGGCTGTGCAGGGCCCGGGCCAGGTCGGCCATCACCATGACCGCGCCCTTCAGCACGCCGACCAGCAGCACGTCGCGGCCCTCGTAGTCGGCGTCGATCTGGCCTGCCAGTTCCGTTATGCGGTCCTGGATCTGTTCCTTGGTGTAGAGAACGTGCTTGAGATCGGCCTGGACGTCTTGTGAATCCACCAATTACTCCCGGTGTTGAAGGTCTGCGCGTGGTGCCGGCAGCTCTCCTGCCGTGCGTCTAAAGACTAGCTTCCCATAGCTGGAAGGGTCGCGGGGAACGGTCCTGCTGCGGGCAATCCGGTAGGCACTGACCTTGCCTGCCAGTTGCACCGGGCCGGCAGAGCCGCCCCGCTGGAGCAGAACCTCCGCCCCCTGCAGACGCTCGAAGCTTGGCTGGTTCCCGCCCAGGGCGACGACGGCCCGGGCGATCACCCGTTGCCGCAGGGCAGCGGGCAGGTCGCGCAGCTCGTCCAGCGGAAGCCACACCTCCTCCGCGGTGGGCGTTTCGGGGGTTTGGCGCGGCCCGGCGGCGGGATTGTGGGCGAGTGTCGGGGTTTCGGCCAGCCGGGCGTACTCGGCATCGGCCAACTGGTCCAGATAGTCGGCGTCCTGGCCCAGAATGGCTGCCGAGCGGGCCAGGGATCCGGCGATCCCGGGACCCAGCTCGTCCTCCAGAAAGGGCAGGACACGGCTGCGGACCCTGGAGCGGAGGAAGGCCGGATCGGTGTTCGTCGGATCATGCCAGGGCTGCAGGCCCTCCGCCGCACAGATGGCCAGGGTCTCCTCCCGCCGCAGGCCCAGGAACGGGCGGTGGTAGCCGTCGCGCCGGGAGGGCATGCCGGCCAGGGACCTGGTGCCGGATCCGCGGGCCAGGCCCAGCAGCACTGACTCCGCCTGGTCGTCCAAAGTGTGGCCCAGCAGCACCGCTGACGCGTGCAGCCGGTCGCGGACTTCGGCCAGGGCTGCGTAGCGTGCCTCCCGCGCCGCCGCTTCCGGGCCGGAACCTTCCGCCCGCACGCTCACCCGCACCACCTCCACCGGGGCAAGACCGAGACCGGCGAGCAGCTCTGCAGTGGATTCGGCCACCTGGGCGGAGGCTTCCTGCAGCTGGTGGTCCACGACCACGGCGCCGGCACGGATCCGGCCGGTTCGGGCGAAGTACGCGGTGACGGCAGCCAGGGCCAACGAGTCGGGGCCGCCGCTGCAGGCGACCAACACCAACGGGAGCACCTGCCCGGCACCATCGCTGGTGGGCTTCAGGTCCTGCAGGACAGGGCGGAGCAGGTTGCGGGCCTTACCGACCACCGGGCTCAGCCGGGGCCGGCGCCGTTGCCCGGTCAGAGTCCCATCCGCTCGATCCACTGCCGGGGGGCGTGGATTTCCGCTTCGGTGGGAAGGTGCCCTGCACCTTCCCAGACCCGGTTGAAGCCCTCCATGCCCACCCCGGCCACCACGGCGCGCACAAACCGGGCCCCGTCGCTGTATTGCCTCATCTTGGCGTCCAGGCCGAGCACGTTGCGGAGGAACTTTTCGATCGCTCCGCGGTCCTTGCCGCGGGAATTGAAACGCTGGCGGATGGTCACCACGGAGGGGACGATCCGCGCGTCTACGGCGTCCATGACCACACTGGCGTGTCCTTCCAGCAGGCTCATCACGGCGGTCAGGTGGGACAGCGCGGCCTTTTCCTCCGGGTCCTGCAGCAGGTCCAGCACGCCGCCCCGGGAAGGTCCATCGGAACGCGCCGGCGATTTTCCTGCTGCCAGTGCCCGGGCAGCGGACGCGATCCGGTCCCCCATGTTTTCGGCGTCGTTCATCAGCAGCCCGCTCAACTTCTCGATTTCGCTGAGCATGTGATGCCGCAGCCAGGGCGCGGCGGCGAACTGGACCCGGTGGGTCTGTTCATGCAGGCACACCCAGAGCCGGAAATCGGCCGGCTCAACGTTCAGTTCACGCTCCACGGAGATGATGTTGGGTGCCACCAGCAGCAGCCGCCCGCCGGCGAAACCGGCCGACCCTGGACTCGCCATGGCGGCGAAGGGGTCGTATTGTCCCAGGACCTTGCTGGACAGGAACGCCAGCACCGCGCCCAGCTGGGCTCCGGTGATGGTTCCACCGACCGCCGCGGAGGATGGGGACATGGTGGCCTGCTTGGCCGCGAGTTTCTGCAGGGCCGGTTGCAGCAACACCTCAAAGCTTTGGGTGTTGGCCTTGGCCCAGGACGCCCGGTCGACGATCAGGACCTGCGAATCGCGTAGGTCCCGTGCCGCTTCCAGCCGCGTGATGTCGTGCACGTGGGGCACTGATCGGTCGGCCAGTATCCGCAGCTCTTCCACTGCCAGGCCAATTTGCCGGCCGCTGAGCAGCGGTCCCGCGGGTGTGAGCCGGGCTGCCGTTGCGGCGGCGAGGTCCCAGTTAATCAGGCCGGGGGCTGCCGGCCGGGTCGCGAACCGGTCGGCGGAGTGTGCTGGGTCTGCTGGGTTGCGGGTTGTGCCATCCATGGAGTCCATAACACCACACAACGTCGGACGGGGCCGACTGGTTCGGCCGACAGGTCAGCCCCGGCAGCCGCAGGCGGCCAGCGTAGCCGCGGCCTGGTCGAGGGAGGGCTTCGCGGCGGTGCTACCGCCGGCCAGGTCGTTGCCGAGGAACGAGAACACGAGCAACCGGTTGTCCGCGTCCACGACGTAGCCGGTCAGGGACAACACCGCGTTGAGGGTTCCCGTCTTGGCCCGGACCAGCCCGGCGCCTGCAGCCGTCGTCGGGTCCTGGTAGCGCGTGCCCAGCGTCCCGCTTACGGCGGCCACCGGCAGGCCCGCCAGGGCTGCGCGGAGGTCAGGTCGCGGGTCGGAGGCCATGATCCGAATTGCCTGGGTCAACTGTTCGGCACTCACCCGGTCATTGACCGCCAGCCCACAGCTGTCGCCCAGGACCAGGCCATCCATCTTCAGGCCCAAGGCCGTCAGGCCACTGGTGATGGCGGCGGCCGCTCCGTCGAAGGATGCTTCCTGGTGTGCCGCCATAGCCGTCAGCCGGCCCATCGCCTCGGCGACGTAGTTATCGGATTCCTGCAGCAGGTAGGCGACCTGCTCCCCGATCGAGGCCGACTGCACCTCAGCCAGGGTTTGCCCGCCGTCGGCGCCCCGCTGCACCGGCCCCGCCACCTCCACGCCCTGGTTCCGAAGGGCTGCGGCGAACGCGTCAGCAGCGGCGGCCGCGGCGTCGGCGGGCCTAGGCCCGGCAGCACCTGGTGCGGTCCGTGCGCCATAAAGGGCCAGCGGATAAATGGGGGCGATTTCGCCTGCCTCGATGTCGCCCGCCGCCCACTCGGGGTGCAGGTGAGGACCGGTGAAGAGGGTGTCGTCCAGGATCAGCTGAACCGGACCCGGAGTTCCACCGGCACGCAGGGCCGCCGCGGTTTGGGCGGCCAACGTCGCGAGTCCCGCCCTGCCAACCGTGGCCTCCGGGTCGCTGTCCCCCGCACCGAGCAGCACGTCACCGCCCCCGGCGAGCACCACGGTGCCCGGCGCGGATCCCAGCAGCGTCCTGGTGGACAGCTTGGTATCGGCGCCCAACCCCCGCAGGGCAGCCAGCGCTGTGAGCAGCTTGAGGTTGGAGGCGGGGATGCGCGGCGCTGCAGCATTGCGGCTGTACAGCACCTGTCCTGTCGCGGCGTCCTGCACCAGGGCGGTGAAGTTTCCGCCTCCGTCGGCGACGAGAAGCTTTTCCATTTGCCGTGACAGGGTGGCCGGATCCGGCATGGGGGCCGCTTGCGGGAGCGCAGTGATATCCCGCAGGCCGGTGATCGTGCCGGGGAGCTGCTGGGCGGCGGGCAGGGGTGCCGGCGCCGGCGGAGCCGTCGGCGCGAGCGGCACAAGGGCTGAGGCGAGGTTGACGCCCAGGGGTACGGCCAGGGCCGCGAGGGCCACGGTGAGCAGGCCGGCCGCTGCGGCGTTCGACAAGCGGCTCATGGCGGAGGCGGTCCTTTGGCGGTGGCGGTGCTGCTCGGGGTGCCGGCCGGCGGAGGGCGGCCGACGGGCGTCGCCGGACGAGTTTCGGCACGGCTACTGCCCCTATATCCTCATAGTAGACGGAACTGTGCACCCTTTCCGCGCGGCGGCCCGGCCCGCCGGCCCAAAGATCTAGGAGCATCACATGAAGCACGACGTGACCATTGAGATCCCCCGCGGATCCCGCGTGAAGTACGAAATCGACCACGAAACCGGGCGGATCCGCCTGGACCGGGTCTTGTTCACCTCCATGCAGTACCCCACGCACTACGGCTACTTCGAGGACACGCTTGGTGAGGACGGTGACCCGTTGGACGCCCTGGTGCTCCTGCAGGAGTTCGACCTGGTGCCCGGCGTGGTCGTGGAAGCGCGCCCGATCGGTGTGTTCAACATGACCGATGATGGCGGTGGAGACGCCAAGGTGCTGTGCGTGGTGGACGACAAGCGGTACGACCACATCCAGGAGATCACCGACGTGGACGAGTTCCTGATCAAGGAAATCGAGCACTTCTTTACCCGCTACAAGGATTTGGAGCCGGGCAAGTGGGTCAAGGCCGAGGGCTGGGCCGACCGGGCTGCCGCGGAGGCGGAGCTTGAAGCGTCCATCAAGCGTTACGCAGCCGAGGGACACTGACCCGAGGAGCACGGCCCCGGCTTGCCGGGATCAGCAGGGGCATCCCGAGGGCGGGGTGCCCCTGCTGCCGTTTGCAGGCGTTGGCGGACGTCCGTTCCGACCGGCTGGGGTCAGAGCAGACTGCGCAGCACGGTAGCCGCGCCGTCCTCGTAGACGCTGCCGGTGACCTCGTTGGCGGCGCTGCGCACTTCCGGCAGGGCCTGGCCCATCGCCACTCCGCGGGCCGCCCAGGCGAGCATTTCGATGTCGTTGCTTCCGTCGCCGACGGCCACTGTGCCGGCGGGGTCATGGCCCAGGCCGGCGCGGAGCTTTTCCAGGGCGGTGGCCTTGGTAACCCCGGCGGCCGCAATGTCCAGCCAGGCCGTCCAGCCCACTGAATAAGTGACGCCCTGCAGGCCTGCCCGGGCAATGGCGGCGCTGAACTCGGTGGTGCTGGTTTCAGCGCTGTTCACGACCACACGGACGGCTTCCGTGTCGAGGAGGTGGTGGAAGTCCACGCCGCGGGCCTCGATGCCAAAGCTCGGGTCCTGGAACCGTTCCGTGGACAGGAAGTTTCCTTCCGCATCCTCCAGGGCGAAGCGGGCCCCGGGGATCCGGTCCCGCAGGGCCAGCAAGGCACCACGCGGATTGAAGGTTTCCCGGTTGATCACTTCATAGCCCAGGTCCAGGGCCGGGTCGAGCCGGACGGTCACGCCGCCGTTGGAGCACACGCCGTAACCGCTCTCCAGCCCGATCATTTCGATGACGGGCAAAAGGGCGCCCAGGGACCGTCCGGTGGCGATGATGACCTCGTGGCCGGCGGCGACCACATCATGGGCGGCCTGCCGGACGGCCGGGCTCATGCGCCCGTCGTGGTCCACCAGGGTTCCATCGACGTCGAGGGCGATCAGGTACTTGGTGTGCGGGTTCCTCTGGTCATCGTTGCCAGAGACTGCGGGTTCAGTCATGGTTGTCATCCAGATATTGAATCAGACGCCCGGAAACGTCGCTAGGAAGCCGGTCACAACGGCGGGTAACGAAACGGCGAACGACGGCGGAATTTCCGGTCAGTGTCAGGAGCGCGCGAGCACGGGCAAGACCTCAAGCCCGCCCAGGTAGCGGCGCAGCGCCTGCGGGACAGTGACCGAGCCGTCCGGGTTCTGGTGGTGCTCCAAAATGGCCACGATCCACCGGGTGGTCGCCAGCGTGCCGTTCAGGGTTGCCACCGCACGGGTGGCTCCCTTGCCGCCATCCTCTGCGCGCAGGCGCTCCCTGATGTTCAGGCGACGTGCCTGGAAGCTGGTGCAGTTGGAGGTTGACGTCAATTCACGATAAGCGCCCTGGGTGGGAACCCACGCTTCACAGTCGAACTTGCGGACGGCAGACATGCCCAGGTCACCGGCGGCGGTGTCGATGACGCGATACGGCAACTCGACCTTGGCCAGCATTGCTTCTTCCCAGGCAAGCAGGCGCTGGTGCTCGGCGTCGGCTTCCTCCACGGTCGTGTAGGTGAACATTTCGACCTTATTGAACTGGTGCACCCGGATGATGCCGCGGGTGTCCTTGCCGTGCGATCCGGCCTCACGCCGGTAGCAGGAGGACCAGCCGGCATAGCGCAGCGGACCGGCCGAAAGGTCGAGGATTTCATCGGCGTGGTAACCGGCCAGGGGGACTTCCGAGGTTCCCACCAGGTACAGGTCATCCTCCGCCAGCCGGTAAATCTCGGCGTCATGCTTGACGTCGAACCCGGTGCCCGCCATGATTTCGGGGCGCACCAGGGTGGGGGTGATCATCGGGGTGAAGCCGTTTTCCAGGGCCTGGTCCATGGCCATCTGCAGCAGGGCCAGTTCCAACCGGGCGCCGACACCCTTGAGGAAGTAGAAGCGGGAGCCGGAGACCTTGGCCCCGCGCTCCATGTCGATGGCGCCCAGCAATTCGCCGATCTCCAGGTGGTCCCGGGCCGCGAAACCCTCCGCCGCGAAGTCCCGCGGAGTTCCGACCGTCCGCAGCACGACGTAGTCGTCCTCGCCGCCCTCCGGAACGCCGTCGGACACCAGGTTGGGCATGGCCCGCACCAGCCCGTCCAGCTCCGCGGACGCGGCGTCGGCTTCAGCTGCTGCTGCCTTCACCCGGGCGGAAAGGGTTTTCACCTCCGCCAACAGGGCCTGCTTGTCCTCGCCCTTGGCCTGGGCAACCCGTTTCCCGAACACGTTCTGCTCTGCGCGCAGCGCTTCGTATCCGGTGATCGCCTGCCGCCGGGCAGCGTCGGCGGAAATGATTGCGTCGACCGCCGCAGCGTCCGCCCCCCGGGCTTTCTGGCTGGCACGGTAACGGTCCGGATGTTCGGTGAGGTCTTTGACGTCAATCACTGTCTAAGGGTATCCAATCCCCTGCTTCCTCCCGGACACCGCCGTGGCGGGGACATGCGTTCCGGGGGCGGCTATGTTAGGGACCATGCCAACCGAGGTTCTTGTGGTTCTGCTCGTCTTCGCCGTCGCGGTGACCCTGCTGTTGAGTTGGCTGGGTGTGCGGCGTTTGGTGCAGCAGCACACCCGCAGCGCCGTCGCCGACACGCCTCAAAAGGTGGCCAAAACCCGGCAAAGAGTTGTTGTGATCCTGAATCCGATCAAGGTTGGGGCTGCGGATGCCCGGACCTTCATCCTGCGTTCCACTGCCTTGGCCGGCTGGGATGCACCGGTGTTCCTGGAGACCACCATTGAGGACCCCGGCTACTCGCAGGCCCGTCGCGCGCTGGAGCTTGGAGCTGACGTGGTTCTGGTGGGAGGCGGGGACGGCACGGTGCGCGTGGTCGCCGAGGTCCTCAGCCACACCCCCGTGCCGATGGGCCTGATACCGCTGGGGACGGGAAACCTGCTGGCCCGCAACCTGCGGATGGACGTCCATGACGTGCACGGCAACGTCCAGACGGCGCTTTTCGGACATCAGCGGCGCATCGACACGGCGACCATGTCCACCGAGAATTCGGTGACAGGTGCGGTGGGGCGTCACACCTTCCTGGTCATCGGCGGTGTCGGCATGGACGCGGAGGTGGTGGGAGACACCCGCTCCACACTGAAGAAGTCCCTCGGCTGGCTCGCCTACAGTGAAGCCGGAGTCCGGCATCTGCCCGGCCGTCGGAAGCGCGTGAGTATTTCCATGAACCAGGAGCCGTTCCAGCAGCGCAAGGTCCGCTCGGTCCTGTTTGCCAACTGCGGGCTGCTGCCTGGCGGAATCGACTTCATTCCCGGCGCCATGATCGACGACGGCGTGCTGGACGTTGTGGTGGTCAGTCCACGGAGCGCCCTCGGTTGGCTGGCCGTCTCGGTGAAGGTTGCGCTCCGGCACCGTCGGCCTATCCCGATGATCAGCTTCTATCGGGCCCGCAGCATTACCGTGCGGTGCGCCGTGCCGGAGGAAACCCAGCTCGACGGCGACCCCTCGGGAAAAGTCACCAAGGTGACGGTCGCCGTCGAACCCCAGGCGCTGCTGGTGCGGGTGAAGGCCTAACGCAGGTCAGGCTTTTCCGGAATCCGCGGGGCGGACCTGCTGATCGATGAGTTGCTGTTCTTCACTGAAGCGCCGGTCATTGGCCTGATCCGCGTCGTCTCCGACAATTGCCTCATCGCCGGCATCGGTGCGGGAGGCGTCATGCTGCGGATTGACGATGGTGCCATCCGTGGAGCTGTCCACTGGGGTGCGCTCGGTACCGCTCATGGGGGTCCCTTTCAAGAACGGCCTGGCAGTTTTACCAAGCCTGCTGATGAAATTCTATGCCGTTTTGCTGCCGCCGCCGGTTTCCGGCCCAGGGTGCAGGTTCCGGATGGCACCAACCCATTCCTGCGCCGCACGGAACGCCTGGTCAGTGGTATGCGCGGGAACTACCGGGGCCTGGGCGTCGGCGCGCGGATAGGAGCCCAGGAACCTCAGCTGCGGGCTAATGCGGTGCAGTCCGGAGAGCGCCTCCGCCATTCTGGCGTCCGCGATGTGCCCGTCGGCGTCAATGCTGAAGAAGTAGTGGCCCAGGAACTGGCCGGTGGGGCGGGACTCGATTCTGCTCAGGTTCACGCCGCGGGAGGCGAACTGGTCCAGGATGTCCATCAGGGCACCGGGGCGGTCCTCCGGCAGGGGGATGGCGACGGTGGTCTTATCGGCCCCGGTCGGAGCGGGGAGCGACCCGGGACGGCCGATCAGGACAAAGCGTGTCACGGCACCCAGATTGTCCTCGATGCCCGAGGCCAACACCTCCAGCCCGGTGCGCTCCGCCACGATAGGCGCGCAGATGGCGGCCTGGAAGGACGGGTGCTCGCCGAGCAGCTCATAGGCAGCGGCAGCGGTGGAGGTCGCCGGCACGTGCTCGGCGTCCGCCAGGTTCGCCCTGACCCATTCGCGCGTTTGCGCCCAGGCATGAGGGTGGGTGCCGACCTTGCGGATATCCTGGCGCCGGGTTCCGGCACGCGCCAAAAGCACAAAGCTGACCGGCACAATGACTTCCCGCAGGATCCACAACTCCTGCCCGCCCGCTATGGCGTCCAGGGTCGCTGACACGCCGCCCTCAATCGAGTTTTCGATGGGCAGCATGGCACCGTCCACGGCGCCTGACCGGAGCAGGTCCAAGGCCGACGCGGCGTTGGCTGCGGGCACCCTGATTGCTTCCCTTGCGCCGGGAACCTGCAGCAGGGCGGCCTCCGTGAAGGTGCCCTCAGGCCCCAGGAAGGTGTAGGTGGGCGGCGTGTGCCCCATTTCCGGAGTCATGCGGAGGATCCTTGCGGTGGTGGGTGGGATGCGGGTGCCAGGTCCTAGAGCACGCGCGGAGGTTCGCCGGTCTCGGAGACCATCGGCAGTTCGGCATCCATCCAGGCGCCCATGCCTCCCGAGACGTTCAGCGCCGAATAGCCATTCTCGATCAGCCAGTTCGTGGCCCGGTAGGACCGGCCCCCGGTGCGGCAGATGACGTGCAGGTCCTCGTCGGGGTCCAGCTCATCCAGCCGGTTGGGCAGCTGGTCCAACGGCACGTGCAGGGCACCGTCGATATGTCCGGCCTGCCACTCGTAATCCTCGCGCACGTCAAGGATGGCGGGCTTGCCGGCCGCGTTTGAGTCCTGCGCGGCACGGGCCAGCGTGGTCACATCCACGTTGTCAATGTCAGCCATGACGGTTCTCCTGCGCCTTTTCGGGGTGAGTACGTTGTTTCTCCAGCCTATCGCCGCGGACCCCCTGGTTCCGCCGGTTGGGGCCCTTCCGCCACGGTCGAGCACGGTTCACAAAGCGGACAGCTCTTGACAGAATCCCGGCGGCAAGGTGACGGATAGGCGTCGGGGTGTGAAAATAGGGCGGGTGAGTACTACAAACAAGCCAATGCCGCCTGCCGGCTCCCCCACGGACAAGTCATTCCTCGGCCAGCCGAGGATGCTGCTCAACCTGTTCAGCGTTGAGCTGTGGGAGCGGTTTTCCTTCTACGGCATGCAGGGCATCCTCGCCTACTACATGTACTACTCGGCCACCGAGGGCGGCCTGGGCATTGACCAAGGCACAGCCCTGGGCATCGTCGGCGCATACGGCGGCGGCGTGTATCTTTCCACCATCCTTGGCGCCTGGGTCGCTGACCGGCTTCTTGGGCCGGAGCGCGTGCTGTTCTTCAGTGCGATCCTCATCATGGCCGGCCACCTTTCCCTGGCAATCCTGCCCGGTGCAGTCGGTCTGACCGTCGGTTTGCTCATGGTGGGCATCGGCTCCGGCGGGTTGAAGGCCAATGCCACCTCCCTGGTGGGGTCGCTGTACGCCGAGAATGACGACCGCCGTGACGCCGGTTTCTCCATCTTCTACATGGGCATCAACATTGGCGCCCTGATCGGCCCGCTCCTGACCGGCCTGCTGCAGACCACCCTGGGCTTCCACTTCGGGTTCGGCCTGGCCGCCCTCGGTATGGCCCTTGGCCTGACGCAGTACGCGCTGACCCGCCGCAACCTGCCGGAAGAAGCGCATCACGTCGCCAATCCGCTGCCGCGTAATCTTTACGGCCGGATTCTGATTGTCGCCGCCGTCGCCGTCGTCCTGGTCGTCCTGGCCGTCACCTTTGGTCTGATCAACGCGACCAACCTCAAGTGGGTGATTGTCGCCGTCGTTGTGCTGGCTACGATTGCCTACTTCGTCGTGATCCTGTCCAGCAAGAAAGTCGATGCCAAGGAACGCAGCCGGGTCTACTCGTTCATTCCCCTGTTCATTGCCAGCGCCGCCTTCTGGGCCCTGTTCCAGCAGCAGTTCACAGTGCTGGCCGTCTACGCCGATGTCCGCCTGAACCGTGACCTGTTCGGCTGGGAAATGCCACCGAGCTGGGTGCAGTCGATCAACCCGATTTTCATCATCATCCTGGCGGGCGTGTTCGCCGCGCTCTGGACCAAGCTGGGGTCGCGCCAGCCGAGCACTCCCATCAAGTTCGCCCTTGCCCTGGTCGTGATGGGCCTGGCCTACCTGAGTTTCCTGCCGCTGTCCGGGATGGACTCCGTGCCGTTGCTGGCCCTGGTGTGGATCCTGCTGCTGTTCACCCTGGCCGAGTTGCTGCTCTCCCCGGTGGGGCTGTCTCTGGCCACCAAGCTGGCGCCGCGGGCGTTCCATACCCAGATGGTTGCGCTGTTCTTCCTGTCGGTGTCGCTGGGCACCGCCTTGTCGGGAGTGTTCGCCGCGTACTACCACGAGGACAATGACGCGCCGTACTTCACCATCATCGGCGTCGTCGCCATCATCCTTGGCGTTGGGCTTGCCGTGGCTGCCCGGCCGATCCGGAAGCTGATGGCCGGGGTTCACTAGCGCCGTCCGACGGGCGCCTGCCGGGTCCATCCCTTGCCCGGGCGGTGCGTGGGTGGGTCCGCCCGGCCGGCGGGCGCCCGGAGTGGTCCGTCCGGGCCAGCGGGCGCCTGCGCGGGTGCCGGCTAGGAGCGGTAGGTGCTGTAGTCCTGATTGGCCGCATAAAGGATGAACATGATCGTGGCCACCCAGATCGCCGCGTAGAGCGCCAAGGAAAGATAGCCCAGCACCAGACCCGCGATCGCGAAGCCGCGGCCCTGCGGTGATTCACGCCGCAGGCCCATGTGGCCGGTGATGACCGCCGCTACAGAGGGCAGGATCAGGTAGCCGAAACCGATCAGGCTGGCAATCCCCAGGATCATGCTGGTGAGGCTCAGCGTTTTGGGTTGCGGCGGAACGAAGTAAGCGGACTGGCTGTACGGCGTCTGGTACTGCTGGAAGCCGGACTGCCCGTATACCTGCTGTCCGTACGCCTGCTGCTGGTGACCCGGCTGCTGGTAGCCGCCCGAGTACCCCGGCTGCTGATAACCCGGCTGCTGATACGCCTGCTCCGGGTAGTCCTGCTGCGGATATGGCTGCTCATTACCCGCCGACGGATAGGGTGGAACTCCGGCACCATACCGGCCTTCGGACGGCTGGTCAGGTGAACCCTGCTGATGCGACATGGAAACTCCCCCTCGGTGAACTGCGTTTTCCTCATCGTAGGGGAGTTCGCCCGGCCGCCCGCCGTCTTTCCGCCGTCATCGGCTCCCATCCCCGGCACTGTTCTGGCATGCTAATGCCATGGCTAACCGCGCGGGCACTGTTGCCCTCCCTTCGGACCTTGTTGACCTCACCGCGCTGCTGGACGCGTATTACGACGTTCAGCCGGATCTGACGGATCCAGGGCAGCGGGTGGTGTTCGGAACCTCGGGCCACCGCGGGTCCAGCCTGAAGGCGTCGTTCAACGAGGGCCATATAGCCGCCATCACGCAGGCCATCGTCGAATACCGCAACGGGCAGGGAATCACCGGCCCGCTGTTCCTCGCCAAGGACACCCATGCCCTGAGCGAACCGGCCCAAAACACCGCGCTGGAGGTCCTCGCGGCCAATGGCGTTCACGTCCTGATTGACGCCAGGCACGGGTACACCCCAACCCCCGCCCTGTCCCACGCGATCCTCACCTACAACCGTGCCGGCCACAGCGATGAGGCTGACGGCATCGTGGTCACCCCCTCCCACAACCCGCCCGGTGACGGCGGCTTCAAGTACAACCCCCCGCACGGAGGCCCCGCGGATTCGGACGCCACCGGCTGGATCGCAAACCGGGCCAACGAGCTGATGGAAAACAAGCTCGACGGCGTCCGTCGCGTACCGCTGGCCGACGCCCTGGCCGCGGACAGCACGGGGAAGTTCGATTTCCTGAGCAGTTACGTCGATGACCTGCCCTCCGTTCTGGACATTGAAGCCATCCGCAAGGCCGGGGTCCGCATCGGCGCCGACCCCATGGGCGGGGCCTCGGTGGATTACTGGGGCGAGATCGGGGAACGGCACAACCTGGACCTCACGGTCGTCAACCCGACCGTTGACCCGCAATGGGCCTTCATGACCCTCGACTGGGACGAGAAGATCCGCATGGACTGCTCCTCCCCCTACGCGATGGCATCCCTCATCAAGCTCCTGCAGGCCGACGGCAGCAGCGCAAAGTACGACGTCGCCACCGGCAATGACGCCGACGCGGACCGGCATGGCATTGTTACCCCCGACGGCGGGCTGATGAACCCCAACCACTACCTCGCCGTGGCCATCCAGTACCTCTACACGCACCGCGATCAGTGGCCCACTTCCGCCGGCGTCGGCAAGACGCTGGTGTCCTCGTCCATCATCGACCGGGTAGCCGCCGACCTGGGCCGGAAACTTGTCGAGGTGCCGGTGGGCTTCAAGTGGTTCGTTCCGGGGCTCCTCAGCGGTGAGGGGGTTTTCGGCGGCGAGGAATCGGCCGGAGCTTCCTTCGTCAAGCGTGATGGGTCCGTCTGGACGACCGACAAGGACGGCATATTGCTGGCCCTGCTGGCTTCGGAAATCACCGCCGTGACCGGGAAGACGCCGTCGCAGCACTACGGAGACCTGACAGCAAAGTTCGGCTCGCCGTCGTACGCCCGCATCGACGCCGCCGCCACCCGGGAGCAGAAGGCTGCGCTGGGCAAGCTGTCCGCCTCGAACGTCAGTGCCACGACGTTGGCCGGTGAGACGATCACGGCCAAGCTGACCGAGGCGCCCGGCAACGGTGCTGCCATCGGCGGGCTCAAGGTCACCACCGACAGCGCCTGGTTCGCTGCCCGGCCCTCAGGCACCGAGGACGTCTACAAGATTTACGCGGAGTCCTTCAAGGGCGACGAACACCTCAAGCTGGTGCAGGCAGAAGCCAAAGCCCTGGTCGACGGCGTCATCTCCTAACCCCACGCACCCGTTGGTTGGGCCCGGTGGTTGAGCCTGTCGAAACCACCCCCTGCCGGCCTCGACAGGCTCGACCAACGGAACGGGGTCTCGACGGGCTCGACCAACTGCCGGTCTCGACAAGCTCGACCAACGACCGGTCTCGACAGGCTCGACCAACGACCGGTCTCGACAGGCTCGACCAACGGAACGGGGTCTCGACGCGCTCGACCAACGGAACGGGGTCTCGACAGGCTCGACCAACGGAACGGATGGGACGGGCGGGGGGTTAGGCGTGGATGTTGTGCTCGTGGATGGTGTGGCTGGCGGGTTCCAGCTGGAAGGTTGAGTGCTCGATGCTGACCGGAAAGTGCCCCGCCACGCATTTTTGCAGCTGGTCGAGCATCTGCGGGGCGTGACCGTCGGAGAAGCAGGCGTCCTCGACCACCACATGTGCTGTCA
>JAODMR010000114.1 GCA_025465475.1 Micrococcaceae bacterium
GTTCGACGGCGGTCCAGACCAAGGGGGACGCCAACAACGGCGTCGATCCCTGGACGGCGACCCTGCAGGGCAGCACTGTCTACCGGCAGGTGGCCACCATCCCGCACCTCGGCACCATCATCCGCACCCTCCGCCAACCCGTGGTGCTCAAAACCCTTCTGTACGGCGCCCCAGTGGTGCTGGTGGTGGGCCTGCTGGTTACCATCTGGCGTAAGGAACCCGTGCCCATCGCGGCTGATCGGCAGGCCCCTCTTCGGGCACCCGGTGCCTAGGGGCCCGGCGGGTGGCAGCAATTCCGCCAAGCCAGGAACCGCCGCGCGGCTGCCGGTACTTGATCGGACAGCATTGGACGAGTTGGGGGCGAACCTTCCTCCCGCGGCTGCCCGCCGTTTTGCGGTCGGCTACGGGGAAATGCTGGCGGGTAGGGTAGACCGGATTATCAGCGCGCTGCGGCATCAGGACGCAGACAGGGCCATGGACGCCGTGCTGAGCCTGAAGATCTCATCCTCCATGGTCGGGGCGCTGGCCATGGAAGAGCGGTGTGCCACCCTTCAGCGCCACCTTGAGGCCGGGGACACGTCAGGGGCTCGGCTGGCTGCCGCCGCACTGCCATCCGCCCGAGACGAACTTTCCACCGCCTTGGCGGCCTTCGCCTAACCCTGACGAAACGCTGATACACAGCAACGGAAAAGCCTGCGGTTGGCCGAGCGCGCTGGGAAACAATTCGAACGAAGGGTCCAAGGACGTGTGGCTTAACCGACCGAAAATCGTTAACTGGCTGCGGACCATGGCCGTGACCTGCGTCGTCGTCGTTTTGCTGGCAGTGCCGGCAACGGCCCAAGCGTCTTTTGCCTCAAGGGCGTCCAGCACCATGACTGCGACGACGGTGCTCCTGGCTGCCCCCGCAACCTTCGCCACCAGCGTGAGCACCGGTTGCGACTCAG
Source organism: Micrococcaceae bacterium (assembly GCA_025465475.1). Taxonomy (GTDB): domain Bacteria; phylum Actinomycetota; class Actinomycetes; order Actinomycetales; family Micrococcaceae; genus Arthrobacter_M. Next base: position 945 of record JAODMR010000114.1, read on the forward strand.
CCCGGGGTTCCAGCCAGCTCCACATCACCGTCAACGCCTTCGGCAAGGTGGCCAGCGCGAACTACCACGAGTTGAAGGTCTTCTCCCCGGACGGGCAGGCAGCGTTTACCGGGGACCTGAGCGCAAACGGCGGAAACTCGTATTCACGGACGGCCAACGCGTCAGTGGTTCGCGGCAAATGGACCTACGAAATCCGGGGCTATTACAAAATCCCGGGCACCAGCACAACCTGGACAGGCAAGGCATTGACGGGAACCATCACCTGCACCTGACCTTTCTGTTGGCAGCCGTTCGCACGGCCTCTCCCCGGTCCTCCGGTGCCGGTCAGGACGCCTGAACCGGTTCGCGGGGAAGCAGGACGGCAAAGACCGTTCCGACCCCGGGCGAGCTGCAGACGGTAATGGTGCCACCATGGGATTCGACGATGCTCTTGCTGATGGCCAGACCCAATCCGACGCCGGGAATGGCAGCCTTGCGCACAGATCCGGCGCGGAAGAACTTGGTGAAGACCTCCGCCCGTTCCTCCTCTGTCATACCCATGCCCGTATCCTGCACCTCAAACCCAATGTGCGTTCTGTTGCTGAGAGTACGGACCATGACCGTGCCGCCGTCCGGGGAATACTTGACGGCGTTCGAGAGCAGGTTATCCACCACCTGTCCCATCCGTTGGGCATCGACGAAGGCCTCGCACTGGTCCGGGAGCTCATCGTGCAGCTCCACCGCCGCCGCTTCCGCCCGCGGAGCGGCCGAGGACAATGACGCCCGGATGACCTCAACCAAATTGGTTCGCTTAGGGGCAACGGTGATCTGCCCTGAGGCAGTGGACAAAAGGTCCCCGACCAGGGCGAGCAGCCGTTCCGAGTTCCGTTGGGCCACCTGCAGGTACGCGACCGTATGGTCCGGCAGCTCGGCTTCGTCCTCAAGGGCGAGTTCCAGGTAGCCCAGGATGGACGTCAGTGGCGTCCGCAGCTCATGACTGACTCCTGCCACGAAATCGTCCTTCGCGTTCAGGGCTGCGTGCAATTCGGTCACGTCGTTGAAGGCGACAACCGCACCGATCCTTTCGCCCTCGGGGGTGCTCATTCGGCGGGCGGAGACAGAGTACGCCCTCGATTCCCGTCCCCTTCCCGCCCGGATGACATACTCCGAATACGATTCCCCGGCAATCGCACGTCGTACGGGTCGCTCAGCCGTCGGTATGGGAGTTTGGCCGTCAGTTCGGAACAGCTCCAACTGGCTTTCATGCGGGTCAGGAACCTGCGGCGGGCTGGCGATTTTGTGGATAACCTTTTGCTTGCGGTTCATCAGCACGTCGTGGCCGTTCTCATCCACGGCGACCAGTCCGACGTCGACGGCGTCCGTCAACGCGTTGAGCATCGCCTCCTTGCGCTGGCTTTCGGCAAGGCTTGCCAGGAGCGCTGCGTCCTTGACCTGCAGTTCCCGCTGCTGCAGCTGCATGCTTTGCAGGATGGTGTTCAGCGTTGCCCACAGGCCGAACAGCACCAGCGGGAACAGCAGCGGCGCCAGCAGGGCCTCCTTGGTCCTGGGGCCGGTAATCAGTACCGGCGCCCAAAGGATCAGCAGGGGAGCGGTGAAGCTCAATAGCCCGGCCAACCGGGGTGCAATACCGGAGACCGTCAGCCAAATCACGGGCAGTACGGCCAGCACCCCCAGGGCACCCAATGATGAGGATGAGCTTTCCCGCAGCAGCCCTACGACGCCAAAATCGAGCAGGGGAATGATCCAGAAGCTTCCGTAGGGGAGCCGGTCCCAGGGCACCAAGGCGCAGGCGGCCAGCAGTACCCACTGAAGCAGGTGAGCACTCAGGAAAACCGGCCGGGAGAACAGGGATGGGTCCAGGAAAAGGGCCAGCACCGCCACGAACACTGTGACGACAGCCATCGGCAACTGGGAGAGCACCACCCGTGAGCGCAGGCTCAGCTCATGAAACTCCTTCTGCATGCCCGGCAATGCCAGCACCCTGCGGAGCGTTGCCGATGAGCCTCGGCGGTCGTGATCAGCTGGTCCGTAGTACACCCTTCCGAGCCTACGGGGTGCGCTGCCCGGGCTGGAACCTCGTCCGCGTCGCGGCGGGGCCGCGCCCCGGCCCCTGCTGTTAGCGTTGAGCCGAGGATCGTAATTTGGAGGATGCATGGACAGCTCGCGGGTGGCTGTGATCATTGAAGACGACAGGGACATCCGGGAGCTGATCGAAGTCGTGCTGCGGCAGTCCGGTTTCGAGGTGCACACCTGCAGCACAGGTGTCGAGGGGGTTGCCGCCGTGCAATCGAAGCAGCCTGACATCGTGACCCTGGACCTGGGCTTGCCCGACATTGACGGGTTCGAGGTGGCCCGGCGGATCCGCTTGTTCAGTGACAGCTATATCGTCATGCTCACGGCCCGGGCCGAAGAACTCGATACCCTGCTGGGCCTTGAAGCCGGGGCCGATGACTATCTAACCAAGCCGTTCCGTCCGCGGGAACTGCGCGCCAGGGTCGCTGCGATGCTGCGCAGGCCGCGGGGTCAGCTAACCGGATCTCCTTCCGGGTCGGCGGCTGAAGCGGGTGCCGGTGTACCCGCCAGCGAACCCGGCACCGCCAGCAGCACTGCACCCGGCACTGTCAGCAGCACTGGATCCAGTGGTGGGGCCGCTGGACGGGCGCTCCTGACCGGGCCGGGGGCCGCCGTCGTTCCCGATGTGGGAAAGGCGGCCGGGACCGGCGGAACCACCGACGTCGTAGGGCTCCGCCACAACGGGCTCACTCTGGACGTCGGCACGCGGACCACCGCTGTCGACGGCCAGGACCTGGACCTGACCCGTACAGAGTTCGAACTCTTGCGGACCCTGCTGGAGGCCGGGCGCCTGGTTCGCACCAAGGCAGACTTGGTCCGGGAACTGCGGCATGAGGAATATGACACCGGCTCCTTCATCAGCGAGGCCGACGAGCGGGCAGTGGAAGTGCATATCGGAAACCTGCGCCGGAAGCTGGGCGACGATCCGAAGGCGCCGCGCTGGTTGGAGACAGTGCGAGGCGTTGGCTACCGGTTGGCGCCCAGCCGGCACTGACTGTCACCGGCACTGACTGTCACCGGCACTGCCCACCACCGGCACCGACATTTCCGGCACTGACAACCACCATCACTGCCCACCACCGGCCACCGGACCTGTCAATCCCGGCGGGAATAGCACGGCACGGCAACCTGTTTCCCGGAGGCCGAACCGACCGGTCCGGAGCAGGGAGAGGAAGCCACCGTGCTGGACGTGGTAGTAATTGGTGCAGGCCAGGCAGGACTGGCGGCAGCGCACTATCTTTCCCGCCGGGCACTGGTCCCCGAACGTGACTTTGTGGTGCTGGATGCCAACGCCGGGCCAGGTGGGGCGTGGCGACACCGCTGGCCGTCCCTGACCCTCGGTAATGCCCATGCAGTGCGTGACCTGCCCGGCATGCCGTTGGGCTCGCCCGACCCGGAGGAACCGGCATCGTCGGTGGTCGCACGGTATTACGACGGCTACGAGAAAGCCTTCCAACTGCCCGTGCACCGGCCCGTGCGGGTAGCAAGCGTGACCTCGGACAGCGGCGACGGCACGAGCGGTCCGCTGACGCTCCATACCTCGGCAGGCGCCCTGCACACCCGGCTCATCATCAACGCCACGGGTACCTGGGATCGGCCGTACTGGCCCTATTATCCGGGGAAGCAGCAGTTCGAGGGCAGGCAACTTCACACCCACGACTTCCGGTCGGCGGCGGAATTCCGTGGCCGACGGGTCCTGGTGGTGGGCGGAGGCACCTCAGCGGTGCAGTTCCTTCTCCAGCTGCATCAGGCCGGCGCCAGCACTGCCTGGTCGACGCGCAGGCCGCCGAACTTCACAGCCCGGCCCTTCGACGCCGAATGGGGACGCGAGGTTGAGCGGAGCGTAACGGCACGTACGCAGGCCGGGCTTCCACCCCTCAGCGTCGTTGCGGCCACGGGGCTACCCCTGACGAACGAATACCGGCAGGGAATCTCCGACGGCATCCTGGTCAGTCGCGGTCCATTGAAGGAACTGACACGGAACGGTGCCGCCTTCACCGACGGCAGCTTTTTTCAGGCCGACGCGGTGCTGTGGGCCACGGGGTTCCGCGCCTCCTTGGACCATCTTGCGCCGCTGAAATTGCGCGAACCCGGTGGTGGCATTCGCCTTTCCGGAGTGGAAGTGCAACGGGACCACCGGGTGCTGCTGGTGGGGTACGGCGCCTCCGCCTCCACCCTTGGCGCCAGCCGGGCGGGCCGTGCGGCCGCTATGGCGGCGCTGCGCCAGTTGGCCGAAGCGGCGCCCCAGTTCTCAGGGCGGGTGCTGCAGCCATGACGTGGTTATCGCTTCCCCGTTGTCGAAGTGCCTCTGCGGCAACGGAGGTCCCATGACAGCGCAACAGCGCAGCGTGCTGCTGGTCGCTATCCTGGCCTCGTTTGTGGTCATCCTCGACGGCAGTGTCGTGAACCTCGCGTTGCCGGCCATCAGCCGTGAGTTGGGTGGGGGACTGGATGCCCAGCAGTGGATCGTCGACGCCTACCTGCTCACCCTCGGAGCCCTCATCCTGGTAGCAGGCTCGCTCAGCGACCTGTTCGGCCGGGCCAGGATCCTGCAGTGGGGGCTCCTCGGTTTCGCCGTAACGTCCGTGTCGTGCGGGCTGGCACTCTCCAGTGGCCAACTGATCGCCGCCCGGTCCCTGCAGGGCGTCGCCGGGGCCCTGCTGGTCCCCAGTTCCCTGGCGCTGATCATGGACGCTTTCCAGGGCCCGGCGCAGGGCAAGGCCATCGGCCAATGGACCGCCTGGACCGCCGGGGCCGTGCTGGTTGCTCCGCTGGTGGGAGGCGCCGCCGTCGACCTGGCTTCCTGGCGGCTGGTGTTTCTTTTCAACCTGGTGCCCGCCGCCGTGTGCTGGCCGCTGCTGCGCCGGCTCGTTCCAGCGCGGCCCCGCGGCTCCGCCAGGGTTGACTGGGGCGGAGCCGCCCTGGCTGTTCTGGGGCTGGGCGGAACGGTTTTCGCCCTGATCGAGCAGGGACCTCTCAACTGGAGTCACCCGCTGGTGCTCGTGCCCCTGCTGGTCGGTGTCCTGGCCCTGGTGGGCTTTGTCCTGCACGAGCGCCGGACCGCTGCCCCGATGATGCCGCCATCGCTGTTCGTCGGGCGAAACTTTCCGGTGGGCAACGTGGCAACCCTGTTGATTTACGGAGCGATGTCACTGGGCTTTTTCGTGCTGGCACTGTATCTGCAGATTGTGGCGGGTTGGCCTGCCACCGTCGCCGGCGTCGCGCTGCTTCCTCCGACCGGGTTGCTCCTGCTGGCGTCGTCGAGGTTTGGTGCGTTGTCCGGCAGGTTCGGGCCGCGCTTCTTCATGGCGGCGGGACCTGCCGTGGGCGCTGTGGGCTTCCTGCTGTTGCTGCTGGTTCGCCCACCGGTCAATTACTGGGTGCAGGTGCTGCCCGGCCTGCTGGTCTTTGGGCTGGGGCTGGCCATGACGGTGGCTCCGTTGACTTCAGCGATTCTCGGCTCAGTGGATCCGGAGCGTTCGGGCGTGGGCTCGGCAGTGAACAACGCTGTCGCCCGGGTTGCAGGGCTGGTCACCATCGCCCTTGCCGGGCTGGTGATGGGAGGGCAGCTCAGCACGGCGGGATTGCAGCGGAGCATGGCCGTCACGGCGGGCCTGCTGTTGCTGGGTGCGGCCGTGTCGGGCGTGGGCATCAGCAATGCCGAAGTGCTCGATAGGGCGCCGCAGGGCGGACAGGAACCTGCACGCTAAGGCGCATCGGCCAATTGCTAGGATGCTGACTATGCCATCCGAGGGAACGCCACCCGAGACACCGCAACCGAGCACCGGCCGACGCGCCGATTCACCGGTTGGCACCCTCGGGGCCGTTCAGTTGACGATCGCCTTCCTGCTCGAAGTCGCCATGCTGGCCTCATTCTGCTACTGGGGATTCCGCTTTCCTTACCCGGGGAACCTGCTGGCAGGCATCGGCGTCCCCGCCGCGGTTGCCGTGTTTTGGGCCTTTGCCATGGCGCCGCGGGCACGGCACCGGATCCGCTGGCCCTTCCTGCCGGCCCTTGCGGCGTGCCTGTTCCTGTTGTCGGCTGCCGCGCTGGCAGCGGCGGAACAGCAGGGCACGGGCGGTGTCCTGGCTGTTGCTGCCGTGGCTTGGGCCATTCTGACGTTCGCGCTGGACAGCCGCGGGCTTACGAATCAGGTAGAAAAAGGGAGCTAGGACCGGTCCGGGACGCCCTTACGGCCAGCCACCGGAGCGTCCGCCTCTGCCTGCCTTGTCCGGGTCCTATCCCGGGTCCCGCGTCCGTCCTATCCCGCGCCCTATCCCGCGTTCGGGTCCCGCGTCCCGCGCCCTATCGCGCGTCCTATCCCGCGTCCGGCAGGTCGGCGACGGTGCACCCGTCATGGCTGCCGGTGGTACGAACCCACACTGCCGAGCTCGCCTCATCGCCCAGATCCACGGTTCTATTCCGTTCAGGCTCCCCAAGGCGGACGGTGAGCGCGCCGCCGAACGGGCGCCGACCCACCACGCTCAACAGCGTATCGGGACCAATCTGCTGCCCGGCGAAGTACCGCAGCAACTCGGGATTGTCATCGCTGATGCGGGTAATGCGGCCCTCATGGCCAGCGTCCAGTTCTATCAGGCGGTGCGCTGCTGGTTTGTCCACCGTGCCGTCCCGATGGGGAATCGGATCCCCGTGCGGGTCCCGGCGTGGGTGCCCAAGTTTCGCTGACAGGCGCTCGATGAAGAGCTCCGATACCGCATGTTCCAGAAGCTCCGCCTCGTCATGCACCTCGTCCCAGCCGTAGCCGAGTTCCTGTACCAAATAGGTCTCCAGCAACCGGTGCCGCCGAACCATGGACAGCGCCAGCGCCAGGCCAGCGGGTGTGAGTCGGACGGCGCTGTAGGGCCTGTGGTTCACCAGGCCCTGTTCCTTGAGTTTGCGGACCATCTCCGAGACCGAGGAGTTGGCCACCCCCAGCCGGGCTGCCAGCTGGGAGGAGGTGATGGGCTGGTCCTGCCACTCAGTGAAGGAATAGATCACCTTCACGTAGTCCTCCACGCTGGAGGAGGGTGCATTCAGCTTCACCGTTCCAGCGTACCGGCTCAGCCCAGGCTGGTCAGGGTGAGGAAAAGCAGCACGATGTTCAGTGCCACGACCAGGGTGGCGCTGACGACGGCGGCTATCCGCAGCGCGCGTCCGTCCCGGTGGGGGCCCATGATCGTGGCATTCCCGGTGAGCCGGAGCAGGGGAATCAGGGCAAACGGGATGCCAAAGCTCAGCACCACCTGGCTGATGACCAGTGCCCAGGTGGGGTCCACGCCGAAGAGCAGCAGACCCAGGGCCGGAATCAGGCTGATAACCCTTCGGGTCAGCAACGGCAGCCGGATTTTCAGCAGGCCAGCCATGATGGTCGCACCCGCGTAACACCCCACCGAGGTGGACGCCAGGCCGGAGGCGAGCAGCCCGACGGCGAAGATCACGCCGACGGCGGGGCCCAGGCTGGCTTGGATGGCGGCGTGGGCTCCCTCGATGGATTCGGTACCCGCCACCCCGCCGAGCGTGGAGGCGGCGAGCAACAGCATGCCGATGTTAACGGCACCGGCCAGCAGCAGTGCCCCCACCACGTCCCAGCGGGTGGCGACAACCAGGGCACGGAGCCGCTGCGGGGATCGATCGGTTCCGGAGTGCCGGTCCCGTGCCAGCGCGGAGTGCAGGTAGATGGCGTGGGGCATGACCGTGGCGCCGAGCATGCTGGCGGCCAGCAGGACGCTCCCCGTACCGTCAAACCGCGGGAGCAGGCCGCCGGCAACACCCGCTGGGTCGGGCGGGCTGAACAACAGCCCGGCCAGGAATCCGATGGTGATGATCAGCAGCAGCACCATGATCACGGACTCGAACGCCCGCTGGCTCCGCCGGTTCTGCACGGTCAGCAGCAGCATGGAGCAGATCCCGACAATCGCCCCGGCAAGCGGCAGCGGCAGGCCGAACAACAGGTGCAGGGCGACAGCCCCGCCCACCACTTCTGCCACGTCGGTGGCAACGGCTACGAGCTCGGCCTGCAGCCAGTACGCCCGCCGGGTCCGGGTGCGCAGGCGCTCGCCCAGCAGTTCGGGCAGCGACCGACCGGTGACCACGCCGAGTTTCGCCGACTGATACTGAATCAGCATGGCCATGATGTTTGCGGCGACGAGCACCCATACCAGCAGATAGCCGTATCTGGCACCGGAGGTGAGGTTGGCGGCCACGTTTCCGGGATCCACATAGGCGATGGCAGCCACGAAAGCTGGCCCCAGCAGGAGAAGTACGCCCGGCAGCTTGCCCCGTCGCCGGACCTGTGGCCGGTCCGGGGCGTGCTGGTCTTCGATGTTCAGCATGGCACTCCCGCGGTGTTCCCAGTTCCGCTGCGGCACTGGCTACCGAAAGCAGATTTTTCGGTATACCGAAATCCTAGGACGCATGGAGGATGTTGCCAAGGCCCGTGGTCAGTTGCGCAGGGCCCGCCAGGTGGTGGTGAGGTACGGCACTTCAAGGGTGTCGTCGTCGTCGTGTCCCAAATGCTCGCCAAGGTACCAACGCAGGTTCGTCAGCACCCTCGCACGGGTGGCTTCGGAAGCCCGGAGGTAGTAGCTGCGGGATTTGGCCAACTCGAGCAGGTCCGGCGGAGTCATCGGCTGTGTCCAGCCCGTCACCTGCGCGTCCAGGTCAGTGAACCCGGGGCCCAGGGCGGGACGGAACCCGGGCCTGTGCACGTCACCGGCATGCATGATCCGGGAGAGCCGGTGCACCCAGGGCTGCTGCACGTCCAGCTGGTTCCAGACCAGTCCCAGTACTCCGCCGGGCCGCAGCACGCGTGCGATGGAGGCGCTCGCTGCGAACGGATCACACCAGTGCCAGGCCTGCGCCACCGTCGCAAGGTCCATGCAGGCCTCGGGCAGGGGGAGGTGTTCGGCCGTTCCGGTGACCGCCAGGGCGGTTGGATGCAGCCGCTTGAGTTCCGCCAGCATGTCCTCGGAGGGGTCGACGGCGGTGACAGCCAGGCCACGTTCCAGCAGCAAAACCGTGTACTTGCCGGTTCCGGCGCCGATATCAACGGCATCCACCGGCGCCACTGGACAGGCCGCGAGCAGCCAATCCAGTGACGCGGGCGGATAGCCCGGTCGGACCCGGTCGTAATGCTCCCCGCCGTCCTGGAAGGCGGCGCCCATTTCACGGCGCCGGCCGGCATCCAGGTTTGGTCCGCCCCGTCCCGTCCGGTGCACGGCCTGCTGGTCCACGCTCGCTCTGCTCCTCATCACCGGCGGAAATCTGCCTGCCCACTTTACCGCGGCACGGTGGCATGCGGCGCCAACGCTCGCAGGGTAGGGCAGCCGGGGTCAGGGCCGTTCCGGTCAGGCGTGGTCAGGCCGGGTCAGGTCAGGGAGCAGGGAGCCGCGCCGGCTGTACCCGGCGTGTTGGGCGCCCAGGCGGGATAGGAGCGGTTGTCATTGGCCGGCACCCATCGGCCTTCATCCACCACGTAGTCCACCCGCGGTCCGGTCTCAAGCAGGGCCGCAACGCCCGCCACCAAGCGGTCGGCGTCGTCCCGGCGTGAGCCCACGCCGAAACTCGCGCGTAGCGAACCGGAGGGAAGTCCCAGCCGCCGCAGCAGAGGGTGGGCGCAGAAGCGCCCGTCCCGTACACCGACGCCGTGTTCGGCCGAGAGGTAGGCGGCGGCCAACCCGGCGTCGTATCCAGCGATGGAGAAGTTCACCACGCCAATCGTGCCCGTTCCCGGATAATTCGCCGCGTCCTGGAACAGGGTGTGCACGGTGACTCCCGGCAATTGGATCAGGCCCTCGACCAGGGATGAGCGGAGCGCTTGTTCGTGCTCCTGCCAACGGTCCTCGTCGAGGCTGCCGAGGATCTGCGCGGCCCTGGCCAGGGTTGCGGCGCCCAGCACGTTGGGAGAGCCGCCTTCGTGGCGGGCGGGACCTGTGGCCCAGGTGACGGAGTCCAGCCGTGCTTCCTGCACTGCACCACCTCCGGCCAGATGCGGCCGCCCGGCATCCAGCCAGTCGGGGCGCCCGATCAGTACGCCGGCACCAAACGGCGCGTACAGCTTGTGCCCCGAAAAGGCCAGGTAGTCGATGTCGTCCGCAGCCAGGTCAATCCGGCGGTGAGGTGCCAGCTGCGCTGCGTCCACGACGATGCGTGCGCCGTGGCGGTGCGCCAGGGTGGACAGTTCCCGAAGGGGGAGCACCTCGCCGGTGACGTTTGATGCACCGGTCACCGCCAGCAGGGCCACGTTTCCGGTAGCCAATTCCGATTCCAGGGCGGACAGGGTGCCGGCGATCGTGTTTGCCGCCACCACGCTGCGGTGTGGCACCTGTTGCCAGGGCAGAAGGTTCGCGTGGTGTTCGATGTCCAGATAGACCACATCGGCCGAACCTGCCGGCAGGCAGCCGGCCAGCAGGTTCAGGGCGTCGGTGGTGTTGCGGGTGAAGATGACTGCGTCGTCGGCACGGCCGCCCAGGAAGGTACGGACTATGCCGCGGGCGTTTTCGTAGACGGACGTGCTGACCTGGGAGGCGTAACCCGCGCCGCGGTGCACGCTCGCGTAGTAGGGCAGGACATCGTTCAGGTGCTCGGCGACGTCGACCAGTGCCGGCGCTGAGGCACCGTAGTCGAGGTTTGCGTACCGCACCGCGCCGCCGCTGACCAGCGGGGCCTGAAGGTCGGCGCCGGTCACCGCCAGCAGGGGATTATCGCCGGCCGCCAGCTCGGTCCTGCCAGCCGTACTGGTGTTGTTGTCCAGGGTGGAAATGCTCATGGTGTCCTCACCGAAAGGGACGTCCCGGGGCACCGGGAATCCGCGCTTGCCAGGACCGCTCCGGTCTGGCCAGGTCGTCACCCGGGGCACCCCACCGCGAATGGAGGGTTGCCGGCCAGCAAACCGGGGTTTAGCGCTGGCACTCGTGACCTATGCCCACAGGCTAATGCATCCAACCGGCCGGCAGCCACGCCGGCAGCGGAATGTTACGCCGTGCGGAACGCTGCACTGAAGTGCCGGTTCAGAGCAGGTCGTCGAGATCCGGGTTGAGCGCGTGCAGTGTTTCCGAGTGCAGGATGCCGTTGGTTGCCAGGGCATTGCCGCCGAACGGGCCGTCGGCGCCCTCCAGTGAGGTGAATCGACCCCCGGCCTCGGTCACGATGGGCACCAGTGCGGCCATGTCGTAGAGGTTGAGTTCCGGCTCGCAGGCAATATCCACGGCTCCCTCCGCGACCAGGCAGTAGGACCAAAAGTCGCCGTACGCGCGGCTGCGCCACACCGTGTCCGTCAGCGTCAGGAATTGATCGAGGTTCCCGCGCTCGCGCCAGCCCGACAGCGACGAATACGACAAGGACGCGTCAGAGAGCTGGGAAACATTGGATACCCGCAACCGGGTGGCCGCAGCGAGGGACTTGCCCATGTAGGCACCGGTGCCTTGAGCCGCCCACCAACGCTTGCCCAGTGCGGGTGCACTGACCAGACCCACCACGGGCTGCCCGTCGTCGACGAGCGCGATGAGGGTGGCCCACACCGGTACTCCGCGGACGAAGTTCTTGGTTCCGTCGATGGGGTCGATAATCCACCGCCGTGACCCATGGCCCGTGCTGCCGTATTCCTCGCCCAGCACCGCGTCGCGTGGCCGGACCCGTGACAATTGGCTGCGGATGGCCTCTTCGGCTGACTTGTCCGCGTCTGTGACGGGAGTCAGGTCCGGCTTGGTTTCCACCTGCAGGTCAAGGGAGCGAAAGCGGGCCATGGTCTGGGCGTCGACTGAGTCGGCCATGACGTGCGCCAGGCGGAGGTCATCGTTGTAGCTTTGTGGTGCGTGGGTCATGCCTTCCACGCTATCGTTTTTGCCCCGGGAAGCAGGGATATGACCGGCCCGGCTACTGGCTCGTGCCAAGTTCCTTGGCCTCGGCACGTCCTTCAGCCCGGATGCCTGCCTCCAGCAGGCGGCGCAGCGAGGCCAGCCGGGCCGGTCCTGCTTCACCGGCGTGGCCCTCCGTAACCCAGCCGTCCAGTCCACACCGCACCGCGTAGCTGTCATGCAGGCAGCCGCGCTCGCAGTCGTCGGTGCCCGGCTCCAGGTCGGGGAAGGCCTGCAAAATCCGGTCGGGGTCCACATGGGCCAGGCCGAAGGATCGGATGCCCGGCGTGTCGATGATCCAACTCCCCGGCGCGCCACCCGTCAGGCGCAGCGCCAACGCCGAGGAGGACGTGTGCCGGCCCCGGCCGGTGACGGCGTTGACTCCACCGGTGGCACGTTGCGAGCCGGTCAGGGCGTTGACCATCGTTGACTTTCCCACGCCTGAGTGGCCGACCAGGACGCTGACGCGGCCCTCCAAATGTTCGCGCAACTGCTCGACGGCGCTGCCCGCCAGCAGCGCCGAGAGGCCGTCATCGCTGCGGGCGTCCACCCCTGAGGCGGTGTCGGCTGCCGTGCGGCTGACCACGACGGTCATGTCAAGGTGTTCGTAATTGGCCAGCAGTTCGGCCGGGTCCTTGATGTCCGCCTTGGTGACCAGCAGCAACGGGGCGATGCCGGCGTCGTACGCGGCGACCAGGGCGCGGTCGATGAAACCCGTGCGCGGTTCGGGGTTGGCCGCTGCGACGACAATAACGAGTTGGTCCGCGTTGGCTACCACCGCCCGTTCCACCGGATCGGTGTCATCGGCACTTCGGCGCAGCAACGTGCGGCGTTCCTCCACCCGGACCAGCCGGGCCAGGGTGTCAGCATCGCCGGACACGTTGCCGACCAGGGACACGAAGTCACCGGCAACCACGGGCGTGCGGCGCAGTTCCCGGGCGCGGGCGGCAATGAGGACCCGTTCCTGGGGCGTATCTTCAGCCACGATCGCGGTGTAACGTCCTCTGTCCACGGTGATGATCCGGCCCAGCACGGCATCGTCATGGCTGGGTCGGTCCTTGGTGCGGGGCCGGCTGCCCTTCTTGTTGGGCCGTATCCGGGCATCCGATTCATCAAAGCTGCTGGTGCTGCGTGCCATGTCAGCCCTGTTCCACGGCGGCGCCCGCCAGCATGGAACGCCACAGGTCCGGAAACTCGGGCATGGTCTTGGCAGTCGTGGAAATATCCTCGACCTCGACCCCGGGCACCACCAGGCCCAGGATGGCTCCCGCCGTGGCCATCCGATGGTCGGCATAACTGTGGAACAGTCCGCCATGCAGCGGGGCAGGAACGATGCTCAGACCATCAGGGGTTTCCTCAGCCGAACCGCCCAGGCGGTTGATTTCTGCCACCAGGGCGGCCAGCCGATCTGTTTCATGACCCCGCAGGTGCGCGATACCGGTCAGCCGGGACGGCGCATCGGCCAGGGCGCATAAAGCCGCCACCGTCGGGGCCAGTTCACTCGTGTCGGCCAGGTCCACCCCGGCAATGCTCTTCCCGCCGGTGACAGTGAGGACATCCCCGTCAAGCCGAACGGTAGCGCCGAAGGCGGCCAGAATATCCCGCCAGGAGTCGCCCACTTGCGTCGTGCCCCGCGGCCAGCCGGGCATCCGGACGGTGCCGCCGGTAACCACCGCGGCTGCCAGGAACGGACCGGCATTGGAAAGGTCCGGTTCGATTGCCACGTCGAAGGCGCGGATGGGTCCGGGGGACACCACCCAATGGTTGGGACGGGAGTCATCGACCGTCACGCCGACGCCCCGGAGCACCTCGATGGTCATGGCGATGTGGTCCAGGCTGGGTACGGGCGCCCCGACATGCTCCAGGTGCAGTCCGTCAGTGAAGCGGGCACCGGCCAGCAGCAGGGCGGAAACGAACTGCGAGGATCCGCTGGCGTCGATGACCAGGTGTCCCCCGCGAACCGTGCCGGTGGCCTGCAGGGTGAAGGGCAGCGACTGCCGATCGTCGTCATCGACCTGCACACCCAGGGACTTCAGCGCGGTAACCACAGGACCCATGGGGCGCTTGCGGGCGTGCGGGTCGCCGTCAAAGCTGATGGTGCCGCTGGACAGGGCAGCAACCGGAGGAACAAAGCGCATGACCGTGCCGGCCAGGCCGCAATCGATGCTGACGCCGTTCCCGGGTTTTTCCGGCCTGGCCGAGCGGTAAGCAGCAGGAGTGACCAGCAAGTCCGGACCGAACGCGCCCGAGCCCGGCACCTGCTCTATCTGGACGCCCAGCTGCCGCAGCGCTGTAACCATGAGCTCGGAGTCCCGGGAGTGCAGCGGCGCGCGGAGCCGGGAGGGTCCGTCCGCCAGGGCAGCCAGGACCAGGTAGCGGTTGGTCAGCGATTTGGAACCAGGTACTGCCACCGTGGCGTCGACGGGAGCTGTGGCGAGCGGAGCAGGCCAGGGTGCAACGGGGGCGGCAGCCACGGACAGCCTAGGAACCGGTGACGTCGGCGGCGATGCGCCGCACGGACTTGTCGGCGTGCTTGAGTTGGCGCTGGGTGGTCTTCTTGCCGGCCGCGGCGAGGTGCCCTGCACGCCAGGCGAGGCCAGGCTTGCCGGCCGTGTCGACGGCGGCCAGCAGGACACCGCCGGAAAGGGAGATGTTGCGCAGCAGCTGGCTGCGGCGGCGGGCGCGGCCTTCGGACGTGCTGGCGTCAGCGCTGCGGTATTCGACGACGGCGTTCAGCGCGGACGTCAGGGTCAGCACCAGACCGGCAAAGCGGGAGAACTTCCCGGCGGCCAGGAGCAGGCCGGCACCCAGCTGGGCGCCACCGATCGCTCGCGCCAGTGTCTTCTCGTCCGTCTGGAAGGGCAGCGCCTGCGCGGCCTTGGACAGCACCGGAGACAGCTGGTTAGCTGTCTGGTCGGCATGCCGGAGGCGGTCCACCCCGGCCACAATGAACGTGGAACCGAGCATGGGACGGGCAAGCGAGCGGACGATTGACATGGAGGCCTCCTGGCTGATGCGGCGGAATTGCTTCTCGGCACCACCGTTCCCGTTGAACTGCACCGTTGGAGATGCTTAAGGCCACGGGCCCGGTGGGGGTCTGGTCTATGTTGCCCTCTTAGTTTTACACTTTTGCCGCGGAATTGGAGAATGTCCCGCTGCCGCGGGGGAAACCACCCGAAAACCGCTGGAGATTTCGTCGGCAGCGTTGGTCGAAGATGGCAAAAAACTGCCAGCCAAGGAGCGGAATATCCGCAGGGGAACCGGAGTTGAACAAAGAAGTTCCACCAGCCGGAAGGAATGCATGGAGACCCTCACCAGGACCGTTGAACCCGGGCTTCACCGAAGGACCGGGCTACTAGACTTAGGTCCAATGAACACCACTGAGCACTCAGAAACCCTGGCCGAATCGTCCCCTGCAGAGGACGGCTTGGGGGCGGCGGTCGATAGCGCCCCCCGCGAGGCCGAACTTGACGTGACCCTTGAGTCGGTTGAAGACCGCAGGGCACGGTTTGAGCGCGATGCCATGCAATACGTGGACCAGCTGTATTCCGCGGCCATGCGTATGGCGCGTAATCCCAGTGATGCTGAGGACCTGGTGCAGGAGGCCTACACCAAGGCTTTCTCGGCCTTCCACCAGTATCGTCCGGGAACCAACCTGAAGGCCTGGCTGTACCGCATTCTCACCAACACGTACATCAACCTCTACCGCAAACGGCAGCGGGAACCGTTGCAGTCGCACGCGGATCAGATTGAGGACTGGCAGTTGGCCCGCGCGGAATCGCACACCTCCAGCGGGCTCCGCTCGGCGGAGGCTGAAGCGCTGGACCACCTGCCTGATTCGGACGTCAAAAGCGCCCTGCAGGCCATTCCGGAGGAGTTCCGGTTGGCTGTGTATTTTGCTGACGTCGAAGGCTTTGCGTACAAGGAAATATCGGAAATTATGAACACCCCCATCGGCACCGTCATGTCGCGGTTGCACAGGGGCCGCAAGATGCTGCGGGACATGCTTGCGGATTATGCCGTGGAACGCGGTTTTACCGGTGCCGCTGCTGTCACCGGTGCAGGCAAGGAACCCGCTACGGCATCCATCGATCAGGAGAAGAAAAAATGAGCGACTGCCAGAGTCTGGGCGATTGCGACGACACGCGCATAGAGCGGATATATGAGTACCTGGACGGCGCCTTGTCCCGGCAGGACCTTGACGACATCAAGGCCCACCTGGACACCTGCCCTGACTGCGCGGAGGAACACGACCTGGAGTGCGTCATCCGTTCCGTCGTGAAGCGTTCGTGCAAGGAAGCCGCGCCGGAGAACCTGAAGGCCTCCATCCTGGAGCGCATTCACGGCATCAGCACCGTCGACGCTTAGTCCCAGCGCCAGAGCCCCAGCACAGCAAAAGGAAATCCCCTGGAACCGAGTGGTTCCAGGGGATTTCTATTTAAGCTCAAGACTTAAGTGTTGGGGCGCTTACCGTGGTTAGCGCCGCCACGCTTACGGTCACGACGCTTGCGTGCTCGCTTGGACATAGCTGCCTCCAATCTTCTTAACGGTCTGTCAAGATCCGCCCTCTAGTCTCCCATATCGAAACGGGCTGGCCTAACCGGCGCCTCCCTCGCGCCGCTGTCAGGCACCGACTGCGAGAGGGGCGCACAGCAGCAGGTCGCTAGGATCAAGGGAACCGCCGACAAAGGAGCAACAGATGCGCGCTGTTTTTGCCCGATCGTCCTCACGAACAGATCCGCTGTCGGGCCTGGAAATAGGGGACCTGGATCCTGCTCCGGCGCCGGAGGGGTGGATTCGGGTCCGGCTCCGGGCCTCCGCGTTGAACCATCACGACCTCTTCTCCTTGCAGGGCGTAGGACTTCCATCCGACCGGTTGCCCATGATCCTCGGGTGCGACGGTGCCGGGGTGGACGACGACGGCAACGAGGTGCTGGTGCACTCGGTCATTGCCAGTCCCGGCTGGCGCGGCGACGAGACGTTGGATCCCAAGCGGACCCTCCTGTCCGAGGTCCACCCTGGCACGTTCGCCGACGAGGTGTGGGTGCCGGCAGGCAACGTCGTGGCGAAGCCGGTCGAACTCAGCTGGGAGGAGGCAGGCTGCCTTTCCACTGCCTGGCTGACTGCCTTCAAGATGCTCTTCAGCGTTTCACCGGCCGGTCCCGGGGCAACGGTCCTGGTGCAGGGCGCCGGCGGCGGCGTCTCCACGGCGCTGATCCCCATGGCGGCGCAGGCTGGTTTTCGGGTCTTCGTGACCGGACGCAGCGACCACAAGCGGCAGCTCGCCCTGGACCTGGGTGCCGCCGAGGCGTTCGAGCCCGGTGCGCGCCTGCCGGAACAGGCCGACGTCGTCTTTGATTCCGTAGGAGAGGCGACCTGGAGCCATTCCCTGAAAAGCCTCAAACCGGGAGGTGCGATCGTTACGTGCGGAGCGACCAGCGGGTTCAGTCCGCCCGCGCAGCTGAACCGCGTCTTTTTCACCCAGCTGAAAGTACTGGGGTCCACGATGGGCAACCGGGAGGAGTTCGTTCGGCTGACCCGCTTCCTGGTGGCCACCGGTATTCGGCCACGGATCGACGAGGTTCTTCCACTGGAACGCGCCCGGGACGGGTTCGCCCGCATGCTTGACGGCGAGGTGCGGGGCAAAATCGTGTTTCGGCACTGACCCCTGCTGAATTCAACCGCGCAGGGTCGCCCGGATCGCGATCCGGGCCTGGTCAAGCACTGTCCTGACCGTCTCCAGGGTGACGTCCTCCAGCGTATGCCGGGCAGCGCTTGTCCGCAGGTCCACCCGAAGCTCGTCGCGGAATGACTGCAGCATCATCTCGGCTTCCTTGAGCAGGCGCTGGTTGGTGGCATCGGAAACATTCCCGACGGATGTTCGTCTGGCAGTTCGCTTCGCGGCTTCTGCTGTGGCAGCCAGGTCAGCACGGAGGCCTTTCATGTTGCTGCGGATGTCCGAACGCAGGCTGTCTGCCAGTCTTCGGACGGACTCGGAGATGTCCTGTTCCACCGTTAGCAGTTCGTCGCGGCGGCCCTCCAACTCGACCCTGCCGGCGTCGGTGATGCTGTACACGGTTCGCCTGCCCTCCGCCGAGGTAATGACCAGGCCCTCGTCCTGCAGCTTCGCGAGGCGTGGATACACCGTGCCGGCGCTGGGCGAGTAGGTCCCACCGAAACGGTCGCTGAGGGCACGGATCATGTCATAGCCATGCTTGGGGCCCTCCTCCAGCAGGGCCAGGATGTAGAGCCGCAGGGCTCCATGCGCAAAGACGGGAGGCATCAGAACCGGCCCGTCCTGGGATTTCCGGTGCTCACTGCTGCTCCTGGTGTCCGTTGCTGTAGGCCCGCTGCTGGTGGACCACGGAGATGTTGCCCGAAACGGACGTGCTCCGCATGGTCAGGGCGCCGCCCTCCGGGCCCGAGGATGCACTGACGTTGCTGGCTGTGCCGCTGAATTTCCTGTCATCCACCAGTACGGTTCCTGAGGTCGTTTTGGCTTTGACTTCCACCCCCATGCCCTCGGGGAGCCGGACGGTGACATCCCCGGAGACCGATTTGGATACCAGGTCGTCCGGCGCCCCGAGGATGTCAAAGGACAGGTCACCGCTGACTGTGCTGGCGCGGACGCTGCTGAGATATCCGGACGCGGTGATTTCCCCGGAGACGCTCTTGGTGACGAGCGGTCCTGTGTGGTGGCGGGCAATGATTTCCCCGCTCACGGTTTCTGCCGTCAGGGTTCCGGAGGTGTCGTCAGCCATGAGCGAGCCGGAGACGGTTTTGAGGACGGTGCCGGCCGATGTGCCACACACCAACCCATCACCGCTCACGGTCGCAGCTCGCACCGTGGTTCCGGCCGGCACGGCGATGCTGATGACTGCCCGGTCAGCGCCTCCACCGACGATCCTGGTGAGCCAATTGACGCCGAAGTCGCCGTAGCCGACCCGCAGGACGCCGCCGTCGAGGCTTATCTCCAGTGGCCGGCCCGACAGGGACGTCACCTCCACGACGGTTGTCGGTTCCTCGTGGGTAATGATGTCCAGCCGGCCGCGAACGATGGCGGCATCAAGCTCCCGCACCCCATCCATTTCCAACGTTCCGGGTTCGGTAACGCTCCATTGCTCTGCACTCATGGTGCTTCTCCTAGGTGAGGTGGTACATGGGTACCGCAGGTTTGGTTGCGATATATCGCGTCCGATGCACTCAAGATATATCTCGATGAGGTGTTTGGCAAGGGCTTTCGGGGCGACCGGGCGGAGCCGTCTTTCCCCCGCTGCTCGATGGGTGGCACAAGGGGCAGACATCCGCTGCCGATTCTCCTAGGCTCAAGGATGAAGCAGCCGGACGACAAGGAGGGAATGATGCCCAAGACCGGCAAGGGCGGCACGCCACGCAAGGAGGAGCTTCCTGCGACCCTGCAGCGCTCCGACCAGCACGCGCAGGCGACCTTCGCCAAGACGTATGACTCCGCGGCGGAGGAGTACGGCGACGGCGAGCGGGCCGCCCGCACCGCCTACGCAGCGCTCAAGCACGGCCACGAGAAGGTCGGGGACCACTGGGAAGCCAAGGACACGCCAGGTCCTTCGGATCCGCAGGCAGCTGGCGGTCGGGGAACCGGACGGTCTACGGCGGGAGGAGTGGACGCCAACGCCAGCAAGGAGCACCTGTATGACCTGGCCAAACGACTTGAGGTGCCGGGGCGCTCGTCCATGACCAAGGAACAACTCGTTGCCGCCCTGCAGAAAGCGAACGACAAAGAAACGCGTCAGTCCCGCAGCAAGAAGTAAGGCACGGCCACACCGGCCACAGAAAGAGGAGTGCATGAGCGAGAACACGAATGAGCCGCTGGGTAGCCCGGAGCCGGTCGACGCCGGCAGCGCCGAGAAGGACCCCGCCGACTGGGTGACCGGGGACGAGCCGATGACGGGGCCGCAGCGTAGCTACCTCGACAACCTGGCCAAGCAGGCCGGGGAGGAAATATCTCCCGACCTCACCAAGGCGGAAGCCTCCGAGCACATTGACCGGCTGCAGCAAAAGCTGGGCCAGAACAGCGGCGGGGGGACCGGATCATGAAGACGCTTCCGCCCTTCACACTGGCAGACCGCATAGAGGACCTGCAGCAACTGGACCCGCTGGCGAAGTTTTTGACCGGTGCGGTCAACGCGGTCATAAAGCCGCGCAATCTGCGCGACCTGCTGCATGGCGTCTGGCAGGGCCACTCGCTTCATCCGTTGATGGTGCAGGTTCCGCTGGGATCGTGGCTCTCGGCGGCGGTGCTGGATTGCCTTCCGGGCAACGGCAAGGCCGCTGCAACGTTGGTGGCTGTCGGCGTGGCGTCGGCAGGCCCGGCCGCTGTTGCCGGCGCCGTCGACTTTTCCGAACTCCACACCCAACAGCAGCGCATCGGGGCAGTCCATGCCCTGGCGAATTCCACTGCGCTGACCCTCTACTCGGTGTCGCTGCTGCAGCGGCTGACCGGCCGCAGCGGGAAACCCCTGGCCTTCCTGGGTCTTGGCGCACTGATGGCCGGTGGCTGGTTCGGTGGTCACCTGGCCTACCGGCAGGCGGCCGGGCCGAATCATGTGGAGGACGTTCCCCATCGCGTGCCCGAGGGCTGGCAGTCCCTGACGCCCGTTGAGGAGCTGGTGCCGGGCAAGCTGCATCGACGGATGCTGGGTGAGGTTCCCTTGCTGGTGCGCCGTGCCGGTGACGGCACCATCAACGTCCTGGCCGAAACGTGCAGTCACCTGTCCGGTCCGCTGAGCGAGGGCGAGCAGCGGTGGATAGGCGGAGAGGCCTGCGTCCAGTGCCCATGGCACCAGAGCGTGTTTTCCCTGGCCACGGGCGAGGTGGTGCATGGGCCCGCAACCTCGCCGCAGCCGGTCTTCGAGACCCGGGTCACCGACGGCATGCTGGAGGTTTGCCTTCCGGGAGCCGGCTGAGGAGGCCTCCACATGAGGATGAAAGAAGAGGCTGAGCAAGACAGCGGCCTGAGCAAGACAACGGGCTCAGCAAGACAACGGGCTGAGCAAGACAACGGGCTGAACAAGACAACCGCCTGAGCGACAACAAGCTGTATTAACCCACCCGGGCCAAAACGAAGGAGGCGCCGGTACCCGCTAAGGGTGCCGGCGCCTCCTGCTGTTCAGGACCAGCTGTTCAGGGACCTGCTGATTCTAGGACCTGCTGGTCAGGCGTGCGAGGTCAGCGGCTTGCATCTTCAAGCGTGGAAAGGACGCCTACTCGGCTTCCTGCACGTTCAGCCACTGGTACCACCCACGATGCAGCACCAGCCACGCCATCAGTCCATACCCGGCCTGGCCGGGGGTTCCGCCATTGGCCACCAGGTCGGTGCGCCACTGCTCATGGTTCTGCAGCGGCGAGAAGGTGTCCACGTACATGTGCTTGCGGCGGGTGGTCACGTCGGCGAACGCTGTGTTCAGCTCCGCCAGGCGCTTGTTCATGGCGGGATCCAGCCCGGGGGGCGGCCCGACGACGAAGACGGGGATGTTCTGCTGGGTTGCGCCGTCGAGGATGTTCGCCAGATTGAGCCTGCTGCGGGCGGTGGAAAGTCCAAACTCGACGTCGCGGCCGGACAGGCCGATGACCAGGCGGTTCTCTGCCCGATCGCCGAAGCGTCGGCCGGCTTCCTGCTGCCAACGGGCGGACAGGCCCTCGGTGCCTTCCTGGGGGCTTGCCAGCGAGTACGCCTCCAGGTCAATTCCTTCACGCGGGGTACGGGCCAGGACCCTGCCCACCCAGCCCAGCGCGCGGGGATCACCGACGCCTGCCACCAGTTCATCTCCGACCGCGGCAATGCGCAGTTTCCTGTCCTCCACTATGTACCTCTCGTATGCAATGCGAACTCGCGGGGGTCGTGCAAAAGGCGGATGCCCAGCCCGCGTCCGGCAGGCTGGGCATCCGTTACTGCTACTGGGTGCGCTGGAACGCCTGCTTGACCAGCTGGTCCTGCTCCACGGCGTGCCGCTTGGCGGATCCGGTCGCGGTCGAGGCCGAGGCAGGACGGGATACCAGGCGCAGCTGGCGATCCAGTGCCGGAGCCAGGTTCAGGCCGATGAACGGCCACGGTCCCTGGTTCGCTGGTTCGTCCTGTGCCCACACCAGGTCCGCGTTCGGGTACTTGGCCAGTTCGGCCTGGATGTCATCCATGGCCAGCGGGTACAGCTGCTCCAGGCGGAGGATCGCGGTCTTGTCGTCACCGGCCTTCTGCCGGGCGGCTGCCAGGTCGTAGTACAGCCGACCGGACACCAGGATGACCCGCTCCACTGCAGCGTTGTCCGGCAGGCCGGCGTCGGGGATGACCGGCCGGAACGTGCCGGTGGTGAAGTCCTCGACGGCGGAAGCGGCCGCCTTCAGGCGCAGCAGCTGCTTCGGGGTGAATACAATCAACGGCTTCCGCGGCCGGCTGTAGGCCTGGCGACGCAGCAGGTGGAAGTGCGACGCGGGAGTGGTCGGGTTCGCCACGATCATGTTCTCTTCCGCGCACATCTGCAGGTAGCGCTCGATGCGTCCTGACGAGTGGTCCGGTCCCTGGCCCTCATAGCCGTGGGGCAGCAGCAGCACCAGCGAGGAACGCTGGCCCCACTTCTGCTCGGCCGAGGAGATGAACTCATCCATGATGGTCTGGGCCCCGTTGGCGAAGTCACCAAACTGGGCTTCCCACAGGACCAGGGCATCGGGCCGTTCCACCGAGTAGCCGTACTCAAAGCCCATGGCCGCGTATTCCGACAGCAGTGAGTCGTAAATCCACAGTTTGGCCTGCTCGGCTGACAGTTCGGCCAGCGGGGTCCATTCCTCGCCGGTCGCCCGGTCGTGGAACACGGCGTGGCGCTGCACGAACGTTCCGCGCCGGGAGTCCTGGCCCGCCAGCCGGACGGGCACGCCCTCCATGACGAGGGATCCGAAGGCTGCCAGTTCACCGAAGCCCCAGTCGATACCACCCTCACGGGACATCAGCTCACGCTTTTCCAGCAGCTGCTTCAGCTTCGGGTGCACGGTGAAGTTGTCGGGGAAGGTGACGTGCGCCTTGCCGATGTGTGCCAGCGTGTCGGCGCTGATCGCCGTCGTTCCGGGCTTGTTCTCGCCGGAGTCCTCCTGCTGGGCGGTGGGCCGCTCCAGGTCCGACACCGCCTCCGAGTCTGCGGTGATGACGGACATGGGTGAGGTCTGGGCCGCGTGGGTTTCGGCGAAGACCCGCTCGAGGCGTTCCTGGTAGTCGCGCAGCAGTTGCTCCGCTTCGTCCTCGGTGATGTCCCCGCGGCCGATCAGGGCCTCCGTGTAGAGCTTGCGGACACTGCGCTTGGCCTCGATGAGGTTGTACATCAGCGGCTGCGTCATCGAGGGGTCGTCACCCTCGTTGTGGCCGCGCCGGCGGTAGCAGACCATATCGATGACAACGTCCTTGTGGAAGCGCTGCTGGAACTGGAAGGCCAGCTGGGCCACACGGACGACGGCCTCGGGATCGTCACCGTTGACGTGGAACACCGGTGCCTGGATCATCTTCGCCACATCGGTGGAGTACACCGAGGAGCGGGAAGAGGACGGAGCCGTGGTGAACCCGACGTGGTTGTTCACGATGACGTGGATGGTTCCGCCGGTGCGGTAGCCGCGCAGCTGGGAGAGGTTCAGCGTCTCCTGGACCACGCCCTGGCCGGCGAACGCCGAGTCGCCGTGCAGC
>JAODMR010000159.1 GCA_025465475.1 Micrococcaceae bacterium
GGATGCAGGTCCGTCAGATCGCGGGTATCCGTGGCCTGGTGGCCAACCCCAAGGGTGAAATCATTCCGCGCCCGATCAAGTCCTCCTACCGTGAGGGCCTGTCCGTGCTGGAATACTTCATCGCCACACACGGTGCCCGTAAGGGTCTGGCCGACACCGCGCTGCGTACCGCCAACTCGGGTTACCTGACCCGTCGCCTGGTGGACGTGTCACAGGACGTCATCGTCCGCGAAGACGACTGCGGTACCGAGCGGGGCCTGACCCTGCCGATCGCCGTCGCCGATGCGAACGGTGAGCTGACCCTGCACGAGGAGGTTGAGAACAGCGTTTACGCCCGTACCCTCGCCACCGAAGTGACGGCAGCAGACGGCACGGTGCTGGCTGAGGCCGGCGCCGACGTCGGAGACGTGCTGATCGCCGAGCTGTTCGCAGCAGGCATCACCGAGGTCAAGGTCCGCTCCGTACTCACCTGTGAGTCCGGCGTCGGAACCTGCGCCGCCTGCTACGGCCGCTCGCTGGCCACCGGCAAGCTCGTGGACATTGGAGAGGCGGTCGGCATCATCGCGGCACAGTCCATCGGTGAGCCCGGTACCCAGCTGACCATGCGTACCTTCCACACCGGTGGTGCTGTTTCCGCCAGCCGTGGCGAGGACATCACGCAGGGTCTGCCGCGTATCCAGGAGCTCTTCGAGGCCCGTACCCCCAAGGGTGTTGCCCCGATCGCGGAAGCGGCCGGACGCATCAACATTGAGGAAACGGAACGCCAGCTGCGCCTGGTGCTCACTCCGGACGACGGTACCGAGGAAATCGCCTACCCCGTGCTGCGCCGTGCCCGCCTGCAGGTTACTGACGGTGAGCACGTCGACGTCGGCCAGAAGCTGGTCGTCGGTGCCGTGGACCCGAAGCAGGTGCTGCGTATCCTCGGCCCGCGTGCGGCCCAGAAGCACCT
The DNA here is from genome assembly GCA_025465475.1 of Micrococcaceae bacterium. Classification (GTDB taxonomy): domain Bacteria; phylum Actinomycetota; class Actinomycetes; order Actinomycetales; family Micrococcaceae; genus Arthrobacter_M. The sequence goes on from JAODMR010000159.1 coordinate 950, forward strand.
CGTTGAGGAAGTCCAGGGCGTGTACCGCAGCCAGGGTGTAGGCATCCACGACAAGCACGTGGAAGTCATCGTCCGCCAGATGCTGCGCCGGGTGACGGTCATCGAATCCGGTGAATCCAACCTGCTTCCCGGCGAGCTCGCCGAGCGCGGCCGCTTCGAGACGGAAAACCGTCGCGTGGTGTCCGAGGGCAAGCAGCCGGCTTCCGGTCGTAACGAGCTGATGGGCATCACCAAGGCCTCACTGGCGACCGAGTCGTGGCTGTCGGCCGCTTCCTTCCAGGAGACCACCCGCGTCCTGACGCAGGCGGCCATGGAAGGCAAGAGCGACCCGCTGCTCGGCCTGAAGGAGAACGTCATCATCGGTAAGCTGATCCCGGCCGGTACGGGCCTGCCCCGCTACACGAACGTGACAGTGGAGCCGACGGAGGAAGCAAAGGCCAACCTGTTCACCGGCCCGAGCGCCTTCAGCGACTTCGACTACACCGGCGGCGACCTGTCGCCCGAGTTCCACGCCATCCCGCTGGATGACTACGACCTCGGCGGGGACTTCCGTTCCTGATCCGCAACTGCAGTAACGACGACGGCGGTTCCGCACCATGGGTGCGGGGCCGCCGTCGGCCGTTAACGCGGCCCCGGCGGCTCCTTCTGAGAGGCGCCATAGGCCCGTTCGCCGCGGATAGGAAGGCAACCAGACGCCGGGTTCCATGTGACGTAGGAAACAATAAGCCTACTTACCTTGATTCTCCGTACCGGCTAGGTCAGAGTTGGTAACCAAAGGACCAATTCCCAAAGGACGGCACCATGGCTACCAGCAAGACCGCGGATACCAGCCGGGCCAAAGCCCGCACTGCTCCCGCACCGGACGACGACCGCAAACCGGACAGCCCCACTGAAGTCACCAAACCCGCGTGGAAGTACATCGCCAAGAAGACCCTCCGCGAGTTCAGCCGGGACCAGTGCCAGGACCTCGCCGCTGCCCTGACCTACTACGCGGTGTTCTCCCTGTTTCCCGGGCTGCTGGCGTTGGTGTCCCTGCTGGGCGTATTCGGCCAGGCCGAGAAAACCACCTCAGCGATGCTCGAGATCGTCCAGCGCATCGCGCCCGGATCCACCACCGACCTGATCCGGGGGCCCATCGAGGAGTTGGCGAAGTCCGATTCGGCCGGCTTCACCCTGGTCATCGGTATCCTCGCCGGGCTTTGGTCCGCCTCCGGTTACGTCGGAGCGTTCGGACGTGCCATGAACCGCATCTACCAGATCGACGAGGGACGGCCGTTCTACAAGCTGCGCCCGACCATGCTGGTGGTCACCCTGATCACCGTGGTGCTGGTGGCGATCGCAGCCGCCATGCTGGTCATCAGCGGCCCCATCGCCGAAGCCGTCGGCAACGCCCTCGGCCTGGGCGGAGGAGTCGTGACCGTATGGAACATCGTCAAGTGGCCCATCCTGCTGGCCATCGTGATCGTGATCATCGCGCTGCTGTACTACGCCACCCCCAACGTCAAGCAGCCCAAGTTCCGCTGGATGAGCCTCGGATCACTGATCGCCCTGATCGCGTTCGTGCTCGCTTCCCTGGGCTTCGCGTTCTACGTGGCCAACTTCGCCAACTACAACAAGACCTACGGCGCCATCGGCGGTGTCATCATCCTGCTGCTGTGGCTCTGGATCCTGAACATGTCCCTGCTGTTCGGCGCGGAGTTTGACGCCGAGATGGAGCGCGGACGCGAACTGCAGGCGGGCATCGAGGCGGAGGAGACCATCCAGCTCCCGCCCCGGGACACCAAGCAGAGCGACAAGCTCAAGGCCAAGCTGGACGAGGACATCGAAACGGGCCGTAAGCTGCGCGAATCCAACGGAGAGTCGGCCGGCAAGTAGCTTTTCGGTTTCTCACGCGCGCCGGTGCCGCCGGATTGTTCCCCGCCGACAGGACAGGGAACAAACCGGCGGCACTTCCGGTGAAACCTCTCAGAAGCCAACATCCCGCCCCCGGACGGGGGAAGCAGGCCAGCGGCCGCCGATTCAGGGCCTGAGCCGGCCCGTGCTAGACTTGAACACAATTGTTAGTGTGGCAGTGGATGAGTGTATCCTCGCTGGCTCCGTATTCCGGGGTTCGGTGGATGCGTTTCCGGGTTGCAGGGTCCTTGTGCAACGAATGCCACATTTTTGCATGCCTGCTCGCCGATTCCGGTCGCCCGGCGGTCCAGGAGGCGTGCAACTACGAGATAAAAGGCTACGCCTCAACTGTTCCCGCATTGGTTCGCTGTTTTCGCAGCGCAATGCCCGCAGGCGAGCAGCGGGGCAAAGCGACACGAGAAAACTCTCGAGAAAAAACGGAGAACACGAAAGTGCCTACGATTCAGCAGCTGGTCCGTAAGGGCCGCTCACCCAAGGTCTCCAAGACCAAGGCCCCCGCCCTGAAGGGCAGCCCGATGCGCCGTGGCGTTTGCACGCGCGTTTACACCACCACCCCGAAGAAGCCGAACTCGGCTCTGCGTAAGGTTGCCCGCGTGCGCCTCAACGGTGGCGTGGAAGTCACCGCCTACATCCCCGGTGTTGGCCACAACCTCCAGGAGCACTCCATCGTGCTCGTCCGTGGTGGTCGTGTGAAGGACCTTCCCGGTGTTCGCTACAAGATCGTCCGCGGCGCCCTTGATACCCAGGGCGTGAAGAACCGCAAGCAGGCCCGCAGCCGCTACGGTGCAAAGATGGAGAAGAAGTAATATGCCTCGCAAGGGTCCGGCCCCGAAGCGGCCGCTGGTAATTGATCCCGTTTACGGCTCCCCGTTGGTCACTCAGCTGATCAACAAGGTGCTGGTCGACGGCAAGAAGTCGACCGCCGAGCGCATCGTTTATGGTGCACTTGCCGGTGCGCAGGAAAAGTCCGGGGGAGACCCCGTAGCGGCCTTGAAGAAGGCCATGGACAACATCAAGCCCAGCCTTGAGGTCAAGTCCCGCCGCGTCGGTGGCGCCACCTACCAGGTCCCGGTTGAGGTCAAGCCCGGTCGTGCGACCGCGCTGGCCCTGCGCTGGCTGGTCGGCTACTCCAAGGCCCGCCGCGAGAAGACCATGACCGAGCGTCTGCGCAACGAGATCCTCGATGCCTCGAACGGTCTCGGTGCCGCTGTGAAGCGTCGCGAAGACACCCACAAGATGGCGGAGTCCAACAAGGCATTCGCACACTACCGCTGGTAAAAGCGCCGAACGGCGCCCGCAGCTGTCCACAAGGCAGCTGCGGGCGCACCCGGCTCACCTATATAGGGAGAAACCGTGGCACAGGACGTGCTTACCGACCTTAACAAGGTCCGCAATATCGGCATCATGGCCCACATCGATGCCGGCAAGACCACTACTACTGAGCGCATCCTGTTCTACACGGGTGTGAACCACAAGATCGGCGAAACGCACGACGGTGCCTCGACGACCGACTGGATGGAACAGGAAAAGGAACGCGGCATCACCATCACGAGCGCCGCCGTGACCTGCTTCTGGGAAAACAACCAGATCAACATCATCGACACCCCTGGCCACGTGGACTTCACGGTTGAGGTTGAGCGCTCACTGCGCGTCCTCGACGGCGCGGTTGCCGTGTTCGACGGCAAGGAAGGCGTGGAGCCGCAGTCCGAGACTGTCTGGCGCCAGGCCGACAAGTACGAAGTTCCCCGTATCTGCTTCGTCAACAAGATGGACAAGCTGGGCGCGGACTTCTACTTCACCGTGGACACCATCATCAGCCGCCTGGGCGCCAAGCCCCTGGTGCTGCAGCTGCCGATCGGCGCCGAGAACGACTTCGTCGGCGTCGTCGACCTGCTCTTCATGCGTGCCCTGGTGTGGCCCGGCGACGCCAAGGGTGACGTCACCATGGGTGCCAAGTACGAGATCCAGGAGATCCCGGCTGACCTCAAGGAGAAGGCTGAGGAATACCGCGCAGCCCTCGTCGAGACCGTCGCCGAGTCCAGCGACAAGCTCATGGAGAAGTACCTGGAAGGTGAAGAACTCACCGTCGAGGAACTCAAGGCCGGCATCCGCAAGATGACGATCAACTCCGAGATCTACCCGATCCTCTGCGGCTCCGCGTTCAAGAACCGCGGTGTGCAGCCGATGCTCGACGCCGTCGTGGATTACCTGCCCTCCCCGCTGGACGTCCCCGCCATGGTGGGCCACGATCCCCGCAACGAGGAAACCGAGCTGACCCGCAAGCCGAGCACCGAGGAGCCCTTCTCGGCCCTGGCGTTCAAGGTCGCGACGCACCCCTTCTTCGGCCAGCTGACTTTCATCCGGGTTTACTCCGGCCAGGTCTCCGCAGGCACCCAGGTGGTCAACTCCACCAAGGGCAAGAAGGAGCGCATCGGCAAGCTGTTCCAGATGCACGCCAACAAGGAAATCCCCGTTGACGAGGCGCTGGCCGGCCACATCTACGCCGCGATCGGACTGAAGGACACCACCACCGGTGACACCCTCTCCGACTCGAACAACCAGATCGTGCTTGAGTCCATGAGCTTCCCGGAGCCCGTGATCTCTGTTGCCATCGAACCGAAGACCAAGGGTGACCAGGAGAAGCTCTCCACCGCCATCCAGAAGCTTTCGGCCGAGGACCCGACCTTCCAGGTCTCCCTCAACGAGGACACCGGCCAGACGATCATCGCCGGCATGGGCGAGCTCCACCTGGACATCCTGGTGGACCGCATGCGCCGCGAGTTCCGCGTCGAGGCAAACGTGGGCAAGCCCCAGGTCGCCTACCGCGAAACGATCAAGCGCAAGGTCGAAAAGCACGACTACACGCACAAGAAGCAGACCGGTGGTTCCGGCCAGTTCGCGAAGATCCAGATCGCGATCGAGCCGTTGGACACGACCGAGGGCACCATGTACGAGTTCGAGAACAAGGTCACCGGTGGCCGTGTTCCCCGCGAGTACATCCCCAGCGTCGACCAGGGCATCCAGTCCGCGCTCACCGATGGTGTGCTCGCCGGTTACCCCGTCGTCGGCATCAAGGCCACCCTGCTGGACGGCGCGTCGCACGACGTTGACTCCTCGGAAATGGCGTTCAAGATCGCCGGCCGCATGGCGTTCAAGGAAGCCGCGCGCATGGCCAACCCCGTGCTGCTCGAGCCGCTCATGGACGTCGAGGTGCGCACCCCTGAGGAATACATGGGTGAAGTCATCGGTGACCTGAACTCCCTCCGTGGCCAGATGCAGTCGATGGAAGACGCCAGTGGCGTCATGGTCGTCCGCGCGCTGGTTCCGCTGTCCGGCATGTTCGGCTACATCGGCGACCTGCGGTCCAAGACCCAGGGCCGCGCCGTGTACTCAATGCAGTTCGACAGCTACTCCGAGGTCCCGAAGGCAGTAGCCGACGAGATCATTCAGAAGTCCCGCGGCGAGTAGCCCGCTACTGCTGGAGCTTCCCGGTACTGCCGGGAAGCTCCAGCAGCTGAAATTTCACCAAATCACAAGCCCCCAGTAGACTTGTACAGGTTTCAGTGACGAAAAGCGTTGCTGATTGCAAGTCATCTGAAAACGTTCTAGGAGGAACCCGTGGCGAAGGCAAAGTTCGAGCGGACTAAGCCGCACGTTAACATCGGTACCATCGGTCACGTTGACCATGGAAAAACCACGTTGACGGCTGCCATTTCCAAGGTGCTTTACGACAAGTACCCCACACTCAACGAGCAGCGAGACTTCGCTTCCATCGACTCGGCCCCCGAGGAGAAGCAGCGCGGTATCACGATCAACATCTCCCACGTTGAGTACCAGACCGAGAAGCGCCACTACGCCCACGTGGATGCCCCCGGTCACGCTGACTACATCAAGAACATGATCACCGGTGCTGCGCAGATGGACGGTGCAATCCTCGTGGTCGCCGCCACTGACGGCCCGATGGCCCAGACCCGCGAGCACGTCCTGCTCGCCCGCCAGGTTGGTGTTCCCTACCTGCTGGTCGCGCTGAACAAGTCCGACATGGTCGACGACGAAGAGCTGTTGGACCTGGTGGAAATGGAAGTCCGTGAGCTGCTCAGCTCGCAGGGCTTCGACGGCGACGAAGCTCCCGTCGTCCGCGTTTCCGGCCTGAAGGCCCTCGAAGGCGACCCGGTTTGGGTCAAGTCCGTTGAGGACCTGATGGACGCCGTGGACAACAAGGTTCCGGACCCGGTCCGCGACAAGGACAAGCCGTTCCTGATGCCGGTTGAAGACGTCTTCACCATCACCGGCCGTGGAACCGTTGTAACGGGCCGCGCCGAGCGTGGAACCCTGGCCATCAACTCGGAAGTCGAGATCGTCGGCATCCGTCCGGTCCAGAAGACCACCGTCACCGGTATCGAAATGTTCCACAAGCAGCTCGACGAGGCCTGGGCCGGCGAGAACTGTGGTCTGCTGCTGCGCGGTATCAAGCGCGAAGACGTAGAGCGTGGACAGGTCATCGTGAAGCCGGGCTCCATCACCCCGCACACCGACTTCGAAGCCAACGTCTACATCCTGGCCAAGGATGAGGGTGGGCGTCCCAACCCGTTCTACTCGAACTACCGCCCGCAGTTCTACTTCCGCACCACCGACGTCACGGGTGTCATCACCCTGCCCGAGGGCACGGAAATGGTTATGCCCGGCGACAACACCGAAATGACCGTCGCGCTGATCCAGCCGATCGCCATGGAGGAAGGCCTCGGCTTCGCCATCCGCGAAGGCGGCCGCACCGTTGGTTCGGGACGTGTCACCAAGATCATCAAGTAATTACTTGAGGCTCTGACAAGGGCGCCCTTCCGCTTCGGCGGGAGGGCGCTTTTGTGGCTAAGCAGGGGCTGATGAAGCATCCCCCTGATAGGATCCGGATATGGAAATCCTGATCGTGCTGGTAATCGTCGCGGTCCTGGCTGCCGGCGCCATCGTGGGGCGTAAGACCTTCGCCCGGGAGATCGACCGTGCCAAGCGGATCCGGCGGAGCAACCGCAAACCCTGAAGCACCCCATAGCACGGCAATTCGCTTTTGGCCCGTAATTCCGGCATACTAGATGAGTTGTTCAAGTGCTTCTTCGTGTCCCGACCGAGATAATGCTCGGTGCAGGGTCCAGGCTGAAGACCAAACATAACCCCACCCCCCAAACATGCGGGTACGTGCGCAGGAAAACTGCGACACGCCCGAGCGCGGGGGTCGGGCCTTCGGCGGAGTGAGGAACCCGGAAACGTCCGGATTCAGTCCGTTGGAAGTGTGGCGGGAAGCGCCACTGAGACAGGCAAGTCAACAGCGTTAGTTCCACAGCGTTGATTCGTAGAGCACTACGTCAGGAAAGAGAGTCACGACGCCATGGCGGGACAAAAAATCCGCATCCGGCTGAAGTCATATGACCACGAGGTCATTGATGTATCAGCACGGAAGATCGTTGAGACGGTCACGCGCGCAGGCGCAACTGTAGTCGGCCCCGTGCCGCTGCCGACGGAAAAGAACGTTTACTGCGTTATCCGTTCGCCCCACAAGTACAAGGACAGCCGCGAGCACTTTGAAATGCGCACGCACAAGCGTCTGATCGACATCATCGATCCCACGCCGAAGGCCGTTGACTCGCTGATGCGTCTCGACCTGCCTGCCGACGTGAACATCGAAATCAAGCTTTAAGGGAGGTGCTGAGAAAACTATGACCGTAACCCGTAACGTAAAGGGCATCCTGGGCACGAAGCTCGGCATGACCCAGGTCTGGGACGAGAACAACCGCCTTATTCCGGTGACTGTTGTCCAGGCCGACTCCAATGTCGTCACCCAGCTGCGCGACGCAGCTGCTGACGGTTACACCGCCGTGCAGATCGGCTACGGCCAGATCGACCCGCGCAAGGTCACCAAGCCGCTGGCTGGTCACTTTGACAAGGCTGGTGTCACCCCCCGCCGCCACGTCGTCGAACTGCGTACCGCAGACGCCGACAGCTACTCCCTCGGCCAGGAGCTCTCCGTGGAGATCTTCGAAGCCGGCCAGAAGGTCGACGTCGTCGGTACTTCAAAGGGTAAGGGCTTCGCCGGTGTGATGAAGCGCCATGGTTTCCATGGCGTCGGCGCCTCGCACGGTGCCCACAAGAACCACCGCAAGCCCGGCTCCATCGGTGGCGCATCCACCCCCAGCCGCGTTTTCAAGGGCGTGCGCATGGCCGGCCGCATGGGCGCCGTCCGCCACACCACGCTGAACCTCACGGTTCACGGCGTGGACGCCGAGAAGTCGCTGCTGCTCATCAAGGGTGCCGTCCCAGGCGCCCGCGGCCAGGTCGTCCTCGTACGCACCGCCGTGAAGGGAGCATAAGTTCATGGCTATCAATACTGTTTCCGTCGAGCTGCCTGCTGAAATCTTCGACGTTCAGACCAACGTGCCGCTGCTGCACCAGGTCGTCGTTGCTCAGCTGGCCGCCGCCCGCCAGGGAACGCACAAGACCAAGACCCGCGCCGAGGTTTCCGGTGCAGGCCGCAAGCCGTTCAAGCAGAAGGGCACCGGTCGGGCCCGCCAGGGTTCCATCCGTGCCCCGCACATGACCGGCGGTGGCATTGTCCACGGTCCGACCCCGCGTGACTACAGCCAGCGGACCCCCAAGAAGATGAAGGCTGCTGCCCTCCGCGGCGCCCTGTCCGATCGGGCCCGTAACGGCCGCATCTCCGTCGTTTCCGAACTGGTGACCGGCACCAAGCCGTCCGCCAAGGAAGCGCTGGCAACGCTGCGCGCCGTCTCCGGGCGCAAGAACCTGCTCGTGGTCATCGAGCGTGCCAACGATGTTGCTGCGCTGTCGCTCCGCAACCTGCAGGACGTGCACGTGCTGTACGTTGACCAGCTGAACACCTACGACGTGCTCGTCTCAGACGACGTCATCTTCACCAACGCCGCCTACGAGATCTTCATCTCCGGCCGGGCAGGGGTTGAGGCTTTCGCCTCCAGCGCCGCCGTCGCCGAGGAAGACATCGTCGTCGAGGTCGATGAGGTTGAGGCTGCACCGGAGGCCAAGGCTGCCCCCAAGGCAAAGAAAGCCGACGCCGCTGCTGCTGCGCCCGTAATTGAGGAGGACGCCAAATGAGCGCCGCCACCATCAAGGATCCCCGCGACGTCGTGCTTGCACCCGTCGTGTCGGAAAAGAGCTACGGCCTGATCGACGAAGGTAAGTACACCTTCCTGGTCGACCCCCGCTCGAACAAGACCGAGATCAAGCTCGCCGTGGAGAAAATCTTCTCCGTCAAGGTCGAGTCGATCAACACCATCAACCGTGTCGGTAAGCGCAAGCGCACCAAATTCGGATGGGGACAGCGCAAGGACACCAAGCGCGCCATTGTCACCCTGAAGGACGGCACAATTGACATCTTCGGCGGTCCGCTTTCATAAGCGGAGACCACTTTAACGAGGAAATAACTAATGGGAATCCGTAAATACAAGCCGACTACGCCTGGCCGCCGCGGCTCCAGCGTCGCCGACTTCGCAGAAATCACGCGGACGACGCCGGAGAAGTCTCTGGTCCGTCCGCTCCCCAAAAAGGGTGGCCGCAACAACACCGGTCGCATCACGACCCGTCACAAGGGTGGTGGCCACAAGCGCCAGTACCGCCTGATTGACTTCCGTCGTCATGACAAGGACGGTGTCAACGCCCGCGTTGCCGAGATCGAATATGATCCCAACCGCACCGCCCGCATCGCGCTGCTGCACTACGTTGATGGCACCAAGCGTTACATCATCGCCCCGAACAAGCTGAAGCAGGGTGACTTCGTTGAGGCCGGCGCAAACGCCGACATCAAGCCGGGTAACAACCTGCCGCTGCGCAACATCCCGGTGGGTACCGTTATCCACGCCGTGGAGCTGCGTCCCGGTGGCGGCGCGAAGATGGCCCGCTCGGCCGGCGCGTCGGTCCAGCTGGTCGCCAAGGAAGGGCGCTTTGCACAGCTGCGTCTGCCCAGCGGCGAAATCCGCAACGTCGACGTCCGCTGCCGCGCCACGGTCGGTGAGGTCGGCAACGCCGAGCAGTCGAACATCAACTGGGGCAAGGCCGGCCGTAACCGCTGGAAGGGCATCCGCCCGACCGTGCGTGGTGTCGCCATGAACCCGGTGGACCACCCCCATGGTGGTGGTGAAGGTAAGACTTCCGGTGGACGCCACCCGGTCAACCCGAACGGTAAGCCTGAGGGCCGCACCCGCCGCCCCAACAAAGAGAGCGACAAACTCATTGTGCGTCGCCGTCGTACTGGCAAGAACAAGCGATAGGAGCCTGGACACATGCCACGCAGCCTGAAAAAAGGTCCTTTCGTAGACCAGCACCTCTTTGTGAAGGTCGCTCGGGAAAACGATAAGGGCACCAAGAACGTCATCAAGACCTGGTCCCGCCGCTCGATGATCATCCCTGACATGCTCGGCCACACCATTGCCGTGCACGATGGCCGCAAGCACATCCCCGTGTTTGTGACCGAGTCGATGGTCGGGCACAAGCTCGGCGAATTCGCCCCCACGCGGACATTCCGCGGCCATGTGAAGGACGACCGCAAGGGCAAGCGCCGCTAAGGCGCCTGCACTTACGGCTAAGACGAGAGAAGGATAGCAATGGAAGCCAAGGCAATTGCGCGCCATCTGCGCGTAACGCCTATGAAGGCCCGGCGCGTCGTCAACCTGATTCGTGGCAAGCAGGCGAATGAGGCAATGGCGATTCTGAAGTTTGCCCCCCAGGCAGCTTCGGAGCCGGTATTCAAGGTACTCCAGTCCGCAGTGGCCAACGCCCGCGTACTGGCTGACCGCGACAGCATCGCGTTCGATGAGAGCGATCTGTACATCAGCGCAGCGTTTGTTGATGAAGGCCCCACGATGAAGCGGTTCCAGCCGCGGGCACAGGGTCGCGCGTTCCAGATCAAGAAGCGCACCAGCCACATCACCGTGGTTGTTTCAACTCCCGAGAAAGAGGAGGCTCGCTAAGTGGGACAGAAAGTAAACCCGCACGGGTTCCGACTCGGCATCACCACCGACCACGTGTCGCACTGGTTCGCGGACAGCACCAAGCCCGGCCAGCGGTACAAGGACTACGTCCGTGAGGACATCAAGATCCGCGCACTCATGTCCACGGGCATGGAACGCGCCGGCATCGCCAAGGTCGAAATCGAGCGCACCCGTGACCGTGTCCGTGTGGATATCCACACCGCACGCCCGGGCATCGTGATCGGCCGCCGCGGCGCTGAAGCAGACCGCATCCGCGGCGAGCTGGAGAAGCTGACCGGCAAGCAGGTCCAGCTGAACATCCTGGAAGTCAAGAACCCGGAAGCCGACGCGCAGTTGGTTGCCCAGGGCATCGCCGAGCAGCTGACCTCACGTGTGGCCTTCCGCCGCGCGATGAAGAAGGCCATGCAGTCCGCTCAGCGCACCGGCAGCGTCAAGGGCATCCGTGTCGCTTGTGCCGGCCGCCTGGGTGGGGCCGAAATGTCCCGCACCGAGTTCTACCGCGAAGGCCGTGTGCCCCTGCACACCCTGCGCGCCAACATCGATTACGGCTTCTTCGAAGCCAAGACCGTGTTCGGCCGCATCGGCGTCAAGGTCTGGATCTACAAGGGCGACGTCACCTCCAAGGAACTGGCCGCCCAGCAGGCTGCCGCTCCTTCCCGGGGACGCGCACCGCGCCGTGACGGCGACGGCGACCGCGGACCCCGCGGCGGCGGAGCCCGTGGCGCCGACCGTGGCGGCGACCGCCGTCGCAATGACCGTCCGCAGGGCGATGCCGGCGAGGCTGCTGCTGCAGCTCCGGCCGCCGCTGAGGCAGCTGCTCCGGCAGCAGCAGAAGGAGGACAGGCGTAAATGCTTATCCCACGTCGAGTCAAGTTCCGTAAGCAGCACCACCCGACCCGTTCGGGCCAGGCTACCGGCGGCACCGCTGTCACGTTCGGTGAGTGGGGCATTCAGGCCCTGACCCCTGCCTACGTGACCAACCGGCAGATCGAGTCCGCTCGTATCGCCATGACCCGTCACATCAAGCGTGGCGGCAAGGTCTGGATCAACATCTACCCGGACCGCCCGCTGACTAAGAAGCCCGCCGAAACCCGCATGGGCTCCGGTAAGGGTTCACCCGAGTGGTGGGTCGCAAACGTCAAGCCGGGACGGGTTCTCTTTGAACTCTCCGGTGTAACTGATGAGGTTGCTCGTGAGGCCCTGCGCCTGGCGATCCACAAGCTCCCGTTGAAGGCACGCATTGTGCGTCGCGAAGGTGGTGAATAGAAATGGCAGTTGGGTCCAAGGAACTTGCATCTGAGCAGCTGGACGGTTTCGATAACGAGCGTCTGACTGAAGAGCTTCGCAAGGCCAAAGAGGAGTTGTTCAACCTCCGTTTCCAGTCCGCCACCGGACAGCTGGAAAGCCACGGCCGCCTGCGCAGCGTCAAGCGGGACATCGCACGCATCTACACGGTGCTGCGTGAGCGCGAGCTGGGTATCCGCCCGGCCGTTGCCGCCGCCCCCGTGGCGGAGCCGAAGGCTGATAAGAAGGCCGAAAAGGAAGCCAAGAAGGCATCCAAGAAGGCTGAAGAGTCTGAGGAGGCCGCCAAGTGAGCACCGAGAACGTGAAGGATGCAGCAGTGGCTGAAACCTCAGCACCCGCGGAAACCCGCGGCTACCGTAAGACCCTCCGCGGCTACGTCGTCTCCGACAAAATGGAGAAGACGATCGTCGTCGAGGTTGAAGACCGCGTCAAGCACGCACTGTACGGCAAGGTCATCCGCCGTACCTCCAAGGTCAAGGCTCACGACGAGCAGAACACCGCCGGCATCGGCGACCTGGTTCTGATCAGCGAGACCCGGCCGCTGTCCGCCACCAAGCGGTGGCGCCTGGTCGAGATCCTCGAGAAGGCCAAGTAAGGACCAACGTCCTGCCAACAGGGGCCCGCCGTCACGAAAGTGGCGGCGGGCCCCTGTCGTTGTTCGTGCAGTTCCCTGCTCCTGCGTTTCCTTGCTCCTGCGTTTCCCTTCTCCTGCGGTTCCCCGGTGACCCTTCCAGCCGGAACTGTGGTAAGGGATGGAGTCCATCCCATGCTAGGATTGGATGTTGCTGCGCCCTTTCCGTCCGTGCCTTTCGGCGGCGGCGGTTGGCCCGCACAAATCCTCGTAAATGATCGTGCCACTGCAAACTGCCGGCCGCCCCTGGAGAACATCAGGGCATGGGCTCTGGAAAGTGCAGCTGGCACGGCCATTTAGGTCTGAACTGGCAAAACCCAGGCAGATCGAGAGACATCCCGACCAATACGTTCCGCAAGGCTCAGCCGCAGACTCTTTACGGTGCGAGAACCAGCGCGACGAACAGGAGAAATCAGTGATTCAGCAGGAGTCGCGGCTTAAGGTCGCCGACAACACGGGGGCCAAGGAAATCTTGACCATCCGCGTTCTCGGTGGATCCGGGCGCCGCTACGCAGGCATCGGTGACGTCATCGTCGCCACCGTCAAGGATGCTATTCCCGGCGGTAACGTCAAGAAGGGCGATGTGGTCAAGGCCGTCATCGTCCGTACCAAGAAGGAACGCCGCCGTGCGGATGGTTCCTACATCAAGTTTGATGAGAACGCAGCTGTGATTTTGAAGAACGACGGCGACCCCCGCGGGACCCGTATCTTCGGACCCGTCGGCCGCGAACTTCGCGACAAGAAGTTCATGAAGATCATCTCGCTGGCTCCGGAGGTGCTGTAGTTCATGGCTAAAATCAAGCTGAAAGTCAAGAAGGGCGACCTGGTTCAGGTCATGACCGGCGCCAAGCAGGAACGCGGCGGCGACCGGGGCAAGCAGGGCAAGGTCCTGCGCGTCTTCCCTGAAACCAACCGCGTGCTGGTCGAGGGCATCAACCGCATCACGAAGCACACCAAGGTTGGACAGTCGCAGCGCGGCACCAAGACCGGTGGCATCGAAACGGTTGAAGCTCCCATCCACATCTCCAACGTGGCTGTGGTGGACCCGTCCACCAAGAAGCCGACCCGCGTGGGCTACCGCACGGAAACCGTCGAGCGCGATGGTCGCACACGTGAAGTCCGCGTGCGCGTCGCAAAGAGCTCCGGGAAGGACCTGTAATGAGTGCATCAGTATCTGAAGCCGCAACGACCAAGGTCTCGCCCCGTCTGAAGACCCGCTACGCAGCGGAAATCAAGCAGACGCTGCAGGACGAGTTCAACTACACGAACGTCAACCAGGTTCCCCGCCTGGTCAAGGTGGTCGTGAACATGGGTGTTGGAGATGCCGCCAAGGACTCCAAGCTCATCGATGGCGCCGTCCGCGACCTGACCCTGATCACCGGCCAGAAGCCGCAGGTCACCAAGGCCCGCAAGTCCATCGCGCAGTTCAAGCTGCGTGAAGGAATGCCCATCGGCGCGCACGCCACCCTGCGTGGCGACCGCATGTGGGAATTCGTGGACCGCCTGGTCAGCCTCGCGCTGCCCCGTATCCGCGACTTCCGTGGCCTTAACGGCAAGCAGTTCGACGGCAACGGTAACTACACCTTCGGTCTGACCGAGCAGGTTATGTTCCACGAGATCGACCAGGATTCCATTGACCGCGTTCGCGGCATGGACATCACCGTCGTGACCACCGCCAAGACCGATGACGAGGGACGCGCGCTGCTGAAGGCGCTCGGCTTCCCGTTCAAGACCGAAGACTAATTACTACGTAACAGGTCCTGCTGCCACCCGGCAGCACCGGAAACCGTTATGAGGAAGGGCTGAAGCCCACCATGACCATGACAGATCCTGTCGCAGACATGCTCACGCGTCTGCGCAACGCAAACTCGGCATACCACGACACCGTGACCATGCCGTACAGCAAGCTCAAGGGACACATCGCCGACATCCTCAAGGCGCAGGGTTACATCGCTGCCTGGAAGGTCGAAGATGCCGAGGTCGGCAAGAAGCTGACCATCGACCTGAAGTTTGGTCCGAACCGCGAGCGTTCCATCGCTGGCGTCCGCCGCATCTCCAAGCCCGGCCTGCGCGTTTACGCGAAGTCCACCAACCTGCCGCACGTGCTGGGTGGCTTGGGAATCGCCATCCTGTCCACGTCCTCCGGTCTGCTGACCGACCGCCAGGCCGCTAAGAAGGGCGTGGGTGGGGAAGTCCTCGCCTACGTCTGGTAACAGGGAAGGGAAAGAAAAATGTCACGTATTGGACGTCTCCCGATCTCCGTACCCGCCGGCGTTGAGGTAAAGATCAACGGAAGCCTCGTCTCCGTCAAGGGCCCCAAGGGCGAGCTGGACCTCACGGTCGCCAGCCCGATCCAGGTTGCCCTGGAGGAGAACACACTCAGCGTTACCCGCCCCAACGACGAGCGCGCCTCGCGTTCGCTGCACGGCCTGACCCGTACCCTCATCTCCAACCTGATCGTTGGAGTGACCGAGGGCTACGTGAAGCGGCTGGAAATCGTGGGCACCGGTTACCGTGTCCAGGCCAAGGGCTCGGACCTCGAGTTCGCCCTGGGCTACAGCCACCCCGTCGCCGTCCAGGCGCCGGCAGGCATCACCCTGACGGTCGAGGGCCCCACCAAGCTCTCGGTTTCGGGAATCAATAAGCAGCAGGTGGGTGAGGTTGCGGCCAACATCCGCAAGCTCCGGAAGCCGGACCCGTACAAGGGTAAGGGCATCCGCTACGCCGGCGAAGTAATCCGCCGCAAGGTCGGAAAGGCTGGTAAGTAATCATGGCACTGTCCGTAAAAGGCAAGTCCAAATCCGCAGCACGCGGCCGTCGCCACCTGCGCGTCCGTAAGCGCATCACCGGAACCGCGGTTCGCCCGCGCCTGGTGGTCAACCGTTCAGCACGCCACGTATTCGTCCAGGTTGTCGATGACAGCCGCGGCGTTACCGTAGCGTCCGCCTCGACGCTCGAAGCCGACCTGCGCTCCTTTGATGGGGACAAGACGGCCAAGGCAAAGCGCGTCGGCGTCCTGGTTGCAGAGCGTGCCCAGAAGGCCGGAGTCGACGCTGTCGTCTTCGACCGTGGCGGCAACAGGTACCACGGCCGCATCGCAGCTGTCGCTGACGGCGCACGCGAAGGTGGTCTGGCACTGTGAGCGAAAACACCAACAAGGAGAACACTGTGTCTGAAGCAAGTGCTGCCGGCACCACCACAGCCGCAGCGGGCGAAGGCACCAACGCGGCAGCCACCGACGATCGCCGGGGCGCACGCCGCGGCGGCGAGCGTGGCGGGCGCGACGGCGGCCGTGGCGAGCGTGGTGGCCGTGGCGGCCGCGACGGTGGTCGTGACGCCGAGAAGAACCAGTACATCGAGCGCGTCGTGAACATCAACCGCGTCGCCAAGGTCGTCAAGGGTGGTCGTCGCTTCAGCTTCACCGCGCTGGTCATTGTCGGCGACGGCAACGGACTGGTCGGCGTCGGCTACGGCAAGGCCAAGGAAGTTCCCGCGGCCATCGCCAAGGGTGTTGAAGAAGCCAAGAAGTCCTTCTTCCGCGTTCCCCGCATCGGGAACACCATCCCGCACCAGGTCCAGGGCGAGGCCGCTGCAGGCGTTGTCCTGCTGCGACCGGCTTCCCCGGGTACCGGTGTGATCGCCGGTGGTCCTGTCCGCGCCGTACTGGAGTGCGTCGGTATCCACGACGTGCTGTCCAAGTCCCTCGGCTCCTCCAACGCCATCAACATCGTGCACGCGACCGTTGAAGCGCTGAAGGGGCTGGAAGAGCCCCACGCAGTTGCGGCCCGTCGTGGCCTGCCGCTGGATGAGGTTATTCCCGGACCCATGCTGCGCGCCATCCAGAACCAAAAGGCAGGTGTGTAATGACTACACCGAAGCGTATCCAGGCGTCCGAAGCGCGGCTGGAAATCACTCAGACCAAGTCCGCCATTGGCGGCAAGCAGAACCAGCGGGACACGCTGCGTTCACTGGGCCTCAAGCACATCGGCGACTCTGTCGTCCGTACGGCTGACGCAGTGACCGTCGGCATGGTCAACACGGTTCCGCACCTCGTGAAGGTTGAGGAGGCGAAGTAACCATGGCAGAAGACAAGAACGTTGAAGCTACTGCTGCCAAGCAGAGCACGCTGAAGGTCCACCACCTGCGTCCCGCTCCCGGAGCCAAGACCGCCAAGACCCGCGTGGGTCGAGGCGAAGGCTCCAAGGGTAAGACCGCAGGCCGCGGTACCAAGGGTACTGCTGCCCGCTACCAGGTGAAGGCGGGCTTCGCCGGCGGCCAGCTGCCGCTGCACATGCGCCTGCCCAAGCTGCGCGGGTTCAAGAACCCGTTCCGCGTGGAGTACCAGGTGGTCAACCTGGAGAAGCTCTCCGAGCTCTTCCCTGAGGGTGGCACCGTCACCGTTGAAAACCTGGTCGAAAAGGGCGCGGTCCGCAAGAACCAGCCCGTCAAGGTGTTGGGCACCGGGGACATCACGGTTGCCGTGAACGTCACCGCCCACGCTTTCTCCACCAGCGCTGCAGAGAAGATCGCTGCGGCCGGCGGAAGCACCACGGCGCTCTGACGTTCCGTACGGAACGATGATCGCCGCCAAAGACTCCCGGCGAGTGGGATTACCCGCTCGGCGGGAGTCTTTGGCGTTTTCCGGATACGCCGCCACCGACCCGAATTCCGGAACACACCCGCCCACCCGTTAGACTCGGGTGTCGGGATCTCTCTGCCTGGCCCGCCCCATTCATTACAGACTTCAGGAGGACGCTTGCTTACCGCATTTGGCCGCGCCTTTCGCACGCCTGATCTGCGACGCAAGTTGTTGTTCACGCTGGGAATCATCGCCATTTTCCGGTTGGGTGCCTTCATCCCCTCACCCGGAGTGAACTACCAAAACGTCCAGACCTGCGTCAACGCCGCTGACACCAATCAGGGGGTCTACCAGCTGGTCAACCTGTTCAGCGGCGGTGCCCTGCTCCAGGTCTCCATCTTTGCCCTCGGCATCATGCCCTACATCACGGCCAGCATCATCGTGCAGCTGCTGCGTGTGGTCATTCCCCGCTTCCAGGAACTGCACCAGGAAGGCGCGCAGGGCCAGAGCACCCTGACCCAGTACACCCGATACCTGACCATTGCCCTTGGCCTGCTGAACGCAACGACGCTCGTCACGCTGGCCAAGTCCGGGCAACTCCTGGGCAACTGCGGTGCGGCCGGATCCGCCACCCCGATCATCCCCAACGACAGCCTGATCACCACCATCCTGCTGGTCATCACCTTGACCGCCGGAACCGGCCTGATCATGTGGATGGGCGAGCTGGTCACCGAAAAGGGTGTCGGCAACGGCATGTCCCTGCTGATCTTCACCGCCATCGCTGCCCGCTTCCCCACGTCCCTGGGTGCCATCATCAAGACCAAGGGCTGGGGCGTGTTCTTCGGCGTCCTGCTCGTTGGCCTGGTCGTCGTGGCCCTGGTCGTATTTGTGGAACAGTCCCAGCGCCGCATCCCGGTCCAGTACGCCAAGCGGATGATCGGTCGGCGCACGCTCGGCGGAACCAGCACCTACATCCCCATCAAGGTCAACATGGCCGGCGTCATCCCCGTCATCTTCGCCTCCTCGATGCTGTACCTGCCGGCCCTGTTGGCGCAGTTCGCCACCCCCGGCAATGGGCAGGCGCCGCCGGAATGGGTCAACTGGATCCAGGCGAACCTGACCAAGGGTGACCATCCGATCTACATGACCATCTACTTCGTCCTGATTGTGTTCTTCACGTACTTCTATGTGGCGATCACGTTCAACCCCGAAGAAGTGTCGGACAACATGAAGAAGTACGGCGGCTTCATTCCGGGCATCCGCGCCGGTCGTCCCACCGCCGACTACCTCAGCTACGTGCTGTCCCGGATCACCCTGCCCGGCGCCTTCTACCTCGGTTTCGTCGCCCTGATTCCCCTGATCGCCCTGGTGCTGATTCAGGCCAACCAGAACTTCCCGTTCGGTGGAACGTCGCTGCTGATCATTGTCGGCGTGGGCCTGGAGACGGTGAAACAGATCGACGCCCAACTCCAGCAACGTCACTACGAAGGGTTACTGCGATGACACGAATGCTGATCATTGGTCCTCCCGGTTCCGGTAAGGGAACCCAGGCCGAACGCGTCTCCACCCGGCTCGGCGTCGTCGCCATCTCCACCGGCGACATCTTCCGCGCCAATGTGAAGGGTGAGACCCCGCTGGGACTCGAAGCAAAGCAGTACATCGACAACGGCGACTTCGTCCCTGACAGCGTGACCAACAAGATGGTCCGCGACCGCCTCAAGCAAGACGATGCCCTGCACGGCTTCCTTTTGGACGGCTACCCGCGCACCACCGCACAGGTGGACGAACTGGATGACATCCTGGCTGCAGGGGAGCAGCAGCTCGACGTGGTCCTGCAGCTCACCGCCGACGACGACGAACTCGTCCGCCGGCTGCTCGGCAGGGCAAAGGAGACCGGCCGCAGCGACGACAACGAAACGGTCATCCGGCACCGGCTTGACCTCTACCACGACCAGACGGAACCCGTTGTGGCCAGGTACGCCGAACGCGGCATCCTGACCCAGGTAGACGGCATCGGTGACGTCGACGAGGTCACCGACCGAGTCATGACGGCCATCAGCGCCGCTACCTCCGCCTAGGCGCGGACCACCTGCCGGTTGCCAGGCTCCTCCCGAATTCCCCCGGGAGGAGCCTTCGCCGTTTCCCGTCCGGCACCACCACCCAAGGAAAGGATCCGGCATGGCATTCGGCCAGCAGCGGATTGAGTACAAAACCAACGAACAAATGCGCCTGATGGCGGCCTCCGGCCAACTGCTGAGCCGCGCCCTGGACACCACGCTGGCAGCCGTCCGGCCCGGCATCACCACCCTGGAACTCGACGGCATCTTTGCCGACGTCCTCGCCGCATCGGGAAGCGTCTCCAACTTCCTGGGCTATTCCGGCTACCCGGCCTCAATCTGCACCTCCGTCAACGAGGAAGTGGTGCATGGCATCCCGTCGGACCGGCCATTGCAAGCCGGCGACATCCTCTCCGTGGACGGAGGCGCCGTCCTGCAGGGCTGGCACTCCGACTCCGCCCGCACCGTGATCGTCGGCGGACAGGCTGCCGCGGACCCGGACGACCAGCGGCTCTCGGACCTGACCGAGGAATCCCTCTGGCGGGGCATCGCAGCCCTCGCCGCCGCCAGCCACGTCGGCGAAATCGGTGCGGCCATCGACGACTACGTCTCCGCGGCTCCCGGCCCGGCGCTGGGCATCCTGCAGGACTATGTGGGGCACGGCATCGGCACCGCCATGCACATGCCGCCGGACGTGCTCAACTACCGCACCAGCTCCAAGGGACCCCGCGTGCGACCCGGATTGTGCCTGGCCATTGAACCCATGCTGGTCCGCGGCGGGCTGGAAACACACGTGCTCGCCGACGACTGGACAGTGGTCACGGCGGACGGCGCCCGGGCCGCGCACTGGGAGCACTCCGTCGCAGTTCACGAGGCAGGCATTTGGGTGCTGACAGCAGCCGACGGCGGCGCGTCCCGGCTGGCCCCGCTGGGCGTCATTCCCACCCCCATTCCCTGAATCCGCAGCAGGAAGAGAGCACGGCCATGACCTCTCCGGGATCCATCACCGACGTTCCCGGCGTGCGCGTCGGCTCGGCGCAGCGGATCGGTGACGGCTGGCTGTCGGGCGTGACGGTCGTGCTGCCTCCGCCGGGCACCGTCGGATCAGTCGACGTGCGGGGCGGGGGCCCGGGCACCCACGAGACTGACGCCCTTGACCCTACAACGCTGGTCCCCACCGTGGACGCGGTGGTGCTGACCGGTGGCAGCGCCTATGGGCTGGCAACGGCGGGCGGCACCCAGCAATGGTGCGAGGAGCAGGGCCGCGGCTTCGCAGTCGACGGGGGAGTCGTTCCCATCGTCCCGGCAGCGGCAATCTTCGATCTCGGCAGGGGTGGGAACTTCGCGGCCAGGCCGGACGCCGCGCTGGGCTACGAGGCGGCCCGGCTGGCCGGCGGCAGTGCGCCTGGAGCCGACGTCGCACGCGGCAACGCCGGAGCCGGCACCGGAGCGATGCTGGGCAGGGCCTCGTGGAAGGGCGGGCAGGGAACGGCCGCCGTCCGGCTGGTCTCCGATGGAAATGTCGTCGTGGGCGCCTTGGCCGTGGTCAACGCCGCCGGGCTGCCCTGGCAGGGTACGCCACACAGCACCGGGCGCGGCGGCGCAAACCCGGCAGGGCTGAACACCACCCTCGTCGTGATCGCCACCAATGCAGTCCTTACCCCGGCGGAATGCCGTCGGACCGCCACCGCGGCCCACGCCGGGCTGGCCCGGGCCCTGGAGCCGGTCTCCACGCTGGTTGACGGGGACACCATCTTCACCCTGGCCACCGGCCAGGTGGCGGCACCGGCCGAGCAGGTTAGGGTTGCGTTCCTGGTGGAACTGCAGGCCGCCGCCGCAGAGGCCGCCCGGCTGGCGGTGCTGGACGGCATCGCTTCCGCAGCAGCGGTGGACACGCCCGCCGGCTCGTGGCAGCCATGGCCCGGCGGGCAGGTTGAGGAAGCACCAGGCGACAAAAGGCCCTAGTGTAACGCCGATTTCACTTAACCTAGAACATGCCGTAGAGTTGTTTGTTGGTTGTCTGGCTCCGGCGTGCCTGATGAAGGCCGTGCCGTAGCAACCCGGATGGAACCCCTGGTTCCGGTCCTGCAGGCAAAATACCACATCAGAAGTACATGGAATCCCCGCTGAGATTCGCCCTGAATCTCGCCGGTGGGGAACCGAACAACAGTTAGCGGAGGATATGGCCAAGAAAGACGGGGTCATTGAGATCGAAGGCGTTGTGACTGAGGCTCTGCCCAATGCGATGTTTCGCGTTGAGCTGACCAACAAGCACGTCGTCCTCGCACACATCTCAGGAAAGATGCGCCAGCACTACATTCGAATCCTCCCTGAGGACCGGGTAGTGGTGGAGCTGAGCCCTTACGACCTCACACGTGGTCGTATTGTCTACCGCTACAAATAACCATCCCTGCAAATACGCAAAGGAATGCCATGAAGGTCAAGCCGAGCGTCAAGCAGATCTGCGATAAGTGCAAGGTGATTCGCCGTAACGGGCGAGTCATGGTGATCTGCGAGAACCCGCGCCACAAGCAGCGCCAGGGCTAAATGCCTATCGGGGAAACCCGGCACTGCTTACCCACGCAAGTAAATAAAGGCAGCACAAGCCGACAGGAAACGCCGCGACTAACCGCAGCGGATCCCGACGGCGAACCCCCGGTCGGAGGCCGGGGCCGCACAAGCAGTGCGGGTGTACTGCCTACGACCTCCGGTTTATCCAAGGAGTACCGCCACTATGGCTCGTCTCGCTGGCGTAGACCTTCCCCGCGAAAAGCGGTTGGAAGTAGCGCTTACCTACATCTACGGCGTGGGCAAGACCCGTGCACACAAGACCCTGGCTGACACCGGCATTTCTCCGGACGTCCGCGTGAAGGACCTGTCCGACGCTGAACTGGTTCAGCTGCGTGACTACATCGAGGGCAACTACAAGGTTGAGGGTGACCTCCGCCGTGAGGTGGCCGCCGACATCCGCCGCAAGGTTGAAATCGGCAGCTACGAAGGCATCCGGCACCGCCGCGGACTGCCGGTACGCGGACAGCGTACGAAGACCAACGCCCGTACCCGCAAGGGCCCGAAGCGTACCGTCGCCGGCAAGAAGAAGGCCGGACGTTAATCCGTCCTCCTTCCCCCAATAACTTTCTGTAGGAGAAATAATGCCCCCGAAGACTCGTGGAGCGGTTCGCAAGCCGCGTCGCAAGGATAAGAAGAATATCGCGCTCGGCCAGGCGCATATCAAGAGCACGTTCAACAACACCATCGTGTCCATCACGGACCCGAGCGGTGCAGTCATCTCCTGGGCTTCCGCCGGTGAGGTTGGCTTCAAGGGATCGCGTAAGTCCACTCCGTTCGCAGCCCAGATGGCTGCCGAGGCAGCTGCAAAGCGCGCCCAGGAGCACGGCCTGCGCAAGGTCGACGTCTTCGTGAAGGGTCCGGGATCCGGACGCGAGACGGCCATCCGTTCGCTGCAGGCCGCTGGCCTTGAGGTTGGCTCCATCTCGGACGTCACCCCCAGCGCGCACAACGGCTGCCGTCCGCCCAAGCGCCGCCGCGTCTAAGCCTTATGGCTCCAGTTGGCCCTTGCCGTCCAGCCCCTCGGGGCGGGCGGGAAGGGCCAACTGCCGGGCGTTAAGACCTAGACCATTTCTTTCCACCGCCTGTGTTGCGTCATATAGCGGACGCTCCCTGAAAGGAAACCCCCAGTGCTCATTGCACAGCGCCCCACCCTTACCGAAGAGGTCGTCTCCGATAACCGCTCACGGTTCGTCATCGAACCGCTCGAGCCGGGCTTCGGTTACACCCTCGGAAACTCCCTCCGCCGCACCCTGCTGTCCTCCATTCCCGGAGCCGCTGTCACCAGCATCCGGATCGACGGAGTGCTGCACGAGTTCACCACGGTTCCCGGTGTCAAGGAAGACGTCACCGAGATCATCCTGAACATCAAGAGCCTGTCCGTCTCGTCTGAGCACGACGAGCCCGTTGTGGCGTACCTGCGCAAGCAGGGACCCGGCGTCGTTACCGCTGCGGACATCGCGCCGCCGGCCGGCGTCGAGTTCCACAACCCGGACCTGCACATTGCCACGCTGAACTCGAAGGGCAAGTTCGAACTCGAACTGACCATCGAACGCGGCCGCGGCTACGTATCTGCTGCCCAGAACAAGTCAGGCGACGCAGAGATCGGCCGCATTCCGGTCGACTCCATCTACTCGCCGGTCCTCAAGGTCACCTTCCGCGTGGAGGCGACCCGTGTTGAGCAGCGCACCGACTTCGACCGCCTGGTGGTTGACGTGGAAACCAAGCAGGCCATCGCCCCGCGCGATGCCGTGGCTTCCGCCGGCACCACCCTGGTTGAACTGTTCGGCCTGGCCCGTGAACTGAACACGGCAGCTGAAGGCATCGAGATCGGGCCGTCCCCGACCGACGCCGCGCTGGCCGCAGACATGGCCCTGCCGATCGAGGACCTGGACCTCACCGTCCGTTCCTACAACTGCCTCAAGCGTGAGGGCATCCACTCCGTGGGTGAACTCGTTGCTCGCTCCGAGGCCGACCTGATGGACATCCGCAACTTCGGTGCCAAGTCCATTGATGAGGTCAAGGCAAAGCTTGTCGAGCTGGGCCTGTCCCTGAAGGATTCCCCTCCAGGATTCGACCTGGCCGCCCGCGCTGCAGCCATCGATGAGAACGACGACGCCTTCGGCGACGACGAACTCTAAAGACGAACAACACTTCGGCGCGCCGGTGAACGTCCCGCACGGGAACCGGTAAGCCAACACTTGAGGAGAAAACACCATGCCTACCCCCACCAAGGGTCCGCGCCTCGGAGGCAGTGCCGCCCACCAGCGGCTCATGCTGGCCAACCTGGCCGCCGCCCTGTTCGAGCACAAGCGGATCACCACCACGGAAACCAAGGCCAAGCGCCTGAAGCCCTACGCTGAGCGACTGGTCACTTTCGCCAAGCGCGGGGACCTGGCCTCGCGCCGCCGCGTGCTCGGCCTGATCAGCAACAAGGGCATCGTCCACGAGCTGTTCACCGACATCGCCCAGGCAGTCGAGAACCGCGAAGGCGGCTACACCCGCATCACCAAGATCGGTCCCCGTAAGGGCGACAACGCGCCGATGGCCGTTATCGAACTGGTTCTGGATCCCCTGAGCCCGAAGCAGTCAGTTGTTGCGGAAGCCACCCAGGCCGCCGCCGTTGCTGCTCCGGTCGCTGAAGCTGCTCCGGTCGCTGAGGAAGCTCCGGTTGCTGAGGAAGCTCCGGTCGCTGAAGCGGCACCGGTTGCTGACGCTGCCCAGGACGAGAAGTAAGCTCTTCCGCGAATTTCCGGCTTCGGTCGGATGCGCAGTAATTTAGAGCAATGACATATCAGGAACCCGCTGCCCTCCAAAGGGACAGCGGGTTCCTGCGTATCCGGCTTGACCTGGGCTACGACGGCGGCCCGTTCAGTGGGTGGGCCATCCAGCCGGGCCGCACCACCGTCCAGGGTGCGCTGGAGGAAGCCTTGGCACTGCTGCTGCGACGCCCCATCCGCGTCACCGTTGCCGGGCGCACCGACGCCGGCGTCCACGCCCGCGGCCAGGTGGTCCATCTCGACCTGACGACGGCGGAGTGGTCAGGCCTGAGGCGCGGAGCCGACGTCGAGCCCAACGTAGCCCTGCTGCGTCGCCTCCGAGGGGCTCTCAACCGGGTGCTGGGCGACTTGGGCGGCGCGGTGGAGGTGCACAACGCCGTCGTGGCGCCTCCGGGCTTCGATGCCCGCTTCTCCGCCCTCTGGCGCCGCTACAGCTACCGGATCGCGGATGGGACGCTGCAGTGGGATCCGCTGCTGCGCACCACCACCCTGTGGCACAAGGCACCGTTGGACCTTGAGCGAATGAACGCCGCTGCCCAGCCGTTGCTGGGCCTGCAGGACTTCCTGGCGTTCTGCAAACCCAGGGAAGGGGCAACCACGGTACGCGAACTCCAGCGATTCGAGTTCAACCGGGGCACGGACGGCATCCTCCTGGCCACGGTGCAGGCCGATGCGTTCTGCCACAACATGGTCAGGTCCCTGGTCGGCGCAGCGCTGCTGGTCGGGGAGGGGCGCGAGGGGACGTCCTGGCTGCAGGAGCGGTTGCATGCCAGGATTCGGGACGCCCGGTCAAAGCTGGCGCCGGCGCATCCCCTGGTCCTGGAGGAGGTCCGCTACCCCTCCGACGAAGCCCTGCACCAGCGGGCCCACCAAACCAGGGCCCTCCGCTGCTGATACGGCCGGTCGTCCTTGCACTTGCCCCTGCTGGTTTCTTCGCCGTTTCGGCCGGTCGGAGGAGTAGCATGACCTCCGGCGCGTGCGCGCTTTGACCTGAGGCGTCCCGGCGCGCTATTCTTGATAGTCGTTGTGCGTGTCCTATCTCGATAGCGCATGCCCGACTGGAGACTTGGTTGCAGAGTCATCATTCAGCGGGCATGATCGGGACTTTTGGATTACTGGTTTTTGGAGCCCTCACCTCTGTTCCGGTAGCGCATAGATAGCAGGCGTACAACTCGTAGCGCCACTAAAGAACAAGAATTGAAGGCAAAAACCGTGCGTACGTACACCCCGAAGCCCGGCGACATCAACCGCCAGTGGCACGTCATTGACGCCACCGACGTTGTCCTAGGCCGTCTTGCCAGCCAGACCGCAACACTGCTGCGCGGAAAGCACAAGCCGACCTTTGCACCCCATATGGATATGGGCGACTTCGTCATCATCATCAACGCCGAGAAGGTTGCCCTGACCGGCGCCAAGCTCGAGCAGAAGCGCGCTTACCGCCACTCCGGTTACCCGGGCGGCCTGAGCAGCGTCAACTACGCGGAGCTGCTGGAATCAAACCCGGTCCGCGCCGTGGAAAAGGCCATTCGTGGCATGCTCCCCAAGAATTCCCTGGCTGCCCAGCAGCTGGGCAAGCTGAAGGTCTACCGGGGCGCCGAGCACCCGCACGCCGCGCAGCAGCCGAAGACGTTCGAAATCACCCAGGTCGCCCAGTAGTCCTGGCCACCAACCCAATAGTTATTCAAGGAGAATCGTGGCTCAGAACACTGAAGAGCTGAACACCGAGGCCGTCCCGGCCGAGGAAGAAGTACTGACCAGCTACACCTCGGAGAGCTCCGCCGCAACGGACGCTGCTCCGAAGCGTGAGCGCCCGGCCCTGACCGTCGCAGGCTCGGCCGTGGGCCGCCGCAAGCAGGCCATTGCCCGCGTGCGTGTGATCCCCGGATCCGGCAAGTGGCTGGTCAACGGCCGCGAACTGGCCAACTACTTCCCGAACAAGCTGCACCAGCAGGAAGTCAACGAACCGTTCAAGGTCCTGGACCTCGACGGCGCGTACGACGTCATCGCGCGCATCCATGGTGGTGGCCCCTCCGGCCAGGCCGGTGCGCTGCGTCTGGGCGTTGCCCGCTCGCTGAACGAGATTGACGTCGAGAACAACCGCGCCACGCTGAAGAAGGCAGGCTTCCTGACCCGTGACGCCCGCGTCATCGAGCGCAAGAAGGCCGGTCTCAAGAAGGCCCGCAAGGCCCCGCAGTACTCCAAGCGCTAATATCCGCCTTCCCGGGCCTCGTGCCTCGGCACGGGGCCCTCGGCGGATATCAACGCTCGGCTCCACAAGCGCTAATATCCGCCTTCCCGGTCTGATGCCGGGAACGCGGAACGCTTGCAAAGGCCCGTTGGAACCCTTGGTTCCAGCGGGCCTTTGTCATTGTTGGGGCCCCTTGTGCCCATCCATTAGACTTGCTCCGATGTCAAGACTATTTGGAACCGACGGTGTCCGCGGACTCGCCAACGGCCTGATCACTGCCGAACTGGCCCTTTCATTGGCCCAGGCCGCAGCCGTCGTGCTCGGCCACGACCAGATGGCCAAGGGTCAGCGCCCCCGGGCCGTCGTGGCGCGGGATCCCAGGGCCAGCGGGGAATTCATCGCCGCTGCCGTCCAGGCGGGCCTGGCGTCCGCTGGCGTCGACGTCTATGACGCCGGTGTGCTGCCCACACCGGCCGCGGCATTCCTTATCGATGACCTCGGGGCCGACTTCGGTGTCATGATCTCCGCCTCACATAATCCGGCACCCGACAATGGCATCAAGTTCTTTGCCAGGGGCGGATTGAAGCTCCCTGACGAGGTGGAGGATGCCATCGAGGCGCAACTCCAGAGGGAAGCGGTCCGGCCCGTGGGTGTTGGCGTCGGTCGCATCCAGCGTTTTTCCGATGCCGAGGATCGCTACGTGCTACACCTGCTCTCCACCCTCCCTGCCCGCCTGGACGGGCTCAGGGTGGTACTCGACTGCGCCCACGGCGCCGCCAGCGGTTGCTCGCCGCAGGTGTTCAAGAACGCGGGCGCCGACGTCGTCGTCATCGGCGCTGACCCGGACGGGCTGAACATCAATGACGGCGTCGGGTCCACGCACCTGGAGAAACTGCAGGAGGTTGTGCTGGCCACGGGTGCGGATCTCGGCATCGCCCACGACGGCGACGCCGACCGGTGCCTGGCGGTGGACCACGAGGGTTCGGTCGTCGACGGCGACCAGATCATGGCGATCCTCGCGCTGGCCCTCAAGGACGCGGGCAAGCTCAAGGACAACGTCCTGGTGGCCACCGTGATGAGTAACCTGGGCCTCAAGCTGGCCCTGCAGCGCGAGGGTATCAGCGTGCGGGAAACCGCCGTTGGTGATCGATACGTGCTGGAGGGGATGCGCGAGGGGGGCTATAACCTCGGGGGTGAACAGTCGGGCCACGTAATCTTCGCCGATTACGCCACCACCGGCGACGGCGTCCTCACGGGCCTGCAGTTGGCGGCGCAGGTCGCCCTGACCGGCAAGAAGCTCAAGGATCTGGCGCGCGCCATGACCAAGCTCCCCCAGCTGATGATCAACGTCAAGGACGTGGACAAGCAGCGGGCCGGCTCCGACGAAGGGGTTGCGGCGGCGATCAGCAAGGCCGAACAGGAACTGGGGGATACCGGCCGGGTGCTGCTGCGCCCCTCCGGAACGGAAGCCCTGGTCCGGGTCATGGTTGAAGCCGGGGACATGGACACCGCCACGCGGATCTGCCAGGAACTGGCAGGTGTCGTCGAGGCGAGGCTCGCGCTTCAGGCGTCGTAGGAACACACTCCGTAGGAACACACTCTGTAGGAACACACGTCGTAGGAACACACTCGGTAGACGGGACAGGCGTTACAGCTGTGTGCCGACCTTGAAACCTCTTTCCTCGCCGGGTTCCCGGGTGTAGGAAAAGCCGTCCGCGCCAACGGTGACGGCCATCTCGCTTTGTTCGTTCCGTTGGATCACCGGTTGCGGGTTGCCGTCCAGGTCCAGGACCAGGGAGGCATCCGTGTACCAGGAAGGCACCACAGGGTTGCCCCACCAGTCGCGGCGTTGGTTGTCGTGCACGTCCCAGGTGATCGTGGGGTTATCCGGGTCGCCGGTGTAGTAGTCCTGCGTATAGATCTCCACGCGGTGGCCGTCCGGGTCCAGGATGTACAGGTAAAACGCGTTGGATACGCCGTGCCGGCCGGGTCCCCGTTCGATCCGGTCGCTGATGCGCAGTGCGCCCATCTTGTCGCAAACCTGGATGATGTTGTGCTTCTCGTGCGTAGCGAACGCGAGATGGTGCATGCGTGGCCCATCGCCGCCGGTCAGCGCCACGTCGTGCACGGTCTGTTTGCGGTGCATCCATACGGCGTAGGTGACTCCCTCGGTGTCCCTGATGTCCTCGGAGACGCGGAAGCCCAAGTCCTCCAGGTACTTCCTCCCGCTGGGAATGTCAGGGGTGACCTGGTTGAAGTGGTCCAGGCGGACCAGTTCCCCGGCGGAGTAGAGGTCGTAGCGCTGGGTGAGGCGCTCAACGTGTTCCACGTCGTAGAAAAACTCGTACGGGAAACCCAGCGGGTCCTCCACCCGCACGGTGTCGCCGATCCCCTTGCTGAAGCCTTCCTTTCGGCGTTCTGTGCGGCAACCGAGTTCTTTGTAGTACGCCTCGGCAGCGTCGACCTCGGCAGGGGACTTCACCCGGTACGCGAACGCCGCGACGGCGGCCACGGGTCCCTTTCGCAGCACCAGGTTGTGATGGATGAATTCCTCCAGGGAGCGCAGGTAGATGGCGTCCTCATCCTCGGCCGTGACGTGCAGGCCCAACAGGTCGACGTAGAACCGGCGGCTCCGTTCCAGGTCGGTGACCACCAGGTCCATGTAGGCGCAGCGGACAATGTCCGGAGCAGGAACGGTGGGGGTGGGAATGAAGGGGGTCACCATGTTCTCTCCTTTCGAGGTGGATCGGCGGTGGGTGCGGTCGGCAGCCGTGGCTGCGGCTTCAGTCTTCAGTGGCGGCGGAGGTTTCAACGCTGCCGAATTTGGGGGTGTGCACGGTGCCCAGGGTGATGTGGACGGCCTGCTGATGGGTGTAGAAGTCGATGGAGCGGTAGCCGCCCTCGTGGCCTAGGCCGGAGGCCTTGACGCCGCCGAAGGGGGTGCGCAAGTCGCGGACGTTGTGGCTGTTGAGCCAGACCATGCCTGCCTCCACGTTGTGGGCGAAGGTGTGGGCACGGGTCAGGTTTGTCGTCCAGAGGTAGGCGGCCAGCCCGTACCGGGTGTTGTTCGCGAGTTCCAGGGCCTCCTCGTCGGTGTCGAAGGGGGTGATGGTGACGACGGGGCCGAAGATTTCCTCCTGGAAGATCCGCGCGGCGGGGTCGACGTCGGCGAACACGGTCGGAGCGATGTAGTTGCCCTGGTCCAGGCGTTCCGGCCTGCCGCCGCCGGCCAGGAGCCGGCCCTCGGATTTGCCGATCTCCACATAAGAGGCCACCTTCTCGTAATGTTCCGGATGGACCAGGGCACCCACCTGCGTCCCGGGGTCGTGCGGGTCGCCGACGACAATGTTCCGGGCCCGGGCAGCGAACGCGTCGCAGAACTCGTCGTAAACGGCGCGTTCGACCAGGATGCGGGAGCCGGCGGTGCAGCGTTCACCGTTAAGGGAGAACACGCCGAACAGGGCTGAGTCGATCGCGGCGGCCAGGTCGGCGTCGGCGAACACGACGCAGGGGGACTTCCCGCCAAGCTCCATGGACAGGCCCTTAAGGTGTGCCGCGGCGTTTCGGAAAATCGTTTGCCCGGTGGTGGTTTCGCCGGTGAAGGAGATCAGCGGCACGTCCGGATGCTTGACCAGTGCGTCCCCGGCCTCTACGCCGAGCCCGTTGACCAGGTTGAACACCCCGTCGGGCAGCCCTGCGTCCTGGAAGATGGTGGCCCAGAGCGAGGCGGACAGCGGGGTGAACTCCGCCGGCTTGAGGACCACCGTGTTGCCGGTCGCCAGGGCGGGGGCGAGCTTCCAGGACTCCAGCATGAACGGGGTGTTCCAGGGAGTGATCAGGCCCGCGACGCCGATCGGCTTGCGGTTCACATAGTTGAGCTGCGAGCCGGGCACCTTCATGGCGTCGTCGAACTGGGCCACGATCAGGTCCGCGAAGAAGCGGAAGTTCTCCGCCGCCCGCAGCGCCTGCCCCTTCGCCTGGGTGATGGGCAGGCCGGTGTCGAAGGTTTCCAGCTCCGCCAGGCGGTCCTCCTGCGCTTCCACCGCGTCGGCGATCCGGTTCAGGATCCGCGCCCGGTCGCGGGGCTTCATCCGCGGCCACGGCCCTGTGGTGAAGGCCTTCCGGGCGGCGGCCACCGCGAGGTCGATATCCTCTTTCTGCCCTGCTGCGGCCGTGGCGTAATTTTGGTTGGACACCGGGTCCAGCACGTCAAAGGTCTTGCCGCCCACCGAATCGACAAACTGGCCGTTGATGTAGTGCCGGATATGGGCGGGCAGGTTCTCCGGGACGTAAGGGGAGGCGGCCGTCGCGGTCTTCGTCATGGTGGTGGTCCTAACCTGCTGAGGGAAGCATCTGGGTTCGGAGAAGCATTACGTGCAGGGATGCGATACGGGAGGGAACGTCAGCCCGGGGATCCTGGCCTAGTCGAATCGACAGGTCACGGCTCCCAGGGGTCCATAATCGGCGTGTACGCTGTCCCCCCGGAATATCCAGAGGGGGCGGGTGAAGGAACCGGCCAGAATGATGTCGCCTGCCCTCAGGCCGTCCCCGTGCAGTGCAATCTTGTTGGCCAGCCAGCGAACCCCGTTGGCCGGGTGGTCCAGAACGCCGGCAGCGACGCCGGTTTCCTCGACGACCTGGTTGCGGTAGAGGATCGCCGAAACCCAGCGCAGATCCAGGGCGTCCGGCCGCTGTGGGCTCCCGCCGAGCACCATGGCGCCCATGGCAGCGTTGTCGGCAATGGTGTCCACAATGGTCCGGCCCTCCATCTCAATCCGAGAATCCAGGATCTCCAGCGCCGGCACAACGAAGTCCGTGGCGTTCAACACGTCAACGAGACCGCAACCGGGCCCGGTCAGGTCTTTTTTCAGGACGAAGGCCAGTTCCACCTCAACCCTGGGGTGGCTGTACTGCTCCCACTCCACGGAGCAGCCGGTGTCCAGCACCATGTCATCGAAGATGGCACCATAATCGGGTTCGGTAATGCCGGTGGCATCCTGCATGGCCTTGGACGTCAGCCCGATCTTCCGGCCAACCAAGCGCCGGCCTGCCGCTTCCTTACGCTCCCGCCAAATGCGCTGGACGGCGTAGGAGTCCTCGACGGTCATGTCCGGATGGCGGACCGTCAGCCGGGGGACCGGCTTCCGGCTCCGGGCAGCTGCCAGGAGTTCATCGGCGATGGCCTCGATCGTTGGCCGTTCTAGCAAGGCCTGCTCCGTTCGCGGATCGGATTTTTGCTGGTCGAATTTTGGGGGATCGACTTCTCGCTGGCCGAATTTTCGCTGGTGGAGTTTTCGTGGGTCGGGTTGTCGGCGGCAGGTTTGGTCATGGTGTCTCACCCGACCACTCCCGGTACTTTGCGCGCCACGCCGCGTTGAGCGGAAAAAGACCATCCAGGCCGGAACCTTGGCGCACCATCAGGGCTATAAATGCTTCCTCCCGTTCCTGGCCCAGGGCATCCTCAGCGAGTTCCTCCGCCAGGGCGGGGGGAATGACGATAATGCCGTCGGCGTCAGCGACGATGATGTCGCCGGGCTGGACCGTCGTTCCGCCGCAGGCAATGGTGACGTCCGTATCCCAGGGAATATGCCGACGACCCAGCACTGCGGGGTGCGGGTTGGCAAAGTAGGTGGGCAGGTCAAGGTTGGCCACGGCGCTGACGTCCCGGATACCGCCGTCGGTGATAAGGGCCGCAGCACCGCGGACCTGTGCCCGCAGGGCGAGGACGTCGCCGATGGTGCCGGCGCCCTTTTCTCCCCGGGCCTCCAGAACGAGGATCTCGCCCTCGCCCAGGGAGTCCATGGCGCGCTTCTGCGCGTTGTATCCGCTCCCGTGCGCAAGGAAGAGGTCCTCCCGGTTGGGGACGTAGCGTAGCGTCCGGGCGGTACCGACTACCCGGCGGTCGGGATGGGTGGACTGCAGCCCGTCAATGCTTACGTTGTTCAGCCCGCGTTTGCGCAGCTGCGAGGACAGCGTGGCAGTGGCGATGCCTTCCAGCTTCTTTTTCAATCCCGGGGACAGCGGGGACAGGCCCGGTCCCAGGCCCGCCGCTTCCCGTGAGCCATAGGCTTCCTCGCGTTGCACGTCGTCGACACGGGGTGTGGCTCCGAAGTCGGCCAGCGGAACGGTGCCCTGGGTGACTTCGGTGAGGAGCCGTCCGCTGCTCTGCCCGGAGCCCGGCACATCAACTTCAACCTCAAGCGTGTCCCCTGGCACAGCCACCGACGCGCCGGCAGGGGTTCCCGTCAGGAGGATGTCGCCGGGCTGCAACGTCAACAGTTGTGACAGGTCGGCGATCAAACGGGCAAAGGGAAACAGCAGGTCGGTGGTGGTGTCCTCCTGGACGAGTTCGCCGTTGCGCCAGGTGCGTACCCGCAGTCCCGCCGGGTCCACGTCCGCAGCCGTAAGAAGGCGCGCTCCGAGGGGCGTGAAACCGTCGCCGCCCTTGGAGCGGAGGTTGGATCCCTTGTCCGCGTAGCGAAGGTCATAGACGCCCAGGTCGTTGCCCGCGGTCACCCATGCGACGTGGCGCCAGGCCTCCCCGATGGCGACGCGGCGGGCGGCGGCGCCGATGATGAGGGCTACTTCTCCCTCATAGCCCAGCAGTTCGCACCCGGCCGGCCGTTCCACGGAAGAGCCGGTCAGCGCCAGGGAGGAACTGGGTTTGAGGAAATAGGAGGGCTGCTCAGGAGTGCGCCCCCGCTGGGCGGCCCGACTGGGATAGTTGAGGTGAACAGCAATGACCTTGCCCGCCGAGCGGATGGTATCCCGGGTGACGGGCTGCACGGCTGCTCCTCATCGAGTGCGACATCGTACCTGTGAATATGCCGCGACTTGCCGGCAGCGTCAACCTCCTACCGTCGTTGTTCGGCGGCGAGCAGATCCCGAATCTCGGTGAGCAGGGCTACGTGCGGGTCGACGACCGGTTCGTCTTTCCCGATCCCCATCCTGGCGTTGCGCCGGGCGATCCAGGCGTTCATCGGCATCACGACGACAAAGTAGATGGCCGCGGCGATGAGCAGGAAGTTTACGACGGCGGTGAGCAGCACACCGAACTTCACGTCGTTGCCGTTGATGGTGACCAGTGCGAAGCTGTCGAAGTTTGGTGACCCGACGATGGCTGCCAGCAGCGGCATCAACACCGACTGCACCAGGGCAGTGACGACTGCCCCGAAGGCTGTGCCCATGATGACGGCCACGGCAAGGTCGATCACATTGCCCTTGAGGATGAATTGTTTGAATCCGTTGATCATCTGCCCAAGCTACCGCCCGGTGCACCGTGCCGGTTAAAACGGGGTGCCGGTCGGAGCACCGTGCCGGTTACAGCACCGTGCCGGTTACAGCACTGTGCCGGTTACAGCACTGTGCTGGTTACAGCGGCGGGGGCAAAAGCCCGGAATACGCAGGCGCTGCTTCCAGCCCCAGGTATTCCTCCAGCGTGGCGAAGCCCCGCTCGACCAGGTCGGTGGCGAGTTCCACCCCGACGTAGCGCAGATGCCAGGATTCGGCGTAATAACCGGTAATGCTGGATTGGTCCGGCAGGTAGCG
The DNA here is from genome assembly GCA_025465475.1 of Micrococcaceae bacterium. Lineage (GTDB taxonomy): Bacteria > Actinomycetota > Actinomycetes > Actinomycetales > Micrococcaceae > Arthrobacter_M. Next base: position 35,531 of record JAODMR010000159.1, read on the forward strand.
GACCAGGAAACCGAACCGGTGTGCGTTGGCTGCCGCCCACACGGCCGCCGGCTGCTGCGCGAAGCAGGGGTCGAAGGCGCAGGCCCCGCCGCCGTCGCCAATGTCCAGGGCCCACCCGGTCTGATGTTCGGAATAGCCAGGCCGGGCGGACTTGGTGTCGGCCTCAGCTTGACCGTTGCCGGCCACGTACCCGGCGTAGAGGTCCACCTGGCTGGTGTAGGACCGATAGCTGCTCAACAGGGTGATGGACACTCCCTCCGCTGCTGCGGAGGCGACCAGTTGCTCCAGGGCCGTGGCCGCTTCAACGCGAAGCCGGGGGAGCTCGGCACCTGCCCCCACCGGGACCTGTGGGATCACCAGATCCGTCGGCTCGTAGTCCAGGGGATGCAGCGGCCGGCGTTTATTGACCACCACCCACGGGCTGGCCGGGTCGGTGACCGAAAACTGCCGGGACAAGGCCCGCGCGGGCAGCACGACGCGGGGCCGCCGCACCGCCGGCTGGGCGCCGGGTCCGTTCGATCCCTCCACCGCCGAGGGAGTCCGGGGCGCTGCAGGAGGCGAGCATGCCGCCAGGGCCGTGGCCGCCGCTCCGGCGAGCAGGAGCCGGGTCACCTGCCTGCGGCCTGGCAGCCGGGAGTTAACCAAGGCGTGTCAGGTCTTGCGCAGGAGCATGCGCCGGATGGAGTGGTCCGCATCCTTCGTCAGCACCAGTTGTGCCCTGCCACGGGTGGGCAGGACGTTCTCGATCAGATTGGGCTCGTTGATCCGCTTCCAGATGCCGGCCGCCGTGTCGACAGCTTCACGGTCGGAAAGGGCCGCATACCGGTGGAAGTACGACTCCGGGTGGGTGAACGCGGAGGACCGCAGCGAGCGGAACCTGTCGACATACCACTGCTCTATGTAGGAGGTCTTCGCGTCGACATAGATGGAGAAGTCGAAAAAGTCGCTCACCGCCAGCCCCGAACGTCCGTCCAGCCGCGGCCGGGCCGGCGCCAGGACGTTCAGGCCTTCAACGATAAGCACGTCGGGTCGTCGAACCACCACTTCGCGGCCGGGCACAATGTCATACGTCAGGTGGGAGTACCAGGGGGCCCGCACCTCCTCGGCACCGCCCTTGACCTCGGACACGAAACGCATCAGGGCCCGCCGGTCGTAGGACTCCGGGAAGCCTTTGCGCTGCATCAGCCCCCGGCGCTCCAGTTCCGCGTTGGGATAGAGGAAACCGTCAGTGGTCACCAGCTCAACGTTCGGCGTCCCCGGCCATCGGCGCAGCAACTCCCGCAGGACACGAGCCGTGGTGGACTTGCCGACGGCGACGGACCCGGCGACTCCGATGACGAAAGGCGTCCGGCGGACCTGCTCACCCAGGAACGTGGTGGTGGCGGCATGCAGTTGGCCCGCCGCGGCGACGTACAGGTTCAGCAGGCGGGACAGCGGCAGGTAGACCTCGCGGACCTCATTAATGTTCAACTGCTCGCCCAGGCCGCGCAGCCGCACAACGTCCTCTTCATTGAGGGGCTGTTCAATCTGGTCCGAGAGCCGGGACCACGTATGGCGGTCCAATTCGACGAAGGGGGAGACCCCCTCGCTACCGTTGGACTCGTTCCGATGCAAAGTCACTGTCACGATTCTGCCCTGTGCCCCGGCCGGAACGAAATGGTGTGACACCCGTCGGGCATTTGGTGGGTTCGGGCACCAGCCCCGCGTGCAGTTATTCTTGGACCTATGTGTGGAATCGTGGGATATGTGGGCCGCGCCGATGGCGTCATCGGTGGAAACGGAACGGGACACCAGGCGCTCGACGTCGTCCTGGAGGGGTTGCGCCGGCTGGAGTACCGCGGTTACGACTCCGCAGGCGTGGCAGTGGTGACCGCCGGCCGGATTGAATCCCGCAAAAAGTCCGGCAAATTGACCAACCTGCTGGCCGAGCTAAGCGAGAACCCGTTGCCGGACGCCCTGACGGGGATCGGCCACACCCGCTGGGCCACCCACGGCGGGCCGACGGACAGCAACGCGCACCCGCATCTGGCCGACGGCGGACGGCTCGCCCTGATCCACAACGGCATTATCGAAAACTTCGCCGAGCTCAAGACCGAGTTGGTCTCGGCAGGCCACACCTTCATCTCCGACACGGATACCGAGGTCGCCGCCGCCCTGCTGGGCAACATCTACCGCTCCCTCAGCGAGGAGGGCGACCTCGACGTCGCCCTCCCACGAGCCATGCAACTGGCCTGCCAGCGGCTGGAAGGCGCCTTCACCCTGCTGGCCGTGCACGCCGACCAGCCCGGCGTCGTGGTCGCTGCCCGCCGGAACTCACCCCTGGTGGTGGGACTGGGCGATGGGGAAAACTTCCTCGGCTCCGACGTGTCGGGCTTCATCGACTACACCCGCCGCGCCGTCGAACTGGGCCAGGACCAGATCGTCACCATCACCCCAGACACCGTGGACATCACCGATTTCCACGGAGCCCCGGCGGAGGGCAAGGAATACCACGTCGACTGGGACGCCGCCGCTGCAAAGAAGGACGGCTATCCCTCCTTCATGGAGAAGGAAATCCATGACCAGCCGGACGCCGTGGCACAGACCCTGCTGGGCCGCTCCGACCTCGAAGGCCGCCTGACCCTGGACGAAATCCGCATCGACCCGGAGGAACTCAAGGAGGTCAACAAGATCATCGTGCTGGCCTGCGGCACCTCGGCGTACGCCGGGCAGGTGGCCAAGTACGCCATCGAGCACTGGTGCCGCATTCCCACCGAGGTGGAACTGTCCCACGAATTCCGGTACCGCGACCCCATCGTGGATGCCAACACCCTGATCGTCTCGCTCTCCCAGTCGGGGGAAACCATGGACACCCTGATGGCTGTCCGGTACGCCCGCGAGCAGGGCGCCAAAACGGTTGCCATCTGCAACACCAACGGCTCCACCATCCCGCGCGAATCCGACGCGGTCCTGTACACCCATGCCGGCCCGGAGATCGCTGTTGCCTCCACCAAGGCGTTCCTGGCCCAGATCACCGCCGCCTACCTGTTGGGCCTGTATTTGGCGCAGCTGCGCGGAAACAAGTTCCAGGGCGAGATCAAGGACATCCTGGCGGATCTGGCCAAGACGCCGGACAAGATCCAGCAGATCCTGGACAACTCCGGACAGATCAAGGACCTGGCCCGTTCCATGTCCGAGTCCCGCTCCGTGCTGTTCCTGGGCCGGCACGTCGGTTTCCCGGTGGCGATGGAGGGTGCCCTGAAGCTGAAGGAACTGGCCTACATCCACGCGGAGGGTTTCGCCGCCGGTGAGCTGAAGCACGGGCCCATCGCGTTGATCGAGGAGGGGCAGCCGGTGTTTGTGGTGGTCCCGTCCCCGCGGGGCCGCAACTCGTTGCACGCCAAGGTGGTCTCCAACATCCAGGAGGTCCGCGCCCGCGGGGCCAAGACCATCGTGATCGCCGAGGAAGGCGATGAAGCGGTGCGCGCCTACGCCGAACACGTGTTCTACATTCCGGAAACGCCTCCCCTGCTGGCGCCGCTGCTGGCCACCGTTCCGCTGCAGATCTTCGCCTGCGAACTGGCCACGGCCAAGGGCTACGACGTCGACCAGCCGCGCAACCTGGCCAAATCCGTCACGGTCGAATAGACCGTCCCCCCGATAGACCCGCCCGGCCTCCCGGTAGGGTCCATCGGGATCCGAAGAATGCTCCGGCCGGGCCACCTATGAGTCATGTGAGAGTGCCAAGGACGGGGGGCGCAAAACGTCGTGGGCGAGGCGCTGACGCACCATGTAGAGGTAGCCGTATACAGCTTCGCAGCTGCGCAGTACCATACTCATCTAGCGCAAGTCAACGATTGCCTTGAGAACGGCAGATGAGCATCATGAAGACTAACAAGTTCTCCATCGCGGCATTGGCCGTTGTCAGCCTGGTCGCGGCCCTGGTGGCTGGCGGTCCTGCGGTGGCCGCCCAGGCTGCCGACAAGCCGCTGATTGGGTTGACCTTCGACGACGGGCCTTCGCCGCAGCGCACTGCCTTCGTCCTCGACGTCCTGAAGCAAAAGGGCGTCAAGGCGACGTTCTTCCTCGAGGGCTCTCACGCGCAGCAATACCCTGACCTCGTCCGTCGAATCAAGGCCGAGGGGCACGTGATAGGCAACCATTCGTGGGATCACGCAGACTTCCCCGAGATCAGCAAGGCGCAGCAGAAGCTGCAGATCGACCGCACCAACAACGCGATCAAGGCCATCACCGGCGAGGCGCCCAAACTGATGCGCTTTCCGTACGGCGATAGCACCTCCTACGCAGTGAGCTACCTCAAGACCATTGGCATGACCGGCGGAGTCCTTTGGCGCTGGCACGTCGGCAACCCCGGCGATTACGAGTGCCCCGGTGCGGCCGGCGTCCAGAAGTACGTGATGGCAGAGGCGACGGCCGGGGCAATTATCCTGCTTCACGACGCTGAGGACGTGTTGTCCTGCCGCTCGTCGCAATGGACCTACCTGGCTAGCACCATCGATGCACTGAGGGCCAAAGGCTACGAGTTCGGGGTGGTTGCCGGCTCCGCCACGGCTAACCCCATCAATGAGGACTCGCCAGCTGTTGTCGTCGCACCCCGGTAGCGCCTACACCCAGCCTTGCGCTTATACACGTAGTTAGTGGTACAGGTCACGTATCGGCTACTGATGCCCTAGGGCTTCACGCTTTCGTAGGGTCGAGTTACGGCTCACCGGTACTGCATCTGCAGGACCTGTGGCCGTAACATCCGGGCCCGGGCCCGGTTCAGGCTGCGCCGGTGGCGACGAGGGGTCCCTCCTGAGACCGGGGACCCTTCCCCCAGCCGTCGCCGGCGCAGTCCTGAATCACGCCAACGAATTCCGCGTGGAGTCCTGTCACGCCAGTGAAGTGCGTCCGGGAACCCCGGCCTCAGCCCCCAACGACCCGCAGAGCCACCGTGAAGTCGGCCGCCATCGGCTTCAGGCGGTAGGGTTCCAGGACGCCGGGCCCGCACGCACCGGTTCCCACACCCCGCAGGACGTGGTCCACGTACACGTAGCTCAATCCATCGGCCTGCAGGTCGGGCCGGTGCGTTGCCGCGTCCAGGGCTTGCATGCTGTACGGCCGAACGGTGAGGGCGAAGGGCTGCCCGGCGATCTGCAGGGTGCTGGCGCCAACGTTCAGGGCTGCCGACCTCACTCCGGACCGGGCTCCCGACTCCTGCGGCCGCGCATAGTCCACGTCCATCTCGGCCAAAGGCAAGGAGAACCAGCCGATCCGGGTGCCCTGACCGGTGTCCGCGTAGCTTTGGTGCGGACCCTGCCCAAACCAGCTCACCGACGTGCTCTGGTCAGCCAGCACCAGTTCCAGGCCGATGCGCGCCCACTCGACGTCAAAGCCGGCGTTGACCCAGGTGCCCTCGGGCCTGACCTGCGTCCGCAAGGTCAGGGAGTCGCCGTCGCTGGTCCAGGAGTAGTCCACGAGCACGCCGTACTGCTTCCCCGCTGCTCCCATCCGCGTGCGAACGGTGAGGGATTCTCCGCCGTCAGGCGTGGTGTCGGCGCTGATGCCAAGCAGGCGCGAGTGCAGCCGGTTGAGCCCGGCATCCGTCCACTGCTTTGCCAGCGGGCGCTCGTCGTCGCTGCCCCACTCCCGGCCCAGGTCGTTGTCGGTGGGCGCCCACCACAGCACCAGACCGAATCTTTCCACGCGGAGGCCGCCGATGCTGGTTGGCAGGCCGGTGCTACGGCTGAACACGGCGGAGCCCAGCCGCAGCTCACGCTGGGAGGCTTCGACGCTCTCCAGCGCGCGGGGCAGGGGAGTAGGAGCAGGCTCGTGGACCGCCTGGCCCCAGGCGACCTCATGGCCGGGGCCAGCCCAGGCCGCATCGTCGGCCAGGACAGCGCTGACGGTCAGCACCGCCGGCCCCGTGCCGGGCAAGCCGGAGCTCACAAGCGCCGCGACGCTGTCCGGCAAGGACGCCGAGGTTTCGCCCTGCGCGGCCAACGGCGCAACGTCCACCGTCCCGGCGTCGAGCGTGACTCCGGCGGCCTCCACCGTGTAGCGGAAGCTGAACGCCGAGGTGTCCGCGAAGTCGAAGCCGTTGCGGAGGGTGAAACCGGACCAGTCGTCCGCGACATCGATGCGCAGCGGTGCGACCACTCGCTTGAAATCCAGGAGTCCGGGCCGGGGTTTGCGGTTGGCGTCCACCAGGCCGTCGGTGACGAAGTTGCCATCGTGGACCTCCTCGCCAAAGTCCCCGCCGTAGGCGAAGTGCTCACCGCCGTCGGGGGAGGGGACGGTGATGCCGTGCTCCAGCCACTCCCAGACGAATCCGCCCATCAGCCGGGGATGCCGCTCGAAAAGCTGCTGGTATTCGGTCATGCCGCCGGGGCCGTTACCCATGGCGTGCACGTATTCGCAGAGCACAAAGGGCATGGCCCGGCGTCGTGCGTCCAGTTCCGCGTCGTCCAGGGCCGGCTCGATGCCCTGCCCGATCAGTGCCGTTTCGGCCTGGCTCGCGTACATGCGGGAGTAGACGTCAACGTGGGCGGAGGACCAGTCCCCTTCGTAATGGATGGGACGGGACGGGTCCCGCTCCTTGGTCCAGCGGGACATGGCTGCAAGGTTCCGGCCGGTGCCCGCCTCATTGCCCAGCGACCACATAATCACCGACGGGTGGTTCTTGTCCCGCTCCACGGTGCGTCGCATCCGGTCCAGCAGGGCTGGCTCCCATTGCGGATCATCGCTGGGGTTTTGCGCCCAGCCGTCGTACACAAACCCGTGAGTCTCCAGGTCGCATTCGAGCACCACGTAGAAACCGAGCTGGTCGGCCAGGGCCAGGAATTCAGGGTGCGGCGGGTAGTGCGAAGTGCGGATGGCGTTGATGTTGTGCTGCTTCATGAGCCGCAGCTCCGCCTCGACCACCTCACGCGGCACCACACGGCCCAGCCGCGGGTGGTGTTCGTGGCGGTTGACGCCGCGCAGCAGGATGCGTCGGCCGTTGACCTTGAACTGGGCGTCTTCAATGGTGATGCTGCGGAAGCCGAGCTGCAGCGTGACCGTCTCGCCCGCTATGGAGTCGGCTGAGGTGCTTACGGTCGCGTCGTACAGCCGGGGAATTTCGGCTGACCACGGTTCGACGCCGGGGATGCGCGCCTCGGTGCCGGCGGCCAGTTCCAGGTCCAGTTCGGGAACGCGGACGACGGCGTCAATCGGCTGGCCGTTCCGGCTCACCTCCACCGTGAGGGTGCCTTCGCCGGTGAGGAAGTCGAAACCGGCGTGAACGAACACATCGTCAATGCCGCCGTCGGGCCGTGCCTGGAGCGTGACGTCGCGGAAAATGCCGGGGAGCCACCACATGTCCTGGTCTTCCACATAACTGGCGGCGGAGAACTGGGCCACGCGGACGGCGAGGGTGTTGGTTCCCTCCACCAGCACGCCCGAGACGTCGAATTCGTGCGCCAGCCGGCTGCCGCGCGTGGTGCCGAGCTCCTGGCCGTTGAGCCACACCGTTGCCGCCGAGTCGACGCCGTCGAACCGCAGCACAGCATGGGGAAGGAACTCGGGCCCGGCGGTGAAGGCCAGCACATGGTCACCGATGGGGTTCGCCTCGGGGACGTGGGGTGGTTCGACGGCGAACGGGAACTGCACGTTCGTGTACGCGGGGGATCCGTGGCCGTGCATCGACCAGCTGGAGGGGACCTGCAGGCTTTCGAACCCGGTCAGGTCCTTGCCCTGCTGCCATCCGTCGGCGGGCGCCGAGCGCACGTCGGAGCTGATCCGGAACTGCCATTCGCCGTTGAGCGAGGCCTTTGGGGCGTCACTGGTCAGGTAGGCCCGCGGGGAAAGGCTGCCCCTGCCCGGCGCCGTGGATGACAGCTCCGCGATGTCCTTTGCCGCGAGGTCAAGGCTGCGGGACGAGCCGTCGATGACAGCATGCAGGGCACTGTCTGCCGTTGCGGAGCGGGACTGATCTGGCATGGAGGTTCCTTGCTGCAAAGGGAGGAGCGGGCTAGACGTGAACGTTCACGGCGCTCGAACCAGCTTAGCCTGTCCGGTTTCGTTTGAGTAGGGGCATGGTGGGTGGCTGATACAGCGTCAAACCAACTGGTGGAGGGTGTCAGGCCGATTGACGGAGAATCAACTCATGTCGGAGGGTCAGGGACGCGTCCTTGCTGTGGGCCGGAACGGAGCCGGACAGCAGCCCTTCCAGCAGGTCGACGGCGGTGCGGCCGACGGTGCGCAGGTTCAGGGAGAGTGTGGTCAGTTCGGGAGTCACCAGTTCTCCCAAGGGGATGCCGTCCATGCCGATCACGGCGCAGTCGCCGGGCACGGATCTGCCGGAGTCCTGCAGGGCCTTGAGTGCTCCGGCGGCCATCAGGTCGTTGAAAACCAGGAGTCCGTCAAAGAGATTCGAGCCCGCTGCCAGCACCGCGATGGCCTCCCGGGCCGCGCTTGCAGAGGGGGCGGCATGGCAGATCGTCGGGCTGACGCCGGCTTCGGCTGCCATGGCGGCAACTGCAGCACCACGACCGGCAGCCGTGCCGCCCTGGTCCGAATCCAGGTAAACGATGTTCGTGCACCCGCGAGCCGTCAGGTGGTTTAGGGCAAGCCGGGCCGCATGGCGGTAGTCGAAGGAAATGCCGCCGGCAGCCTGGCTCACCGGATAGTCCAGCACCACGACGGGGCGTCGGCCCATCAGGGCTTGGGCATCATCGGAGTCCTCTCCGAGGTAGCCGATCAGGGCATCTACCTGGGGGGCCAGCCGGGCGACGGCATCCAAAGAGCTTCCGGTTCCGTGGCCGTAGTCGTCCATCACCACGTTCCAGTGCCGCTGGGTGGCTGCCTCCACCACGCTTGATGCGAACGCGGGGAAGTAGGGGTTGGTCAGGTCGGGGATGGCCAGGCCCACGGAGATGCGGGCTCCCTGTACCAGGCCTTTGGCGAAACGGCTGGGTGAGTAGCCCAGGTCAGCGGCCAGTTTCTGGACGCGCTCGCGGGTTGCCGGGCTAATGCCCGCCATGCCGTTCATGGCGCGGGTGACGGTCTGCCGGGAGACGCCGGCGGCGGCGGCAACGTCCAGGATGGTGGCGCGCCGGCCCAGGGGATCAGGAGATCGGGACGTCATAGACCGTAAGTCTAGGCTCCGGGCCAGTCCCGGTGATCCGGGAAGCTGCGCGGGGGTGGAACGCTCCTAACGCACCAGGCACGGGCGCTTGGGGTCAAAGGACCAACCGTCGATGTAGTACTGCATGCCGATGCTGTCATCGCGTGCGTCCAGCCCATGCTCCAGGTACAGCTGGTGTGCCTGGTCCAGGGCGGGGCGGTCCAGCTCGATACCCAGACCGGGAGCGCTAGGAACTTCGATGGCGCCGCCTTTGATCTGCAGCGGGTTTCTGGTGAGACCCTGGCCGTCCTGCCAGATCCAGTGGGTATCCAGCGCCGTGATGTCGCCGGGCGCGGCGGCGCCGGTGTGAGTGAACATGGCAAGGGAAATGTCGAAGTGGTTGTTGGAGTGCGAGCCCCAGGTCAGGCCGAATTCGTGGCACAGCTGGGCCACGCGGACGGAACCGTGCATGGTCCAGAAGTGCGGGTCGGCCAAGGGAATGTCCACGGCATTGCCGCGGATGGCGTGGGACATTTCCCGCCAGTCCGTGGCGATCATGTTGGTAGCAGTTTTCAGCCCGGTGGCCCGGCGGAATTCCGCCATAACCTCCCGACCCGAGAAGCGGCCTTCGGCCCCGCAGGGGTCCTCCGCGTAAGCGACCGCGCCCTGCATCCGTCGGCCCAGGCCGACGGCGTCCTTGAGGAGCCAGCCGCCGTTGGGGTCGAGGGTGATCCGCGCGTCCGGAAAGCGTTCGGCCAGCGCAAGGACCACGTCCACCTCGTCGTCGCCGGAGAGGACACCGCCCTTGAGTTTGAAGTCGCTGAACCCGTAGCGCTCCTGCGCCGCTTCGGCCTGGGCGACCACAGCCTCCGGAGTCATGGCTTCCCGGCGGCGGAGCTGTTCCCACCGGTCAGCCGGAGCCTCCTCGACCACGTACGGCAAATCCGTGCGTGCGGTGTCGCCGACGAAGAACAGGTAACCCAGCATCGGCACCGAGTTGCGTTGCTGGCCGTCGCCAAGCAGCTCGGCAACCGGAACGCCAAGGAATTGTCCGTGCAGGTCCAGCAGAGCGGACTCGATGGCAGTGACCGCATGGACCGTGGTGCGCAGGTCAAAGGTCTGCGCCCCACGGCCGCCGGCGTCCCGGTCCGCGAATGCCACGGTGACCGTGCGCAGCAGGGACCGGTACCGCGCCACCGGCTCGCCAATGATCAGCACGCCCGCGGCCTCGATAGTGCTGCGGATTTTCTCGCCGCCGGGGACCTCGCCGAGGCCGGTCCGGCCCTCGGAGTCTGTCACCAGCACCACGTTCCGGGTGAAAAACGGCCCGTGGGCTCCGCTGAGGTTCATCAACATGCTGTCGTGGCCCGCGACCGGAACCACTTCCACGCGGGCAATCATCGGCTGACCGGTCATGCGTTGGACCTAGTTTCCCGTGTCGGCCATGGCGGAATCCGCCTGGACAACGGTGCCGTCGATGCGGCGGTTCAACCGCCACGGATTGGTGTCCTGCAGCGATGCCGGGAGCAGCTCCTGGGGGAGGTTCTGATATGCGACGGGCCGAAGGAAGCGGTTGATGGCCAGCGTACCGACCGACGTGGTGCGCGTATCGGACGTGGCGGGGAACGGCCCGCCGTGAACCATGGCATGGCCGACTTCGACGCCGGTGGGCCAGCCGTTGACGATGATCCGGCCCACTTTTTGCTCCAGCACCGGCAGCAGCTGCGCGACGGTGGGGTAGTCCTCTTCGGTGAGCTGCAGGGATGCGGTGAGCTGCCCCTCAATCCGGTGGGTGGCCTCGACCAGTTCCTCGGCTGAGGAGTAGCGGATCACCAGGCTGGCCGCGCCAAAGATCTCGGCGTGCAGCACGTCGTTGCTGACAAAGTTGCCGATTTCGGTGCCGTAAATGGCCGGCGCCGGCGCGTTCTGGGTGGGACCGGGGGTTCCGGTTCCGACGACCGTCACGTTGGCCGCGGCGCTGAGCGCCTCGGTGCCGGAGTTCCAGGAGTTGGCGATGCCGGCGGTCAGCATGGTCTGCCCGGGACAGGCGGCAACAGCCCGTCCGACGGCGGCTGCCAGCCTGTCGCCGGCCTCACCGGCCGGGGCGAACAGCAGGCCCGGCGAGGTGCACAGCTGCCCGGAACTGCCGGTCACGGCGGCGACGTACTGCTGGGCCAGCGCGTCAATATCGCCGGTAAGGGCACCGGGGAAGACGAAGACCGGGTTGAGCGAGGACATCTCCGCGTACACCGGAATGGGCTCCGGCCGTGCGGCGGCGGTACGCATCAGGGCGATGCCGGCACTTTGGGAGCCGGTGAAGCCAACGGCCTTAATGACGGGATCCGCCACAAGTGCCTGGCCAATGCTGCTGCCCGGGCCATAGATCAGGGAGAAAACGCCCGGGTGCAGGCCGGCATCCTTAACGGCCTTCGTAATGGCGTGGCCGACGAGCTCGCTGGTACCGGGGTGGGCGTTGTGGGCCTTGAATACCACCGGACAACCCGCTGCCAGGGCCGAGGCCGTGTCCCCTCCCGCCGTGGAGAAGGCAAACGGGAAGTTGCTGGCGCCGAAGACCGCTACCGGGCCCAGCGGGATCTGGCGCTGGCGGATGTCGGCGCGAGGCATGGGTGCGCGGTCGGGCAGCGCGGGGTCGATGCGAACCCCGCGGAAGTCGCCTTGGCGGACGACGTCGGCGAAGAGCCGGAGCTGGCCGGTGGTGCGGGCTCGCTCACCCTGCAGCCGGGCCTGGGGCAGGCCCGTCTCCTGGCCGGCACGGGCGATCAGGTCCTCGCCGATGGCTTCGATGTTGTCGGCGATGGCGTCCAGGAATGCGGCGTGGGTTTCTGGGTCCAAGGAGCTGAAGGAGGCGAAAGCCTCAGCCGCCGCAGAGGTTGCTGCCCGAAGCTGATCTTCAGTCAGAAGTGTGTAGGCCGGCTGCAACTGTTCGTTGGTCGCCGGGTTGTACGCAAAGGTGGTTTTGCCTTCGCCGGGGACGGATTGTCCGGCGATCAGGGAGTGTCCGGTGAGGGTCACGGTTGTTCCTTTCTAGGAAACGGTGGCGATCAGGGCCTTGAGGTCAGCCAGGTCCTGCGGCGCCAGATTCTGCAACGGCGGGCGGACTCCACCGGCGGAACGACCAATGGCGTCGAGGCCACCCTTGACGATCGAGACGGCATAGCCTTTGACCCGGTCACGGATGTCTAGGTATGGGATGACGAACTCGTTGAGCTTTTGGTTGACCGCGACGCGGTCGTTGTTGCGGACGTCCTGGTAGAAATCGAGGGCGAACTGCGGAACGAAGTTGTACATGGCGCTCGAGTACGTGCTCATGCCCAGCTGCAGCAGCGGGAGGGCGTAGGTTTCCGCCGTCGGCAGTCCGCCCAGGTAGAACAGGCGATCACCGAGCTTCGCGTACACGCGGGCGTCGTGCTCAAGGTTGCCCACGCCGTCCTTGAAGCCGATCAGGTTCTCGTGCCGATCCGCCAAAGTGGCCACCGTGGTGTCCTTGTAGATGGCATTGGCGCGGTTGTAGATGATCACGCCAAGGGAGGTGGCCTTGCAGATGGCGCTCACATGGTCGATCAGACCGCCCTGGTCAGCCTCGGTCAGGTAGGGCGGAAGCAGCAGGATGCCGTCAGCTCCGGCCGCCTCGGCAGCCCGGGCATTCTCGATGGCCTGGGCGGTTGATCCGCCGGCGGACGCCAGCACCGGAACAATGCTGCCGACTTCCTCAACAGCGGTCCGCACCACGCGCTCCGATTCTGCCGGTGTCAGTGAGAAGCCTTCACCCGTGCCTCCGGCCGCGAAGAGCCCGGCTACCGGAAAGCTGGCCTGCCACGCCAGATGCTTGCGGTAGTTTTCCTCATCGAACTGCAGTTGCGCGTCAAACGAGGTCACCGGGAAGGAGAGCAGCCCCTCTTTGAGGACGTTGGCCAGTTCCTGGGGCTGATAGGTGCTCATGGTGGGGTCCTTTGCGTCGGCGCCAATGGCTGCGGCGGGGGAGTAATGCTTTCCCTCCACGGTAGGTGGCACGGCGATGCCTGTCCAAGAGCTTTTAGGTCTGCACTGATACCTTTCGGGCATTACCGCCAGCCCGTTAGGGTGGCGAAGGGAATGATCCGGAGGATCCGGCATCGCGGGCCTTCAGGGTTTGCAGGACCTGGGCCAGTGCGGGGTTCCTGACGGTGCGGTTCCAGATCGCATGCAGTTCGATGTGGTCGGAGGGGCCGCTCTCCAATGGCAGGAAATCGACCGACGCGATACCCAGCAGCCTGGCTGATTCCGGGACGAAAGCGACGCCCCGCTTCGCGGCGACCAGCGAGACCATGGTGACAATCTGGCTGACGGTATGGACCACGTTGGCCTGTTGGAGCGGGATCATGCGGACCACGACGTCGTAGAAGTACCGTGCATGTGTTGGGGAGTGCAGAATGAGGGGCTCGTTCCCGAGGTCGCCCGCCGTGATGGGGCGATGAAGTCCGGCAAGCCGATGGCCCGACGGGACGGCCAGCACCATGGCTTCGCGGTACAGCAGGTGTGAATCGAACATCTCGGAATCAAAGGGCGGCCTGGCAAGGCCGAGGTCCAGCTCGCCGGTCTGCAGGCCGGCAAGCTGCTCGCCCGTAACCAGCTCGTGGAGGTCCAGATCGACGTCGGGCAGGACACTGGCGATCTCCTCCAGCAGGGGACCGAGGATGCTGAAGCCGCTGGCAGCGGTGAATCCGATCCGGAGCAGGCCCGAGCGGCCGGACGCGATGCGCCGAGCCATCACGGGCGCCTGCTCGGCCAGCACCATCAGCCGCCGGGCCTCATCCAGGAAGGCACGGCCGGCCGGTGTCAGCTCCACCTTGCGATGGTCGCGGGTCAGCAGGTCGGCGCCTACGGCTTTTTCCAGCTTCTGGATCTGCCGGCTCAGGGGCGGCTGGGTCATGTTGAGCCGCTCCGCTGCCCGGCCGAAATGCAGTTCCTCCGCGACGGCCACAAAGGCCGACAGCTGATCGAACGTGAACATGATGCCCTCCTGGTATCAACCGACGCCGTTCAGGCCTGTCCACGCATACTACGGTCTTCACATCCCGAAGACGGGGCAGCACCTGAGGGATGGGCCACTGGTCTCTGCCTGCAGCCCCTTTCGTGCTGTCCTTTCAAGCCTCCCCGGATAGTGCCTCCCCGGTCAGGGCCTCCGCTGCCGCGTCGAGCCGGCGGGTGGACGCCAGTCCCAGGTGGTAGAGGTGGAGTTCACTGGTTCCTGCCGCAAGCAGCGCTTTCCACTCCCCTGACATGGTTCCGGCGTCGGCGGCCTTGGGCGGCAACAGCAGCACGTACGAGCCGATCCGCGCGTCCGGTGCCGCCGCCCGGAGGGCGGACACCGTTGCGGTCCCTTGCGCAGCGTCCCCCCAGCAGGGAACGACCGCGGTCACGTCGGCGATGCGTGACCACAGCTGGCTGCGGCGGAGTGCTTCCACCGAGACGAACGGGCCGGTGGACCACGGATCGGCAGAGGCATGCAGCGAGATCCTCGGCTCTGTTCCGGATTCCGCGATCGCGGCCAGGCAGGCATCCACCAGGGCGGCAGCGGAATCCCACCGAACCTGCAGCAGCGGCAGGAACTCCTCTGCGGCGGCTGCCGTGTCCGGTGTGCCCTGCGGATCGTCGCCCTGCAGGACCACCTCCTCCCGGACACGGTGCTGGAAGGTTTCGACTGACAACCCCCGCGCCTGGTAGGCGGAGCGGCAGGCACCGCAGAAGCACAGGGACAGCAGTGCCTGGACCCAGGGCGAATACTCTGCACCCTCCGTTTTCTCATGCTGGTTCTGGTGGCCGAATCCCAGGGGGCCGGCAGCCTCCAGCACCAACCCGTCGGGCCGGCCGTGTTCCATCACCTGTGACACCAGGGTGGCGGCATACTGGCGAACGGCCGGCTGCGTGGGGCATAAAGCGTGCCGGTAGGTTTCGCCGAACGCGTTCTGGACGCACAGCTGCTGATGCTGGCTTCCCACGGCGCTGGAGTGGGTCAGCACTATCCATGCGTCCACGGGCAGGCCAACAGTACGCAATGCCGCCGCGGCGGTGGAGAAGGAGTCCCCAGACCCGGTCCACTCCGCGGCGTCCGACGGTATCAACGCCTGATTGTCCCACGCATTGCTCACCGGCACGTACAGGGCCGCTGTCCGGGCGTTGACGACGCGGCGTTCCGGATGCCGGGGCGTGGCGGCGCGGACCGAGTGGTACGCCGCTGCCAACGCGACCCGGTCGACCCCCGTTGCGAGGACCCGGGCAGCGGCGTCGGGGTCCCCGAGGATGTCCCATGGGTACAGGTAGCCGGTAACGTTCCGCATTTCCTGCGGCCGCGCCATTTCCGGCGGCTGCTGCTGCGGCCGCGGCATGGGCTGCGTCACCAGCGCGGCAGGTTCGCGGTGTATTCAGGCACGAAGCGTTGCATGTAGCCAGTATCGTCCCTGGCGGTCATGTCAGCGTCCAGATACTGCTGGCCGAAGTGCGGGCCGGCTCGTGGTCCGCGTTAGCCCATGCGCTCTGCAAGGGCCACAATGATTCCTTCCGGTCCACGGACGTAGGCCATGCGCCAGATGTGCTCGTATTGACCCACGCCGCCAATCAGGCCGTAGCCGTCCGCAGCAAGGCGTTCGACGATTGCCTGAAGGTGATCCACCTCGAAGGCCACGTTGCGCAATCCCAGTTCCGTGGACATTGCCGCGGGAGACCCCGGCTGGGAGTCCGGCCGGATGAAGCTTGAGAGCTCCACGCCGGAACCTCCGTCGGGGGCCCGTAGCATGACGATCTCGCTGCGGGAGTCGGGGATGCCGATAACTGTGTCCACGAACTCGCCCTCCATGAACATCCGGCCCTCGACCTCAAGCCCCAGCCCAACGAAGAAAGCCGTTGCCGCGTCGAGGTCCGCAACAGTGATGCCGACGTGGTCGAAGCGTCTCACCTGTGGCATGGCAGAACCTCCGTTCCGGTTGGCGACGCTTTCGTCGACGTCTGCGTTCGCAGGGGGCCGCGTGAACCCAGCCTTAATGGTCTAGTGGTCCTCAGCCTACTCGTGTCACCCGGACAGGAAGCTACCCCTTCGAGAAGGGCGGCATGTGGAATTGAAGCTGCTTGCAGCGGAATGAGCCCCAGGGATCTCCATCAGCATGCGGAGCGGGAGACTGCTGTCCAGGGGCTTGTAACACCGCAATAACGCCTTGCGTGCTGCTCTTGTCGCATGGCCCCGGACGATCGGGGACTCATCGACGGATGGAGAAAGCCATGGATTCATCACCGGATGCCAAGACGTCAGCAGCTATTTCCCAGATGACCGCTGACCTGCGGACCACGGGGGCAGAATTGCCCGGTGTCTCGCCGGAAATCGCTGATGCTGCGGCCGCAGCGGGGTTTCAGAGTGCTACCGGCACCATCGCCTTCGCAGGGCAATACTCCTCGGGTGCTTTCGCGGTGCAATTCAACGTACTGAACGGAGGCGGCTTCTCGTCCACGTGGCCGCAGTGGGCGTTTGAGCTGGCTAAGGATGCATTACTCGGCAACAAGAGGGTCTGGGTCGCTTCGAACGGTGATCCGTTCGGCTCGAACCTCGTCTTTGTTCTGATCCTCCCCTGAGGGGACCAGACAAAGGGTGCCCCGTCCCGACGTCGAACGTGGCGACGGGGCACCCCTGGGTCAGCCCTGGGGCCGCGTTACTGCGGGTCCGGGCCGTGACTCCTAGGTCCGGGCCGTAACTCCTAGGTCCGTGCCGATACTCCTAGGTGCGGGCCGGCTCCGCGATGATCGCATCGATCTGGCCGGCGGCCTCGCGCATGCCCTCCTCCATGCCCATGGCCACCATCTGCTCAAGCTGCTCGGCCGATTCGAAAAAGGACACGATCGTCATTCGCGTGCGGCCACCCAGGTCCTCCAGTGACACGATCGCGCGGGTGGCGCCCATCTCGTCCTGGGGCTTGCCCTCCTCATCGGCGAATCCGTCCTCGAACTCAAGCCGGGTCGGGGCCTGAATAACGGTGAACTTCCACCAGCCACCAGCCTTCTCACCCTCGGGGCCGGTCATGTAATAGCCGGCCTTGCCGCCGGGCACAAAGTCATGGCTGTAGAACGTAGCCGGCCAGGTGGGCGGGCCCCACCAGCGCTCCAGCTGCCGCGGGTCCTCCCAGATCTGCCAGACGCGCTCCACCTCGGCGTCGAATTCCGCCTCGATGGTGAGGGTCAGCGCCGCGGGGTCCTTGCTGGTATTGATGACGGTCATTTCGGTTGCCCTTTCATTCCTTCGGTGAGAATGTCAGCGATTCGGTCGGCGCGGTCGCGCCAGACCTTCTCGTACTCGTCGAGCAGCCGCCGCGCCCGGCGCAATGCTTCCACCTGAACGCGCACAATCTGCTCCCTTCCGCGCTTTTCCTTGGTGACAAGGGAAGCGCGCTCCAACACGGCAACGTGCTTCTGAACAGCGGCGAAACTCATGGCGTAGTGAGCTGCCAGTTCGGAAACCGAATACTCGGCGTTCAGGGCCCGGGTCAGAATGTCACGCCGGGTTCTGTCCGCGAAGGCCTGAAACAGGCGATCGAGGTCGGCTTCACTGGGCTTATCTACAACCATTTGGTTGTAGGTTAGACCCGGGAATCCGGAGTGTCAATGGTTTTTCAGGGGATGCCGCGGACATCCACTGATTCCACCCGTTAGTCAGCCAGGATGTGGTACAGCGCGCGGCGGGCCTCATCGATTTTTTCGATCGCGGCGTTGCGCTGCTCGTCGGTGGCGGCAAACCGGAACTGGTGGATCACTCCCATCAGCTTGCCTACGCTCTGGTGGAATGCCGGTCCGTTGCCGTCCGGGTCCGTGTTCCAGGCGTTGTCCAATTCCTCGGCGTGCTCAGCGACGTAGGCCTTTCCTGTATCGGTCAGCGTGAATTCAGTGCGCCGGCCTTCACCGACAGGGATGATCAGTTCTTCATCAACGAGCTGCTGCAGTGTTGGGTAGACCGAGCCGGGGCTGGGCCGCCAAGCGCCCGAGGTCCTCTCCTCGATGGACTTGATCAGCCCATAACCGTTGGACGGTGCTTCCGCCAGCAGGGAGAGGATCGCGGCGCGGACATCCCCACGGTTCGCGCGGCGTGGACCGCCACCTCCAAACCCCGGTCCAAAGCCCGGTCCGAAGCCCCGGCCGGGTCCAAAGCCCCGGCCTGGTCCGAAGCCGCCGTGACCGTGCGGTCCGCGATGACTTCTGCCCCGCCCGAACCGCCCGGCCTCTGAATCAGCGTCGGGATACTTGTTGTTTTCGTGCATGCCCTTCATGGTGGCATCGCCCTTTCCTTGACCATTGATTTTTTGGTCGCCGATGCTTCGGCGATAACTAACGATATATCGGTAGCTATCGGGGGTCAAGAGTTTTGGGCGCTGTTGTCCACGGCACACGTTCCGACTTTGGAGGGATTCTGATGAGTGTCTGATCGCCCTGGTGCTGATCACCGGCTACGCAGGGAACGCAGGGACGGACCGACGCGGGGAGGGAACCTACCGGGTCAGGCGGAGCCGTTGGGCGCGGCGGTGCGCGGCACTCAGGGTGCGGGGGATTGCGGCGCCGGGTGGTCTGCCAGGCTCGTTTCAAGCGAGCTCAGCGTTGCCGGGCCACCTGCCAAATCCAGAATGCCGGCAGCAGTATCCAGCCGGATGAAGTGCTGCGACGGTCCGAGGACGTTAAGGCGGTCCCATCGCGTGGTGGGATGCCGCTCGTATCTTCCGGCGGGAACGACAGCGAGGGTCAGTTCCGTCCCTGTCGCGATACTGGTTTGGCCCAACACCGGTTGGAGCCGCA